>DATFEQ010000055.1:0-18009 GCA_035250905.1 Steroidobacteraceae bacterium
AAAACTTCCCTTCGGGCGTGGCTTCTTATACAGCGCACCGGTGTCGGCAGCCTGGGGCGCCGTGTCCGGGAGGTCCTTTCAGGAACGCCGTGAATACATCCCTGTAGGCTCCGGCGAAAACATCCCTGTTTTCGACGGTCCTGAAAGGACCTCCCGAACCCGACGCCCCAATCGTCGGGGCTGCTTCCGGGACACGACACTACGGCTTCGACATCCGCTGGTGCTGAACGTGAAACCGTAGCGTGTCGAAGAGCCGCGACTTCGCCGCGCCGGCCGTGACCAGTCGCAGTCCATCCTTGAAACGCCGCAAGGCGAGCGAGACCGAGCCGAGATGCGTCTGGCCGCGCGCGAGTTGCGGCTCGTAGCCGAGTTCGCGCATCGCCGTCCAGCCGAGCGACTCGACCGACTCGAGCTCGCGCCGCGACAGCGCCGTGCGATACTTGTTGCGGTTGTCGCGCACGATCTCCGTCTTCCCTTTCGCATCCCCGATATTCTCCACGGACTGCTCGAGCTGCGTGAGCGCGTCCGTGAACGGGATCTCGAGAAACGCGCACACGCGCTCGAGCGCCTGGCCGGGAGATTGCAGCAGGTCCTCGTACCGCACCTCGACGCAGTGCGTGCGGTCGGCCACGCAATGCCGATGGGCGCTCAGCACGTCCTGCCCCCAGCGGTGCGCCGCGCGCCGTACATCCTTGTTCCAGGCCTTGCGGATCGAAGCGCAGTAATCGCGCACGTCTCTCACCAGGTGCACCACGCGCGACTGCGGAAAGTGTTGCCGGATCATGTCGAGGTGCGTGACATAGCCAGGTGACTTATCGCCCCAGATGACGCCGCTGCCATGCGGGATGTGCGTCTCGTAGCGCACGATGCCCTCGAACAGGCCGGCGGCATCGAAGCGTCCCGCACACCAGCTGCGCCATTCGCTCACTGGCAACGGACCGATCCGGGCATTGCGGTAGACGAAGTAGGGAGCGCGGCTCAACTCGGCGTGCAAGCGTGCGAATGAGCGCTCATCGTCGGGACGACCGCGCGTCTCGACCCAGCGCACCAGGAACGGCAGGAATTCTGTTTCGAAACTGGGGATGCGGACGCGCGGATGTCGGTTCAGGAGACCGCGCAGCAGCTTCGTTCCCGAGCGCGGCATCCCGACGATGAACAGCGGCCCCTCCCAGGCTGGCTGGACCTGCGGTTCGTTCTGTGCTGGCACCGGCCAATCTCCTTTCTGCAACGCACAGAACGATGCGAACATCGTGCCAAGACGGCCGCAGGCGCCGCCCGGCGCCGCACCGGGGCGGGCAACCGGTTCCTCGTGTCAGTGGAGTCGGCCCAGAGCGGACCGCTAGATGGCGTCAGCCTCGAGCTCGAGCTGTCGCAATTCTTCGCGCGCTGCGCCGCGCTCGCCCTCGAGCTGAACGCGCCGATAGATGAGCGTTGCCAGCTCCTTCTTCTCCGTCTCTTCGGCGGCGATCGACTTGTCGAGTCCCTGGATCTCGTAGTCGATCGCGCTCAGGCGGCTGCGCACGCGATGCAGCGAGTGACCCACCTGGTAACCGGACAGGAACGCCTCCTCTTCACCCACGGGGCAGACGCCCTGGTAGGCAGCGCCGGATTCGCCCGCGCGCAGACCGTTGTGCTGCGTGCAGTAGTGCTCGAGCCCCGCCTGGTGACCTTCGAGGTAGCGCGTGCGGTCCGGCGCGACGCCGTGATCGGCGCAGGCGCCGGCGTGGCGGCTGACGCGATCCTGCGGCTCGCCCAGGCGCCCGTCACGAAAACCGACGTCGTACCAGTCGCTGTTGCGGCACTCGCTCTCCGACAACGTGGCGCATCCGCCCAGGAGACCGAGCGGTAACACCGAAATGCAAAGCGCAAACCAGATGTGCTTCATATGCAGTCCAGCGTAATAGGAGCGGCTGAACGCTAGATGAAGCGACCGGGGCGGACTGTCTACTGGATCACACCTGCGGGAGAGATTGGTCAGGCGCCGGGCCGGAGGTAATGATCGATGAGCAGCAATGCGAACAGCATCATGAGGTAGTTCACCGAATACCTGAAGGTGCGCATCGGGAGCTCGAGGCGGCTGCCCTGCCTGAGTGCCCACGCGTAGCGCAGGAAGATCGCATCGAGAATCAGCGCGCCGGCGAGATAGATGAGGCCGCTCATGCCGGTGAGATACGGCAGCAGCGTCACGATCACGAGCAGGATCGTGTAGAGCAGGATGTGCAGGCGCGTGAACTCGATGCCGTGCGTCACGGGCAGCATCGGGATTCCGGCCTTGGCGTAGTCGTCGCGGCGCGCGATCGCGAGCGCCCAGAAATGCGGCGGCGTCCACGTGAAGATGATCAGGAACAGCAGCAACGCGTTCGGGTCCACGCTATTGGTCACCGCGGTCCACCCCAGCACCGGCGGTGCGGCGCCAGCGGCGCCACCGATCACGATGTTCTGGGGCGTCGCGCGCTTGAGCCAGGTCGTGTAGATGACCGAGTAGCCGATCAGCGAGGCAAAGGTGAGGAGCGCGGTGAGCGGGTTCACCAGCAACGCCAGGATCAGCATTGCGGCGAGCCCGAGCGCGAAAGCGAACAGCAGCGCCGCGACCTCGCTCACATGACCGCTCGGTATCGGCCGGCGCCGGGTGCGCACCATCTCGGCGTCGATGCGTCGATCGAGAACGTGATTGATGGCGGCGGCCGAGGCGGCGGCGAGCCAGATGCCGAGCGTGGCCCACAACAACACGCGCACCGGTGGCAGTCCGGGCGTGGCGAGCAGCATACCGACGATCGCCGTGAAGACGATCAGTGCGACGACTTTCGGCTTCGTGAGCTCAAAGTAATCGCGCAGGCGAACACCGGCACGCGCCGGTGCGGTCGTGGGTTCACTGTTCGCGTGCTGCTGCATGAGCGGGCCAGAGGTAGCGGATCACGGCGACGACGCTCAGTAACAGCAGCGCCGCGCCGGCATTGTGCGCCGTCGCCCACGCCAGCGGAAAGCCCCGCATGACCGTGGTGATGCCGATCGCGAGCTGCAGGCTGAGCGCGCCGAGCAGCGCGAGCGCCGCGAGCCGCAGTTTCCCGGCAGGCGCGCGGCGCATGGCGAGCAGCGCGAGGGTCGCGAGCAGGATCGTGGTGGCCAGGGCGCCCAGCCGGTGAGTGAAGTGCACCGCCACGCGCGCAGGATGATCCAGAATGCCGCCCTCGTAGTCGATGCCGAGACCGCGCCACAGGACGAACGCCTGGTCGAACTGCGCGGCCGGCCACCACGAGCCCTGGCAGGTCGGGAAGTCCGGGCAGGCCACGGCGGCATAGTTGCTGCTGGTCCAGCCGCCGAGCGCAATCTGCAATGCGAGCACGATGAGTCCGGCCACCGCCAACGGCCGCAACGAGGCCTCACTCCGCTGCCGTGGGCGACCCCTCACCCCAACCCTCTCCCCAGAGGGGCGAGGGGGCAAGAAGTCCACTCCCTCTCCCGCTTGCGGGAGAGGGCTGGGGTGAGGGCCCCGATTCTCGGGCTGCAGCCACAGCCACCAGAGCAGCGCGAGCGTGAGCATCCCTCCGAGCAGGTGCAGCGTCACGATCAGCGGCTTGAGGAGCCAGGTCACGGTGAGCATCCCCAGCATGCCCTGCGCGACGACGGTGATCAGCAGGATCGTGGTGAGGCGGACGGGCAGCGCGCCTTCGCGCCGGCGGAGCCATGCGAGTGCGGTCATCAGCACGACGATGAGACCGAGCATGCTCGCCGCGTACCGGTGCGTCATTTCGCGCAGCGCCTTGCCGTAGTGGAACGGCCTTCCCGGAAAGGCTGCGTCGATCGCCTCCTGGTTGTCGAGCGCGCTGCCCGCGGTCACGTGCCCGTAGCACGTCGGCCAGTCCGGGCATCCGAGCCCGGCGTCGGTCAGGCGGACGAAGGCGCCCAGCACGACGACGATCGCGCACAGGATGAGCGCAGCCAGCGTGAGCGCGCGGAACGAGGTGACAGCGCTCATCGTCATCAACCGATGTGCGAGAGTTTCAGCAGCTTCTTCATGTCCGCGATCATGCCGCGCGGATCCGTGTCCGCCGGGTAACTCAGCACCAGGTTGCCGAGCGGGTCGGCGATCCAGATACGCGAGCGCGCCTCCCCCGCGCGCACCGAGGATTGCAGGATGGCGTCGAGCTCGCGCCCGGCCGCGGAGTCGAGATCGCGCGCGATCAGTCCCGGCTGCTCCTGGGAAAAATACGGCTCCTCGCAGCACTCCCCGCGATACAGGAATACGCGCTGCACCCGCTCCATGTGCTGGTTGAGCGCGAGGCGCACCTGGCGCGTCACGTAGAGCGCGTGGCGACAGTCCGCATCGCAACGGCCGTCTCCCGCGTAGATCAGCGACCACTTGCCGTCGAACACGAGCGCCGCTACGCCGCCGTCGGGGCCGCCGAGCGACACCTTCGGCAACGTGCGCGCCGGCGTGATCAGGTCCCCGTGACTGACGTCGCCCGACACGCGCCAGCCACCGTAGTAGAGGTAGAACGAGAGCGCGAGCGGTGCGAGGAACAGCAGTGCGAGCAGCCCCAATACCAGGCGCCGCCGCTTCCGAGGCGTGGCGGCGTTCAAGAGGACCCCGGCGCGCGGCGCAGGTTGAGAGCGATGAACAGCACCGCGACCGTGGCCGCGAGCGCGAACCACGTGATCGCGTAGCCCAGGTGGCGTTCCGGCGGGAACTGCGACGGCTGCCAGGCGCGCACGTAGCCGTCCGGTTGCGCGGGATCGAGCAGGATGATCCGCGCCTCAAGCGGACGTCCGAGCGCGGCCTGCAGGTCGCTCAGGTGGGGATAGCTCAGGACCCTGGGCCAGGTGGTGGCCGTGCCTGCCGCCGCAGGGAGATCGATGCCCGCGGCCGGCACGTCGTCGAGTCGGCCCACGACACTGCGCGCGTTCTCCGCGACCGCGACATCGGGCAAGGTCTCGCGCGTCGCCCCGAGCGGCAGCCAGCCGCGATCCACCAGCACGATGTCGCCCTCGCCCAGGTTCAATGGTGTCAGCACGCGGTATCCCGCCCGCCCGGCATGCGTCATGTTGTCGAGCAGAAACTGGTGCTGCGTGTCGTAGCGTCCGACGGCCAGCACTCGCGCATAGCGATCCGCGCGCTCCGGCTCGATATCGGACAGGCGCTCGAGGCGCGTGGCGCCGGCTTCAAAGGCCGCGAACAGCGCCTGTTTCTCGCGCATCCGCTCGAGCTGCCAGAAACCGAGCGCGAGGAACGCAGCGAGCAACGTCAGCGCCGCGAGCACGATGAACAGACGCGGCGCGAACACCCGTGAGCCGATTCGCAGCGCCACTTTCAGCCACCGGGTCTTATACTGGCGCTCAATCCGTGACGGTGCACGCGCATGCCTTTATTCAAACTGCTGGTCGTCCTGGTGCTGATCGCCATCGTGGTGAGCCTGGGAAGCGCCTTGTATCAGCTCATGCGCGGCACGGGCGACTCGCGCAAGATGCTGCAGGCCTTGACCTGGCGGATCGGCCTCTCGGTGGCGCTGTTCGTGCTGCTGCTGCTGGCCTACCGCGCGGGCTGGATCACGCCGCACGCCGTCACGCCGTGACCGCGCTTCACAACCAGTAGACGAACAGGAAGAGCCCGAGCCACACGACGTCGACGAAGTGCCAGTACCAGGCCACCGCCTCGAAGGCGAAGTGGCGTTGCGGCGTGAAGTGGCCCCTCAGGCAGCGCAGCCAGATCACCGTCAGCATGATGGCGCCGACCGTCACGTGCAGGCCGTGAAAGCCCGTCAGCATGAAGAAGGTCGAGCCGTACACACCGGTCGAGAGCTTGAGATTCAGGTGCTGGTAGGCCTCGGCGTACTCCATCGCCTGCAGCCCCACGAAGGTGAAGCCCAGCGCGAACGTAGCGGCCAGGAAGATGGCCAGCACGGCGCGATTGCCGGCGCGCAGCGCGTGGTGCGCGATGGTCACGGTGACGCCGCTCGAGAGCAGGATCGCGGTGTTGAGCGCCGGCACGCCGAGCGCCGGGATGATCTCGAAATCGCCACCCACGTTGGCCGGCCCGTTGGTGGGCCACTCGTTGGCGTAGTCCTGCCACAGCAGGAGGTTCGAGAAGATCTTGACGCCTTCGCCACCGAGCCACGGCACCGAATACTGCCGGGCGTAGAAGAGCGCGCCGAAGAACGCGGCGAAGAACATCACTTCCGAGAAGATGAACCACATCATCCCCATGCGGAAGCTGCGATCCACCTGCGCGTTGTAGATGCCGCGCTCGCTCTCGTCGATGACGGTGCCGAACCAGAAGAAGAAGAGGAGTGCGAGCATCAGGAAGCCCGGCAGCAGCACCCACGCACCGAGCGACCCCGCCCAGTCGTTGAGGAACGCGGCGGCGCCGAACATCAGCACGAACAGCGTCACCGAGCCATAGAACGGCCAGGGGCTGCCATGCGGCACGTAATACTTGTTGGGGTCGTGGGCTTCGTGAGCGTGAGCCATGAGGTGTTTCCGTTAGGCTGATCGGTGTTTCAACGGTCGGCGCGTGTGAGCTGGGAGCGGCCGTAGAAGGAATACGCGAGCGTGATGCGATCGACGTCCGCGGGGAGCTTGGGGTCGATGCTGAAACGCACGGTCATGTCGCGGCCCTCGTCCCTGGCGAAGTGCTGCGGCACGAAACAGAAGCACTCGGTCTTGCGGAAGTATGCGCTCGCGCGCCCGGGGGCGATGCTGGGTACTGCCTGCGCGACGGTGTCGCGGCCGGTGAGATTGCGCGCGAAGAACGTGGTCTCGTAGAGCTGGCCCGGGTGCACCTGCATCTGCGCGAGCGCCGGCCGGAATTCGAAACTGCCGCTGCTCGCGAGATTCGCGACGAACTCCACCGTCACGCTGCGCGTCTCATCGGGCGCGCCGACCACGGTGGCCGGAGTCTTCAGCGCAGTGCGGCTGCCGATGCCGGTGACGCTGCAGAACACGTCGTAGAGCGGCACCAGCGCGAAGCCGAACGCGAAGCTGCCGAGCGTCATGAGCGCGAGCTTGAGGACGAGCGCGCGGTGCGGTCGCGTACGGCCGATCTCGCTCATGCGCGGGAGACACCCAGCAGGATGAAGCCCAGGTAGAAGGCGAGCGCGATCAGCCCGAGCACGATCGCCAGGCGGCGCGTGCGCTTGCGGCGTTCGGGGTCCGCATCCACCGTGGGTGCCTGGATGCTCGAACTCATTTCGCCTTGGCCGCGTGCGGGTCGAATTCGCCCATCTCGGCGCCGAACTTGACGCGCGGCGGGCTCTCCCAGCTGTGATACGGCGGCGGCGACGGCAGCAGCCACTCGAGGCCGTGCGAGCCCTCCCACACGTCGCTGGTCGCCTTGGCGCCGCCCTTGATGCACTTGTAGATCACGATCACAAAGAGGATCTGCGAGAAACCGAAGCCGAACGCGCCGATCGATGACCACATGTTCCAGTCGGCGAACTGCGTGGCGTAGTCGGGAATGCGGCGCGGCATGCCTGCGAGTCCGAGGAAGTGCTGCGGGAAGAACAGCACGTTCACAAAAATCGCCGACAGCCAGAAGTGCCACGTGGCGAGCTTCATGTCGTACATGTGGCCGGTCCACTTGGGCAGCCAGTGATAGACGCCCGCCATGATGCCGAAGATCGCGCCCGGCACCAGCACATAGTGGAAATGCGCGACCACGAAGTAGGTGTCGTGGTACTGGAAGTCCGCCGGCACGATCGCGAGCATCAGGCCCGAGAAGCCGCCGATCGTGAACAGGAACAGGAAGGCGAGCGCGAACAGCATCGGCGGCTCGAAGGAGAGGCTCCCCTTCCACATGGTCGCGGTCCAGTTGAACACCTTCACGCCGGTCGGCACCGCGATCAGCATGGTCGAGAGCATGAAGAAGAGCTGGCCGGCGAGCGGCATGCCCACCGTGAACATGTGGTGCGCCCACACGATGAACGACAGGAACGCGATACTCGCGGTCGCGTACACCATCGCGTCGTAGCCGAAGAGAGGCTTGCGCGAGAACGTCGGGATCACCTCGGAGACGATGCCGAAGGCGGGCAGGATGAGGATGTAGACTTCCGGGTGCCCGAAGAACCAGAAGATGTGCTGGAACATCACCGGGTCGCCGCCGCCCGCGGCGCTGAAGAAGCTCGTGCCGAAGAAGTGATCGGTGAGCAGCATCGTGACGGCGCCCGCGAGCACCGGCATCACCGCGATCAGCAGATACGCCGTGATCAGCCACGTCCACACGAACAGCGGCATGTGCAGCAGCGACATCTCCTTCATGCGCAGGTTCATGATGGTCACGATGATGTTGATCGCGCCCATGATCGAGGAGGCGCCCATCAGGTGGATCGCGAAGATCATCAGCGGCAGGCTGTTGCCCGCCTGCAGCGACAGCGGTGGATAGAGCGTCCAGCCGCCCGCGGGCCCGCCGCCCGGCAGGAACAGCGTCATGAGCAGCAGCGTGAAGGCGAACGGCAGGATCCAGAAGCTGTAGTTGTTCATGCGCGGCAACGCCATGTCGGGCGCGCCCACCTGCATCGGGATCATCCAGTTCGCGAGCCCGACCCAGCCCGGCATCACCGCGCCGAAGATCATGATCAGCGCGTGCATCGTGGTCATGGTGTTGAAGAAGCCCGGGTCGACGACCTGCAGGCCCGGCTGGAAGAGCTCCGCGCGGATCACCAACGCCATCGCACCGCCGATGAAGAACATGATCCCGGAGAACACCAGGTACATGGTCCCGATGTCCTTGTGATTGGTGGTGAAGAGCCACCGCTTGATGCCTGTCGGTTTCTCGTCGTGATGGGCGTGGGCAGCGTCCGCGGAACCGTGCGCGTGGGAATACGTGGCCATTGCTCTATGCTCTCCGCTCTGTCAGGCGAGTCACTGCGTCTGCGCCAGGGTGGTGGAAGCGACCGGCGTCGCGGTCGTGGCTGGGTCATTGGCCGCGAGCGGCTCGGCCGCCGGGGTCGCTGGCGACGCTGCCTGGCTCGCCGCTTCCTGCTGCGCGCTGAGCCATGCGGCGAAATCGTCCTTCGACTTCACCTCGACCACGATCGGCATGAAGCCGTGGTCGCGTCCGCAGAGCTCCGCACACTGGCCGCGATAGGTGCCGGTCTTGTGCGCGTCCACGTTGATCCAGATCTCGTTCACGAACCCCGGGATGGCGTCTTTCTTCATGCCGAAGTCGGGCACCCACCAGGCGTGGATCACGTCATTCGCGGTCAGGAGGAGCCGAACCTTGGTGCCCGCGGGGATCACCAGCGGGTGATCCACGGCGAGCAGGTAGTTGGGCACAGTGTTCGGGTCGATGCCCGAACGGAGCTGGCGCGCGGCGTCGCTGTCGCGTGCGAGCGTCGAGAAGAAGCTCACGCCGCGGTCGAGATAGTCGTAGTGCCAGCGCCACTGGTAGCCCGTGACCTTGATGGAGATCTCGGAACCCCGCGTGTCCTCGATCTCGATCAGCGTGCGCGCCGCGGGCACCGCCATGATCACGAGGATCGCGATCGGCACCAGCGTCCAGGCGATCTCGACGCGCGTGCTGTGGACGAGCGTCTTGTCGGCAACGGCACCGGCCGATTTCCGGAACCTGACGATCGAGTAGATCATCACGCCGAACACGATCACCGCGATGCCCACGCACCACCAGAAGATCTCCATGTGCAGCGCGTAGATCTTGACGCTGAGCTCGGTCACGCCCTCCGGCATGTTGAGGGCCTTTTCCGCCAACGCGGGTGCGCCCCAGGCCGAGGCGGCCAACGCGGCCGCGAGCCGGATTCTCGATGCGATGTGCGTGACCATTGAGTGACTCTTGCTCCCCACTAAGGCGCCTGCGCCGCGGTCCGGCCGTCCAGGGGCGGCGATTCGTTGATGGTGCCGATCATCTGCTTGAGCCGCGCCGCGAGCCCGCGCCGCTCGTCCTCTGTCAGGAACCCGCCGATCTCGACGGCGCGACCGCGCGATTCGATCAGCAATTGGCTCGGGTGCAGCGCAGTATACGAAGCGCGCAGTGTAACCTTCGACCAATGGCGAGGAAACACGAGGTGCTCCTCGCTGCGTGGACTCGAGCAATCGACGCGGACCGTGTCCTGCGTGACCGCAAGTCGCTGTACCACATGGGCGTTCGCCAGGCTCACGCGCAGCGCCCAGCCGAGCACGAGCATTTCGAGTCCGGCGAACGGCAGCACCGGCCAGAAGCCCTGCACGGCCATCAGGGTTGCGATCCCGAACGAGGTCAGGCAGACGAACCCGAAGAAGAGGAGTGCACTCGCGCGGGTGAGCGCACAGTTCGGCCGCAGCTCCAGGCAAAGTTCGTCAGACGTCGTGTCCATCAGCGCTCACGGGGTGCGAAGCGCGCGTAGCCTACTCAAGGTCGAATACTGCCGCAACTCAACGAGTTAGCGCCTCGGTTCGCGGCGCCGCTACTGCAGCGCATCGAGATCGAGGCATTCGAGTGCGGTGGCGGCATCGGCCGGGCTGCGGTGCGGGACGACGCCGAGGAGCGGTGCCCGCAGGCGTTCTTCGAGGGCGCGCACATTGTCGGAGGACCGTTCGAACCCCGGATCGATGCCGTTGCCGACCCAGCCCGCGAGCTTCAGTCCTGAGTGCGCGACGGCCGCAGCCGTGAGCAGCGCGTGGTTCAGGCAACCGAGCCGCAGGCCCACGACGAGAATCACGTCGGCCTTCACGCGCTTGGCGAAATCGGCGAGAGCATGGCGCTCATCGAGCGGCACGAGCCACCCCCCCGCGCCTTCGATCACCACGACGTCGGCCAGACCCGCGAGGATGCGGAAGGCGCGCTCGAGCTCGCGCAGGTCGATGCGCGTGCCGGCTTCGACGGCGGCGACGTGGGGCGCGATCGCCGGAACGAACGAATACGGGTTGACGATGCGATACGGGGCGGGCTCGCTCGCCTCGGCGATCAACGCGAGCGCATCGTCGTTGACGATGCCGTTGGAGGTCTCGCGCCCGCCCGAGGCAATCGGTTTCATGCCCGCCACGCGCGCGCCGCGCTCACGCAAGCCGCGCAGCAAGGCGGAAGCAATCAGTGTCTTGCCGACCCCGGTGTCCGTGCCCGTGACGAACAGGACGCGCTTGCGACCCGACATGCCTATCCCCCGGTCCGGCGTCCGATGGAGGTAGCCGGGATCCTGACTTCACCGGACGCGCCGGGCCTAGCCCCCAGCGCCTGTCCCCAGGCCTGACCATAAACCACTTCATAGGTCGCGGGCAGTCGTCCCGAAGTGCGGTACCGCTCGTAGGCCGCGCTCATCGCGCTCAAGCGGCCACGGCCGGTCAGCCCGGGCGCGCGACCCGCCGCGGCGTTGTGGGCGCCGATGGCCTTGAGGTCACGCATGAGCGTGAACGTGTCGGCGTACGTGAGCGTGAAGGGCTCGACGTCGAGCACCGGCTCCGTGAGGCCCGCGCGCACCAGCGCATCGCCGATGTCGTGCATATCGATGAAGCGGTGCACGTGCGTGTGGGCGTCCACGCTGGCCCACGCGGCACGCAGCTCCTTCAGCGTATCCGGGCCGAAGGTGCTGAAGGTGAGCAACCCGCGCGGCTTGAGCACGCGCCTGCACTCCGCGAACAGCGCGTCGAGATCGTCGCACCACTGCAGCATCAGGTTGCTGTACAGGAGGTCGACGCTCGCATCCGCGAGCGGCATGCGTTGGGCGTCGGCGCATACGCGCTCGAAGCGGCGCAGCCACCCGCGCTGGCGAGCCGCGGCGCGCAACATCCCCGGCGCGAGGTCGAGCGCGACGACCAGCGCCCGCGGATACAGCCGCTTGAGCTCGCGGCTCGCGTGCCCGGTGCCGCATCCCGCGTCGACGATCGCTTGCGGGGCGAGGCTGACGTATTCGAGGCGCGCGAGCAGGCGCTTGCGCACGTCGGTCTGCAGCACGGCGGCCCGATCGTAGCTCGCGCTCGCGCGCTCGAAGGAACGCCGCACGCGGCTGCGATCCAGCGTGAAACGATCCCCTGCTCGCGTGTCACCCGCGCTCACGATGCGCTCCGCGCGGAGCCGAGTTGCGCGCGCGCCAGGAAGTTGCGCACTTCGCTGCAGAACTCGTCGAGATGCGACAGGAAGGGCGCGTGCGCCGCGCGCTCGATGAGGTGCGCGCGCGCCTGGGGCAGTCCGGCGGCGAGCGCCGCCGCGGCTGGGGCTGGCACCAGCGCGTCGCGTTCGCCCGCGATCACGAGCGTCGGTGAGCGGACGAGCCGCAGCTCGGCGCGCAGGTCGCTGTCGCGCAGGATCTTGAGTCCCATGCGCAGTGCGGCCTGGTGCAGCTCGCCGGCAATCAGCACGCGGCGCCTGAGAATGCGCAACGCCTCGTGGGCACGCTCATCGCCTCTCACCTGCAGGGTGAGAAACTCGCGCACGGTCGCGGGATAGTCCTCGCGCAGCCGCGTCGCGAAATGCTCGAGCACCGCGGGCTGCATCGCGCTCGGCCAGTCGGGGCTCGCGACGAACCTGGGGGTGCTCGCGACCAGCACCAGCTTCTCGATGCGCGCGGGCTGCTTGAGAGCCAGCTTGAGCGCCACCATCCCGCCGAGCGACCAGCCGAGCACGTGACACTGCGCGCCGAGATGCGGGGCCACGGCTTGCGCGAGCGAGTCGAGATCGTGGATCCCCGGCTGCCACGCGCTCGCTCCGTGACCCGGCAGGTCGACGCAGTCGATCGTGAACTCACTCGCGAGCCGCGGCACGACGTCGTCCCAGACATGCGAGTTGAGCGCCCAGCCGTGCAACAGGACGAGCCGCGGCCCCTGGCCGATCGAGGTGACGTGCAGGCTCATGCGAGCGACTTCAGCACGGCCGCGAGCGTCTCGACCAGGCGCGTGACTTCGCTGTCGGTATGCGTTGCGGTCAGCGTGATACGCAGGCGTGCCGTGCCCTCCGGGACCGTCGGCGGTCGAATCGCCGTGACCCAGATGCCCTGCTCCCACAGCGCATCGCTCGCGGCCAGTGCACGCGCCGCGCTCCCGAGGATGATCGGCTGGATGGGTGTGTGCGAAGACCCGAGCTCGAGCGCTGCGCTCGTCGCCACGTCGCGGAAGCGTGCGACGTGGGCCAGCACGCGCTCGCGCCGCCAGGACTCTTCGGTCACGAGTCGCACAGCCACGCGCGTGGCGGCGGCGACCGCGGGCGGCAGCGCGGTCGTATAGATGTAGGTGCGCGCCTTCTGAATCAGGTATTCGATGAGCGTGGCACTGCCTGCCACGAACGCTCCGAAGGTGCCGACGGCCTTGCCGAGCGTGCCCATGAGAACGGGCACCGATGACGAGGCGAGACCGAGATGCTCGAGTGTGCCTCGCCCGGTCGCGCCCAACACGCCCAGGCCATGGGCGTCATCCACCATCAACCAGGCGCGATGCCGCGCGCAGGATGCGGCGAGCGCCGCCAGCGGCGCGACGTCGCCATCCATGCTGAAGACTCCATCCGTCACCACGAGGCGCGTGCCGTCGGCCGGTTGTGCCAGCCGCGCCTCGACAGCGGACGCGTCCGCATGCCCATACCGGCTGAAGCGCGCGCCCGACAGGAGCCCCGCATCGAGGAGCGAAGCGTGGTTCAGGCGATCCTCGAGCACTTCGTCGCCACGCCCCGCCAGCGCCGCGACCACGCCCAGGTTCGCCATGTAGCCGGTAGAAAAGAGGAGTGCGCGCTCGCGGCCGGTGAACGCGGCGAGCTCCTCTTCGAGTGCGTGGTGCTCGGCCCCGTGACCGGTCACCAGGTGCGAGGCGCCGCTGCCGACGCCGAATCGCGCGGCCGCCGCGCGCAACGCCTCGCTGACGCGCGGATCGTGGGCCAGCCCCAGGTAGTCGTTGCTGCAGAAAACCAGGCGCTCCTGGCCGTCGACGATCGCCAGCGCTCCGCCGCGTTCGCTCGGCCAATGCTGCACCGTGCGCCGGCGCCGATACAGGTCGTGGGCGCGCAGGTCCTCGAGCGCTTCAGGCAGGTCGAGGCTCAGGTTCAACTCCCAGCCGTGCGAACAGCGACCGGTCGTGCGCCACGTCCGGATTGCCCGTGGTGAGGAGCTTCTCGCCGTAGAAGATCGAATTGGCGCCGGCGAGGAAGCACAGCGCCTGCAACTCGTCGCTCATCTCGGTGCGCCCCGCCGACAGGCGCACGTGGGCCTTCGGCATCAGGATCCTGGCGACCGCAATGGTGCGCACGAAATCGAGCGGGTCGATGCGCGCCGAGCCATTGAGCGGCGTGCCTTGCACCTGCACCAGTTCGTTGATCGGCACGCTCTCGGGATGCTCGGGGAGCGTCGCCAGCGTGTGCAGGAGCTTGGCGCGATCGAGCTCCGACTCGCCGAGCCCGAGGATGCCGCCGCAGCAGACCTTCATGCCCGCGGCGCGCACTGCCGCGAGCGTATCGAGGCGATCCTGGTAGGTGCGCGTGGTGATGATCTTCTCGTAGTGCTCGGCCGAGGTGTCGAGGTTGTGGTTGTAGTAGTCGAGCCCTGCTTCCTTGAGCTCGCGCGCCTGCTCGGGCGTGAGCATCCCGAGGGTCGCGCAGGTCTCGAGACCGAGGGCGCGCACTTCGCGCACCATCGCGGCGATCTGCGTGAGCTCGCGATTCCTGGGGCCGCGATAGGCCGCGCCCATGCAAAACCGCGTCGCCCCGGCTTCCTGGGCAGCGCGTGCCCGCGCCACCACAGCCTCCGTGCTCATCAGCTCCTCGCGCTCGACACCCGTGTGGTAACGGATGCTCTGTGGGCAATACGCACAGTCCTCCGGGCAGCCGCCCGTCTTGATGCTGAGGAGCGTGCTCACCTGCACCTGGTTCGGATCGTGGTGTGCGCGGTGCACCTGCTGAGCGACGAACATCAAGTCGGCGAAGGGCTGCGCGAAAAGCGCGCGCACTTCCTCGAGCGTCCAGTCGGTGCGGATGGGGCCTGCGGGTGCGGTCATGCCATTTGTTCCTGCTTGCGCCTGATCTGGCCGCGGACAGCGGTGCGGTCGGCGCGCAGTATTCGGGGCACCCCTTCGGACTGTCAACCTGCCGTGCATGCCCTGGTTAACGCTTGGTTAATAAATGTACAGGCGGTGCTGCTGCCCCCGTACTGCGTGCTGTGCGGCGGCGCGGGTCAGCGGCCGGTGCTCGACCTGTGCGAGCCGTGCGCAGCGGAGCTGCCCTGGAACCGGGTTGCCTGTGCGCGGTGCGCGGCGCCGTTGCCGGCCGGTACTCCGGCCGGCTCCCTCTGCGGCGACTGTCTCCGGCGCCCGCCGCGCTTCGCCCGCGCGCTCGTGCCGTTTCACTACGCGTATCCGCTCGACCGACTGGTCAAGGACTTCAAGTACCACGGACGACTGGCCTACGGTCGCGTCCTCGGCACGCTATGCGTGCAACACCTGCGCGCGCACGCTGGGCCGCTCCCGGAGCTGCTGGTTCCGGTTCCGCTGCATCCGGCGAGGCATCGCGAGCGCGGCTTCAACCAGTCCGGGGAGATCGCGCGCCACGTGGCCGCGACACTGGGCATCGCGCTCGATGAGCGCTTGTGCCGCCGCGCACGCGCGACCGTCGATCAGACGACGCTCAGCGCGCGGGAGCGCCGGCAGAACCTGCGCGGCGCGTTCGTCCTCGAGCGCAAGCCCGCCGCCAGGCACATTGCGATCCTCGACGATGTGCTCACGACCGGCAGCACCGCGAACGAGCTCGCGCGCACGCTGCTGCGCGGTGGTGTGAAACAGGTGAGCGTCTGGGCCGTGGCGCGCGCGACGCCGGTTCACTCTGCGAACAGGTAGTGCAGCATGATGCCGATGAAGACGACCATGCCGAAATAGTGGTTGTTGTTGAAGGCCTGAAAGCAGCGCTCGGGCTCGCGCTTGCGGATCAGCCATTGCTGCCAGACGAAGAGCAGCGCGCCGGCCGCGAGTCCTGCCCAGTACCAGCGACCGAACGCGAGATCGCGGCCGATCAGGTACAGGGCGCCCAGCACCATCAGCTGCATGACGCCCACGATGAAGCGGTCGGCGTCCGCGAACAGGATCGCGGTCGACTTGACGCCGAGCTTCATGTCGTCTTCGCGATCGACCATGGCGTAGAGCGTGTCGTATACGCCCGCCCAGACCAGGGTCGCGAGGAACAGCACCCACCCGAGCCGCGGCACTTCGCCCGTCTGCGCGGCGAACGCCATCGGCACGGCGATGCCGAAGGCCGCCCCGAGATAGAACTGCGGCAGCGGGAACACCCTCTTCATGAAGGGATACGTGATCGCGAGCAGCCCGCCAGCCACGGCGAGCAGCTGTGCGAGCGGGTTGAGCGTGAACACCAATCCGACCGCGACCAACGACAGCGCCGCGAACAACAGCAACGCCTCCTGCGGGCTGACGCGGCGCGCGGCGAGCGGGCGGTCCTTGGTGCGCTTCACGAACGGATCGAGGTCGCGATCGGCGTAGTCGTTGATCACGCAGCCCGCCGAACGCATCAGCAGGCAGCCCAGCAGGAAGACCATCAGCAGGCGCTCGTCGGGCTGTCCGCTGCCGGCGATCCAGAGCGCCCAGAGCATCGGCCACATCAGGAGCCAGATGCCGATCGGCCGATGCAGCCGCATCAGCAGCACATACTGGTAGAGCGTCTTGCCCAGGCGCGGCAGGGCGACCGAGAACAGCGACAGGCTTAGGATCGAGTTGCGCAGACGCGTCCACGGATGCACGTTGGCTTTCATGCGATCTGTCCGTACGCCTCGCCGCGACCCACCCACCGTTCCAGCAACGGCGCTATGTTAGCCGCATGCTGCTCGAGCATCAGCTCCGCCACGCGCTGCACGCGCGGCAACAGGTCGGCGTCGCGCATGAGATCGGCCACGCGCATCTGCACGAGCCCCGTCTGGCGCGTCCCGAGCAGCTCCCCGGGTCCCCGAAGCTCGAGATCCCGCCGCGCGATCTCGAAGCCATCGTTGGTTTCGCGCAGCACTCCGAGCCGCTCGCGCGCGAGCTCGGTGAGCGGCGGGCGGTAGAGCAGCACGCAGCTGCTCGGGTGCTCGCCGCGACCGACCCGGCCGCGCAGTTGATGCAATTGCGCGAGACCCATGCGTTCCGCGTTCTCGATCACCATCAGGCTGGCGTTGGGGACGTCCACGCCCACCTCGATCACCGTAGTGGCGACCAGGAGTTGCAGGGTGCCGGCCTTGAAGCGCTCCATGGCCGCGTCCTTCTGCGCGGGCGTCATCCGCCCGTGCACGATGCCGATGCGTACTTCAGGCAAGGCCGCGGCGAGCGCGGCGGCGGTCTCCTCGACCGCCTGGTAGCGCAGCGCATCGGATTCGTCGATGAGTGGGCATACCCAATAGACCTGGCGACCTTCGCGACACGCGACACGAATGCGTTCCACCACTTCTTCGCGCCGATTCTCGGGCATCGCTACCGTCTGCACCGGCCGCCGGCCCGGCGGCAGCTCGTCGATGATCGACACGTCGAGATCCGCGTACGCCGACATGGCGAGCGTGCGCGGGATCGGCGTCGCCGTCATGATGAGCTGGTGCGGGTGCCGGCCGTCGTGGACACCCTTGTCGCGCAGCTTCAGCCGCTGGTGGACGCCGAAGCGATGCTGCTCGTCGACGATCGCGAGCGCGAGCTCCTTGAATGCGACGCCTTCCTGGAACAACGCGTGCGTGCCGATCACGACACCGGTCTCCCCGGAAGCGATTGCCCGCAACGCCTGCTCGCGTGAGCGTCCCTGCAGCTTTCCCGACAACAGGGAGACGCCGATGCCGAGCGGCGCGAGCCAGCGCTCGAAGTTGCGCGCGTGCTGCTCGGCGAGGAGCTCCGTCGGCGCCATGAGCGCGGCCTGGCTGCCGGCCTCGACCGCGCACGCCGTGGCGAGCGCTGCCACTAGGGTCTTGCCGCAACCGACATCGCCCTGGATGAGCCGCAGTGCGGGGCGCGGCTCGGCGAGATCCGCGGCGAGCTCATCGAAGGCGCGTTGCTGCGCCCCGGTGAGGGAGAACGGCAGCCGATCGCGCAGTCGCATCGCCAGGGCGCGCGAGCGCAGCGGCAACGCCGGATCGCTGCGGACCTCGCGCCGCA
>DATFEQ010000058.1:0-31515 GCA_035250905.1 Steroidobacteraceae bacterium
GTTGCGATGGGTCTCGTGAAGGAAGGCGACAAGTTTGCCGTCCTGACCGACATTCTGGGCGACGAGGACCACCTCGGCGACATGGACTTCAAGGTCGCGGGCACCGCGACGGGCGTCACCGCGCTGCAGATGGACATCAAGGTCGACAGCATCACCCCGGAGATCATGAAGGTGGCGCTGGAGCAGGCCCATGAGGGCCGCCTGCACATCCTCGGCGAGATGAACAAGGTCCTCGACAAGCCGCGCGCGGAGATGTCCGCGTGGGCGCCGACGATCGTGACCATCAAGATCGACCCCGAGAAGATCCGCGACGTGATCGGCAAGGGCGGTGCGGTGATCCGCCAGATCACCGAGGAGACCGGCACCACCATCGACATCGAGAACGATGGCACCGTGCGCATCGCCTCAGTCGACGGCGCCTCGGGGCGCGAGGCGCAGCGGCGCATCGAGCTGATCACCGCGGACGTCGAGGTTGGGCACGTCTACGAGGGCAAGGTGGCGCGTCTCATGGACTTCGGCGCCTTCGTCACCATCCTGCCCGGCAAGGACGGCCTGGTGCACATCTCGCAGATCTCGGACGAGCGGGTGGAGCGCGTCAGCGACAAGCTCAAGGAAGGCGACGTGATCAAGGTGAAGGTGCTCGAGGTGGACCGGCAGGGCCGTATCCGCCTCAGCATGCGCAACGTCAACTAGGTTTGCCTCACCCCGGCCCTCTCCCACGGGGTGGGCGAGGGCGTGAAGCTACGCGGCCGGCGGCTGTTTCACTTCGCTGCCGTCGGTCCCATCCTCGCTCTCCGGACGGTCGCGGCTGCGGCTGGCGGCATTCATCAGCGCCTTGAAGATCTCGTCCTGCACGGAGCGCCAGCGGGCATAGTTCTTCTGCGCCAGGCTGGTCACGGTCTCGACCGGGTCTACGCCCACCATGCTCTTCACGCGATCGCGCACCTGCTGTTGCTGCGTCACGAACAGCTTCAGGCTCTGTTCCAGGTAGCTGCCGACGAAGCCCTGCATGGCGCCGCCGTAGGAACGAATCACCTGGGACAGGAAGTCCTGGCTCATCAGGGGCTCGCCCTGGTGCTCCTGCTCGGCGATGACCTGCAACAGGATGCTGCGCGTGATGTCTTCCTGGGTCTTCTTGTCGATGACGACGAACTCCACCTTGTCGAGCACCAGGCGGCGGATGTCAGCCAGCGTGATGTAGCGGCTCTCAACGGTGTCATACAGCCGACGGTTCGGATATTTCTTGATGACTCGCGGCTCGCTCATCTGCAGGTGCCTCCGGCGGCTTGCCTTCTGGTTGCTCGCGGCCTTGCACCGGGAGCCGAAGGGCAGTCGTCGCAGAAGTTGAGGCCCATACAATAATCCATCCGCGGTGCCAGCCCCAAATCTGTCTACAACCTGACTTCGCGCCGCCCTCGCAAGGGCGCGAGGTCCCAAGTCCCGATGGCCCACTTCATGACTTCGGTGGGTTGACCGAGCGCCAGCTCGGCCGGGGGGCGCTGCCCGAGCCAGGTGAGGGCGGCGTGCAACTGCGCGCTCGCGTCGGCGCCAGCGACCGGAACCGAGCGACGCGACTTGGCGAGCTTCTGCCCGTCCGCTTCCACCAGCAGCGGCAGATGCAGATAGCGAGGCTGCGCGAGCCCGAGCGCCTCCTGGAGCAACATCTGGCGCGGAGTGCTCGTGAGGAGGTCGATTCCGCGCACCACCTCGGTGATGCCCTGCTCGGCATCGTCGACGACCACCGCCAGCTGATAGGCATGCAGGCCGTCGCGACGACGCACCACGAAGTCGCCGACTTCGCGTGCGACGTTGTGCGTGCACTCGCCTTGCAGCTCATCGGCGAAGCGCAGCTCCCGGTCGGGCGTGCGCAGGCGCAGGGCGAGCGGCGCATCGGTGCGGCGCGGGCCGTTGCGACAATTGCCGGGGTAGTAGGGCTCGTCGTTGGCGTCGACATCGCTGGCACGCGCGGCCTGGGCAAGGTCCTGCCGGCTGCAGGAACAGGGGTACAGCAGGTTTGCCGTTGCCAGTGCGTCTATGGCGGATGCATAGAGTGCCGTGCGCTCGCTCTGCCGGACGATGGCGCCGTCCCACTCGAACCCAAAATGCTCGAGCGTGCGCACGATCTGATCCGCGGCGCCGGGAACGACCCGCGGTGTGTCGAGATCCTCGATCCTCAGCAGCCATTCGCCCTGGCAGGAGCGGGCCCGCAGGTAGCTGCCAAGGGCAGCGAGCAGCGATCCCGAATGGAGCAGGCCGGTCGGGGAGGGGGCGAATCTGCCGCGATAGCGCGGTGGTCCGCCTCTGTGCAGAGCTGTCCTAGCGGTAGCGATCGTCCCGGTCGCCGTACTGGCGCTCACGTCGCTCGCGCCGTTCCTGTGCCTCGACACACAACGTGGCGACCGGCCGGGCTTCGAGACGCTTGATCCCGATCTCCTCGCCGGTCTCGAGGCAGTAGCCGTAGCTGCCGTCCTCGATGCGCTTCAGCGCCTCGTCGATCTTGCGGATGAGCTTGCGCTCCCGGTCACGCGTGCGCAGCTCCAGACTGAACTCCGACTCCTGCGTGGCGCGGTCGTTGGGATCCGGGAAGTTGGCCGCTTCGTCTTTCATGTGCAGCACGGTGCGGTCGACTTCTTCCATGAGGTCGCGTTTCCAGGTGTTGAGAATCAGGCGGAAGTGGTCGAGCTGCTCCTTGTTCATGTACTGCTCGCCGCGCTTCGGGATGTACGGCTGTACATTGCGCGGCCCCGCCAGCAGGCTCATCGATTCCGCGCCGTCGCCGTCCTCGGCATCGGCGCCGGCGGGCGGAACCACTCGCAGCGGCAAGCGGTCGGCAGGCGAGAAGGTCGGGCGCGGCGCGCTCGGCTTGCCGATGGGTCGGCTCACCTGCGGCGCGGGACGCGCGGCGGCGTTGCCGGCATGCTTCTTCACGGGCGGGGTTTTCTTCGCCGCCTTCGGAGCGACACGAGGTTTCGCGCGGGTCTTCGCCTTGGCATGGACGCCGGCCTTCGCGTGAGCGGGCTTGCGGGCCGCGACTTTCTTCGCTTTTGCCTTCGCCGGCGCCTTTTTAGCGCGCATTCGGGTCTCCGGTATCAAAAGAAGGGGCGCGATTATACCGGCGCACCCCGCTCTGTACAGGGGCGCCCGGGTCGCGGCGTGGAGACAGTGCCGGCGGCTTCTAAGCCGCTGATTTCGGGCTGTGAATCGCCCGCGGGAGCGGTGTTGACTACGGCAGCGAGACGCGCTCGGGCGGGGTCCAGCCCGCCTGGCGATGCTCGACGATCACGCTGGTGTAGATCCCGCCGCGAACGTTGAAGCGGGCGGTGAGACGCATGAAACGCGGCGCCACCGCGCGCACCAGCTCCTGGAGAATTTCGTTGGTGACCGCTTCATGAAACGCGCCCCGATCGCGGAACGACCAGATGTAGAGCTTGAGCGACTTGAGCTCCACGCAGGCCGCATCGGGGACGTATTCGAGCTCGAGTGTCGCGAAATCGGGCTGACCCGTGCGCGGGCACAGGCACGTGAACTCCGGGATCGACATGCGGATCGTGTAGTCGCGCTTGGGCTCGGGGTTGGGAAACGTCTCGAGCGCCGAGCTCGGTCGCGCGCGGGTTGCGGGGGCGTTCATGAAGAGCGGAGAAACCGTCGAATGCAGGGTATTTTTACTTTACACTACGCCGCCAACGCGGACCACGGCACCACGGGACCACACTCCAGCCCATCATGCGGCTCACCCGAATCAAGCTTGCCGGCTTCAAATCCTTCGTCGATCCCACGTCCATCCACTTCCCCAGCAACCTGACGGGCGTCGTTGGACCGAACGGCTGCGGCAAGTCCAACATCATCGACGCGGTGCGCTGGGTGATGGGCGAGCTCTCCGCCAAGCACCTGCGCGGCGACTCGATGGCGGACGTCATCTTCAACGGCTCGAGCGCGCGCAAGCCGGTCGGCACGGCCTCGATCGAGCTGGTGTTCGACAACAGCGACGGCGCGATCGGCGGACAGTACGCGAGCTTCAACGAGGTCTCGCTCAAGCGCCTGGTGTCGCGCGACGGCACTTCGGTCTACCTCATCAACGGGGCGCGCTGCCGCCGCAAGGACATCACCCAGCTCTTCCTCGGCACCGGGCTCGGTTCGCGCAGCTACGCGATCATCGAGCAGGGCATGATCTCGCGCCTGATCGAGGCCAAGCCCGACGAGCTCAGGGCTTTCATCGAGGAGGCCGCCGGGATCTCCAAGTACAAGGAGCGGCGCCGCGAGACCGAGAATCGCATGGCGCACACGCGCGAGAACCTCGAGCGGCTCAACGACCTGCGCGAGGAAGTCGACAAGCAGATCCGCCACCTGCAACGCCAGGCCGCGACCGCGCGCCGCTACCAGGCGCTCAAGGACGAGGAGCGCAAGCTGCAGGCGGAACTGCTGGCGCTCAGGTTGCGTGGACTGGAGCAGGAGGCGCTCACGCGCGAGCAGGCGATGCGCGAACGCGAGACCGCGATGCAGGCCACGCTCGCCGACCTGCGCTCGGTCGAGAGCGGCATTGAAAAGGCACGCGCGCACCAGCAGGAGCAGGCGGAGCGACTCAACGAAGTGCAGGCGCGCTACTACCAGCTGGGCGCGGAGGCGGCGCGCATCGAGCAGTCGATCCAGCACGCGCGCGAATTGCGTCAGCGCCAGCGCACCGACCTCGAGCAGTCCGAGCGCGACCTGGGCGAGCTCGGCGTGCAGCTCGGGCGCGACGAGACCCAGGTCGAGGACTTGCTGACGGAGCTGCGCGGTCTCGAACCGCAGCAGGCAGCCGCCCGCGACAGCGAAGCGATCTCATCACGCGCCCAGGCCGACGCCGAGCAGGCGATGCAGGTCTGGCAGAACGGCTGGGAAGCGTTCAACCGCGAAGTCGGCGAGGCCCAGCAACGGGCCGAGGTGGAGCGCGCGCGCATCGAGGAGATCGACAACCGCTTGCGCGCGCTCAAGGCGCAGGCGGAACGCGCCGAGCAGGAGCGCAGCACCCTGCCGGGCACGGAGGCCGTGCGCCAGCTCGAGCTCCTCGTCGACCGTGAACTGCTGGCGCGCACTGCCAGCGCCAGGATCGAGACGCAACTCAAGACCAAGCTCGATACGTTACAGGCGGCGCGCGACACGGAGCGCGCGGCGGTCGCGAATCTCGACACGGCACGCGCCCACGTCCAGGACGTGCGCGGCCGGCTCGTGTCGCTCGAAGCGCTGCAACGCGCCGCCCTCGGTCAGGCGCAGGGGCGCGTGGTCGAATGGCTGACTGCACGCGGCTGGGCCGATCGGCCACGCCTCGCCCAGCGCGTAAAGGTGGAGCGCGGCTGGGAGCGCGCCGTCGAAACGGTGCTGGGCGCGTACCTCGAGGCGGTGTGCGTCGAAGGCGTCGACGCGGTAGCTGAAGTGCTCGACGGTCTGCGCGGCGCGCAGGTGACCTTCGTGAGCCTGACGGCGCCGGCCGTCGCCACCACCGCATCACTTCGACCCGCGGCGAGCCTGCTCTCGCACGTCGACGGGCCTACGGTTCTCGTTTCCCTCCTGAGCGAGGTCATCGCGGTCGAGTCGCTCACCGAGGCGCTGACACTGCGTGAGCGACTGCGCCCGGGCGAGTCGATCATCACGCGCGATGGCGTGTGGATCGGCCGCCACTGGCTGCGCGTGAGCCGCGATGCCAACGCGCATGAGGGCGTGCTGGAGCGCGAGCAGGAGCTCGCGCGCCTGGGGCCCGAAGTCGAGGCAGCCGATGCCGCAGTGCTGCGTCAGGACGCCGAGCTCGCGCGCACGCGTGAGTCGCTGGTCGCGCTCGAGCGGGAGCGCGATGAATTGCAGGTCGAGCTCAACGGTCGCCACCAGGAGTACTCGGAGTTGCAGGCGCAGTTGGGTGCCCTGCGCGGTCGCGCGGACGAGGCGGGTTTGCGCGCCGAGCGGCTCACCAGCGAGGCGCACGAGCTCGTCGGGCAGAGCGCGGAGGCGGAAACGGCGCTCAAGAGCGCGCGCGAGCGGCTCGCGATGGCCTCAACGGTATTGCGGCAGCTCGACGAGCGCCGCCCGGTGCTCGAAGCCGAGCGCGACCGGCTGCGCCAGGCGCTCGCGGACGCGCGCAGCCGCGCGCAGGCGGACCAGGAGCGGGCACGCGACGTCGCGATCCAGCTGGAATCGCGCCGTTCCGCGCGCAGCTCGGTATTGTCGGCACTCGAACGCATGCGCGCGCAGCTGGCGCAGCTCACCTCGCGCCGTGCCGAGCTCGCAGCCGAGATCGAGGCGGGCGCTGCGCCCCTCACCGAGCTCGAGCGCTCGCTCGAACAGGCGCTGGGAAGACGACTTGAGGTCGAAGGCGAATTGCGCGCGGCGCGCGAGTCGATGGAAGGCGCCGATGCGTCACTGCGTGCACTCGACGAGGGGCGCGTCACGGCCGAAGGGCGCGTGGAGGAAGTGCGCAACGCCATGGAGGGCGCCCGTCTCGACGCGCAGGAGATCCGCGTGCGACGCGAGTCGGTGGCGGAGCAATTCGCTGCCACGCGTTTCGAGCTGGAGGCTCTGCTCGCCGCACTGCCGCCCGAGGCGGCCGTGGCCGCGTGGGAACAGACCCTGGCCGAGACCGTTGAGAAGATCGAGCGCCTGGGATCAGTCAATCTCGCCGCGATCGACGAGTTCAAGGAGCAATCGGAGCGCAAGGAGTATCTCGATCGGCAGTTCACCGACCTGACGGACGCGCTGAGCACGCTCGAGACCGCGATCCGCAAGATCGATCGCGAGACGCGGCAGCGTTTCCAGGACACCTTCGAGCGCATCAACGTCGGCCTGAAAGAGAAGTTCCCGCGGCTCTTCGGCGGCGGTCATGCGTACCTCGAGCTCACGGGGGAAGACGTCCTGAGCGCAGGTGTTGCGGTCATGGCGCGCCCGCCGGGCAAGCGCAACAGCACGATTCACCTCCTGTCGGGCGGCGAGAAGGCGCTCACCGCGGTCGCGCTGGTGTTCTCGATCTTCGAGCTCAACCCGGCGCCGTTCTGCCTGCTTGACGAAGTGGATGCGCCGCTCGACGATCACAACGTCGGTCGCTTCTGCGACATCGTGCGCGACATGGCGCAGCGCGTGCAGTTCATCTTCATTACCCATAACAAGACCACCATGGAGCTCGCCTCGCAGCTGATCGGCGTCACCATGAGCGAGCCCGGCGTGTCGCGCCTCGTGGCGGTCGACGTCGAGGAAGCCGTGCGCATGGCGGCGATGTAGGGGTTGGTCCTGTTCGAGGCGTTGATGCCAGAGTTGCGCTGGATTCTGCTGGGACTCGGCGTCCTGTTCTGCATCGGATTGTGGTGGCGCGAGTCGCGTCGCCCCCGCCAGGCAGTGAGCTCGATCGCGCGCGCGGGTGAGCCCGCGCGCCAGGAGCCGGTCATTGCCCCGCCCGAGTCGCCGCGTCACGTGCTGGTGGAAGAGGCGGTGGAGGCGGAGCCGGAGCCGCCGGAGTTCCGATCGCCCGTCATCCTTGACGACCCAGCGCCTGCACCGGAACCCGAGCCGGTGCTCGAGCCGCCACCCATCGTGGTCGCCCAGGAGCGACTGGCACGGGAACTCTTCTCCCGGCCGGTGGCGGAAATGCTCGAGCGCATCGAGCCGATCCTCGGCGACACCGAGATCATCGATGCCGACGCACCCGGGGTCGAGCCGCTGCGCGCCGCGGACGAGAAGATCGTGACGCTGCGGCTCGCGGCGCCTCCGCTGGAGCGCTTCGAGGGGCGGGCCCTGGTCGAGGCGTTGCGCGCGGTGGGCCTCGAGCATGGCAAGTTCTCCATCTTCCACAAGTTCGCGCCCAACGGTGCGACGCTGATGAGCGTCGCGAGCCTGGTGGAACCGGGCACCTTCGACCTCGATCGGATCGAGGCACAACGCTTCCCCGGCGTCAGCCTGTTCGCCGTGCTGCCGGGACCGATGGAGGCAGGCGCGACCCTCGACATGATGGTGGGTATTGCCCGTGACCTGGCCGCGCGCCTGCGCGGCGTAATCCAGGACGAGCGTGGCGTGCCCATGAGCCCGCAGCGGCTCGCGGACCTGCGTGTCGGCCTGATGGAATGGCAGCGCCGCGCCGACGCGGCGATCTAGTGCCGTGTCCGGCCGTAACGAACATGCGAGCGAGGGGTGCCGTGTCCGGGAGGTCTTTTCAGGAACGCCGTGAATACATCCCTGTAGGCTCCGGCGAAAACATCCCTGTTTTCGACGGTCCTGAAAAGACCTCCCGAACCCGACACCCGCAATCGTCAGCTCATAAATGACCACGCCGGCAGACACGCGCGCACGCGCGGCGGATCTCCGTCGGCAGATCGAGCAGCACAACTATCGTTACTACGTGCTCGACGAACCCGAGGTGTCGGACGCCGAGTACGACCGGCTGTTGCGCGAGCTGCAGGAGATCGAAGCGCGCTTTCCCGATCTCGTGACGCCCGACTCGCCCACGCAGCGCGTGGGCGTCACGCCGGTGACCGAGTTTGGCGAAGTCGTGCATCGCCTGCCGATGCTGTCGCTCGAGAACGCCTTCACCGAGGAGGATGTGCGCGACTTCGATCGTCGCGTCCGCGAGCGCCTCGGTATAGACGCGGTCGCCTACGCCGCCGAGCCCAAGCTCGATGGCCTGGCCGTGAGCCTCACCTTCGAGGATGGCAGGTTCACAGTCGGCGCAACCCGCGGCGACGGTGCCACGGGCGAGGATGTGACGCTCAACCTGCGAGCCGTTCGCGCCGTGCCGCTGCAGTTGCGGGGCGCAGGCTACCCGGCCGTGCTCGAGGTACGCGGCGAGGTCTTCATGCCGCTCGCCGGGTTCAAGCGCTTCAACACGCAGGCCGAGGCGCGGGGCGAGAAGACGTATGTCAACCCGCGCAATGCTGCCGCGGGCAGCCTCCGACAGCTCGATCCCAGGCTCACCGCCCAGCGACCGCTCGACATCTTTTTCTATGGCGTGGGCTATCTCGAAAAAGGCACGTTGCCGGACCTGCACAGCGAAGTGTTGCGCGCGCTGCGCGGTTGGGGGCTCAAGACCAGCCCGGAAGCACGCGTGGTGCGCGGGCTCGAGGGGTGCCTCGAGTACTACGCCGATATCGGTCGGCGTCGCGCGGCGCTCGCCCACCAGATCGACGGCGTCGTGTACAAGGTGGACGACCTGCGCGCCCAGCAAAAGCTCGGGTTCGTCTCGCGCGCGCCGCGCTGGGCGCTGGCACACAAGTTTCCGGCGGAAGAGGAGACGACGGTGGTGCGCGCCATCGAGTTCCAGGTGGGGCGCACCGGCGCGCTCACGCCGGTTGCGCGCCTGGAACCCGTGTTCGTGGGCGGCGTCACCGTGAGCAACGCGACGCTGCACAACATGGACGAGGTTGCGCGCAAGGACGTGCGCGTCGGTGACACGATCGTGATCCGGCGCGCGGGCGACGTCATTCCGGAAGTCGTGAAGGTCGTGCTGGAGCGCCGCCCCGCGCACACCGAGCCCGTCAAGCTGCCGTCGAAGTGCCCGCAGTGCGGTTCGGCGGTCGAGCGCATCGCGGAGCAGGCGATCGCGCGTTGCACGGGCGGACTCTATTGCCCGGCGCAGCGCAAGGAGGCGCTGCGCCACTTCGCTTCCCGGCGGGCGATGGACATCGAGGGCCTGGGCACCAGTCTCATCGATCAGCTGGTCACCACTGGCATGGTCAAGACGCCGGCCGACCTCTATGCGCTCGAGGTCGAGCAGCTCGAAGCGCTCGAGCGCATGGGCGAGAAGTCGGCGTCCAAGCTGCGCACGGCCATCGACCGCAGCAAGAACACGACGCTACCGCGATTCCTCTATGCGCTCGGCATCCGCGACGTGGGCGAGGCCACGGCTCGCGCCCTGGGGCTGCACTTTCACGATCTCGATCCGTTGCTTGACGCGAGCGCGCGCGACATCGAGCGCGTTCCCGACGTCGGGCCGGTGGTCGCCGCGAGCGTGCACCGCTTTTTCCAGCAGCCGCACAATCGCGAAGTGATCGAAGCGCTGCGTCGGCACAAAGTGCATTGGCCGCTCATGCGACAAGCGGCGGCCGCGCGCGAATCGCCGTTCGCCGGCAAGACCTGGGTGCTGACGGGGACGCTCTCCGCCATGACGCGCGAAGAAGCTCAGGAAAAGATCCTCGCACTCGGCGGCAAGGTGAGCGGCAGCGTCTCGAAGAAGACTCACTACGTGATCGCGGGCGCGGAGGCGGGCTCGAAGCTGCGCAAGGCGGAGGAGCTCGGCGTCGAGGTGATCAGCGAACAGCAGTTCGTGGATCTGCTGGAGAAGGGCTGAGAAGCGCGCCGCGCACGCCGCTCAGCCGCTTTTGCCTGGCCGGATCAGGTCTTCTCTTCGATCTTGGCCGTCTTCTTGAGCTCGTCGAGGTAGGCCTGCAGCTTCTTGTTCTGCACGATCTGGCCGAGACGCGACTTCACTTCCTCGTAATCGGGCGCGGCGACGTCGCGCGTGTCCTCGAGCTGGATCACGTGCCAGCCGTATTGCGTCTTGACCGGCTGCTGGGTGATTTCACCCTTCTTCAGGCTGGTCACGGCGGCTGAGAACTCGGGCACCATGCGCGCCGGTGAGAACCAGCCGAGCTCGCCGCCGTTCTCCTTGGAGTCCATCGATTCCTTGCGGGCGAGCTCCGCAAAGTCGGCACCCTTGCGCAGCTTCTCGATGACGGCCTGCGCGAAGGGCTCGGTCGCCACCAGGATGTGGCGCGCGCGGTATTCGAGCTTGGGCATCGCGGCAACCTGGGTCTCGTACTCGGCGCGCAGCTCCTGCTCGGTGGCCTCCTTGCCCTTGAGATGATTCTCGAGTGCCGCGTCCGCGAGCACGTTGAGGCGACTGATCTCGACCCGCGCCGCCGTAGGCGGCTCCTTGTCGAGACCTGACTTCACCGCAGCGTCGGCGGTGATCTGCAGGTTGATCATCTGGTCGAGCAACTCCTTGCGCTGCTCGTCGGTGAGCTCGCCGGCAGGCTTGCGCGCGCGCGCCTGGGCGAAGGCGTCGAACAGCTCGCTGCTGATCGGCTTGCCATCGATCGTGGCCACCGCGGTGCCCGACGAGCCTGCGGCCGGCGCAGCCTGCTCGCCGGACTTCTGGCAGGCCGCCAGCGTCAGGACACCCAGCGTCATGGCGGCCAGATGGACGTATCGCTTCATGTAGTGCTCTCCAGTGTTTCGGTCGGGGCCAGCGCTTCGATGCTGAGCGCGTGAATGTCCTGAGTCATCAATTCCTCGAGCGACTCGTACACGAGCCGATGTCGCCGCAGCGACGGCAGGCCGGCGAACGCGGGCGCCACGATGCGCACGCGGAAGTGTCCTTTGCCCGAGCGCGCGCCCGGGTGTCCGGCGTGCAGGTGGCTCTCGTCGATCACCTCGAGCGCGGTCGGCGCGAAGCGTTGCTCGAGCCGGGCACGAATGCGTTCGAGGCGCGCGTGCGGACGTGGCTCAGCCATCGCTCTTGCTCTTGCCAATCTCGCCGCCCGCGTGGCGATCGCTCGCCAGCCAGAACGCCTGCGGCAGGATGAAGAGGAGCAGGAGCACGTTGACGCCGACCACCTTGAAGTTCACCCAGGCGTCCATGCTGAAGTGCCGCATCACGTACAGGTTCAGCGTTCCGACCAGAGCAAAGAATGCGACCCAGGCCAGGTTGATGCGGCTCCAGGTACGTGCGTTCACCGGGGCCAGGTGCTCGGCGAGCGTACCTTCGAGAAAGCGCTGCACCAGCGGCTTCTTCCCGACGAACTGGCTGACCAGGAACGTGGCGCTGGCGAGCCACATCAGCACCGACAGTTTCCACTGAATGAAGCGGGGGTCTCTCAGCAGCAGGGTTGCCGACCCAAACACCAGGACGAGGGCGGCTGTTACCCAATGCAGTGTCTTCACCGTGCGCGTGCGCCACCAGTGCACACCGATCTGTATGGCACTCGCAGCGATGAATACCGCCGTCGCCGTGAAGATCCCGCCTAGCCAGTAGCTGACAAAAAACGCGATCAACGGGAAAAAATCGATGAGCTGCTGCATCCAGGTCCGGAGGGCGCGGGGCGCCGGCGAAAGGCCGCGTATCATAGCCCAAGAGGCCGTCCCGAGGATAAGCAAGAGAGGACGGCCGGTCGGTTCCGATGGCACAACTGTTCGAAATTCATCCGGAAAATCCGCAGGTCCGGCTGGTCCGGCGTGCCGCCGAGATCATGCGGGGTGGCGGCGTGATCGTCTATCCCACGGACTCCTGCTATGCCCTGGGCTGCCACCTCGGGGACAAGCAGGCCATGGAGCGCATCCGCCGCATCCGCCTGGCGGACGCGGGACATCCGTTTACGCTGGTGTGTCGCGACCTCACCGAGATCTCGCGCTACGCACGCATCGACAACCGCCAGTACCGTCTGTTGCGCAAGTTCACACCCGGTCCCTATACGTTCCTGCTGCGCGCCACGCGGGAGACGCCCAAGCGCCTGCAGAATCCCAGGCGGCGCACGATCGGCATCCGCATTCCCGATCACCCGGTGCCGCAACTGCTGCTGCGCGAGCTGGCGGAGCCGATCATGAGCTCGACCCTGTTGTTGCCCGGCGACGACCTGCCGCTCACCGATGCCCGCGAGATTCGCGAGCGGCTCGAGCACGCAGTCGACGTGGTCCTCGACGGTGGCAACTGCGGGCTCGAGCCCACGACTGTCATCGACCTCGCGGCGGACGTGCCCGCAATTGTCCGGCGCGGCCGTGGTGACACGGCTCCGTTCGAACCCGCCGGATCGGGGCGTTCCGCGTGAGTCGCGTATAATCGCGCGCGGCGGGCGCAACTCCCACCGTTCGCGACCCGTTGAGGAGAGCCATTGGCCGTTCCCGCAGGTAACAAACGCGTCGTCTCCGGCATGCGCCCGACCGGGCCACTGCACCTCGGCAACTACCACGGCGCGCTCCGCAACTGGGTCGACCTGCAATATCAGTACGAGTGTTTCTTTTTCGTCGCCGACTGGCACGCGCTCACGACCGGCTACGAGGACACTTCGAAGGTCGAGAGCTACGTTCGCGACGTGGTCATCGACTGGCTCGCGGCCGGTCTCAACCCGGGCGTCGCCACGCTGTTCGTGCAGTCACGCGTGCCCGAGCACGCCGAGCTGCACCTGCTGCTGTCAATGATCACGCCGCTCGGCTGGCTCGAGCGCGTGCCGAGCTACAAGGATCAGCAGGAGCAGCTCAAGGACCGGGATCTCGCCACTTACGGCTTCCTGGGTTACCCCTTGCTGCAGAGTGCCGACATCCTGATGTATCGCCCCATGTTCGTTCCGGTGGGCGAGGACCAGGTGGCGCACATCGAGATCACCCGCGAGATCGCCCGGCGCTTCAACCATCTGTACGGCCGCGAGCCCGACTTCGAGCAGAAGGCCGAGAAGGCGGTCAAGAGCCTGGGCGGGCGCAACAGCACGCTGTACCGGCAGCTGCGCCGCAAGTTCCAGGAGGCCGGCGACACCGAGGCGCTCGAAAAAGCGCGTGCCCTGGTGGGCTCGAACGCCCGCATCACCGTGGCCGATCGCGAGCGACTCCTGGGCTACCTCGAGGGCACGGGCGTCAGCATCCTGCCCGAGCCGCAGGCCTTGCTCACGGCGACGCCGAAGGTCCCGGGTCTCGACGGTCGCAAGATGTCGAAGTCCTACGGCAACACCATCGGCATGCGCGAGGATCCGGAGGAGGTCGCCAGGAAGCTCAAGACCATGCAGACCGACCCGGCGCGCGTGCGCCGCACTGACCCGGGCGACCCGGACAAATGCCCGGTGTGGGAGCTGCACAAGATCTATTCGAGCGAAGAGACCAGGGAGTGGGTACAGAAGGGTTGCCGCAGCGCCGGGATCGGCTGTCTCGAGTGCAAGAAGCCGATGATCGACAAGGTGGTCGAGGAGATCACCGGGCTGCGCAAGCGCGCCCAGGAATACGAGGACAATCCCGACCTGGTTCGTGGCATCATTGACGAAGGATGCGAGAAGGCGCGCGAAGCGGCGCGCCAGACTCTGCAGGACGTGCGCGAGGCGATGAACCTCAACTATCGATGAAGCCTGATCTCAGACTTGTCGATTCGAAGCCGGCGACGCCGGAGCCGGTCGAGCCGCCGCCCGAACAGGGCGAAATGCCGTTCGCGGTGGTGGAAGGCGAAGCCATCACGGAGCTCCCGCGCGATCTCTACATCCCGCCGCAGGCGCTCGAAGTGTTCCTCGAGGCATTCGAGGGACCGCTCGACCTGCTGCTCTATCTCATCCGGCGCCAGAACCTCAACATCCTCGACATCCCCATTGCCGAGATCACGCGTCAGTACATGCAGTACATCGAGCTCATGCAGGAGCTCGAGCTCGAGCTCGCGGGCGAATACCTGCTGATGGCCGCCATGCTCGCCGAGATCAAGTCGCGCATGCTGCTGCCGCGCATGCATGTCGAGGGCCTGGGCGAGGAGGAAGACCCGCGCGCCGAGCTGGTGCGACGTTTGCAGCAGTACGAGCGTTTCAAGCAGGCGGCCGAGGACATCGACGAACTGCCACGGCTGGGGCGCGATTTCTGGGCGGCGAGCGCCGAGCTCACCGAGCGCAACGTGGTGCGGCTGGTGCCGCAGGTGACGCTGCAGGAGATGCTGGTTGCGCTCAAGGACGTGATGGCGCGCTCGGAGATGTTCGCCCATCTGCACGTACGACGCGAGCGGCTGTCAGTGCGCGAGCGGATGTCGGAGATCCTGGGGCAGCTGCGCGAGGCGAGCTTCGTCGAATTTGCGCGGCTGTTTCGGCCCGAGGAGGGACGCATGGGGGTGACGGTGACCTTCATCGCGATCCTCGAGCTCACGCGCGAGGGCTTGATCGAAATCGTGCAGACCGAGCCCTACGCACCCATCCACGTGCGCCCCGGCAGCGGCACGCCCAACCTGATCGTTGTGGCCGACAACACGACCACGGACAACTGAGCCTCCAAGAGATGCAGGATCGATATCTGAAGAACGTGATCGAGGCCGCGTTGCTCGCGGCGGGGCACGCGGTGCCGCTCGAGCAGTTGCTCGAGATGTTCGGCGAGCGCGATCGGCCGGAGCCCGGCGAGATCCGCGCGGCGCTCGAGCAGCTCGCGCAGGAATATGCCGAGCGCGGCATCGAGCTCAGGGAAGTGGCGAGCGGCTTCCGGATCCAGATTCGCAGCAGCGTCACCGAAATCGTCGGGCGGCTCCTGCAGGAGCGCCCGCGCCGCTACTCGCGCGCCCTCCTCGAAACCCTGGCGCTGATCGCCTATCGCCAGCCGATCACGCGCGGCGAGATCGAGGAAGTTCGCGGTGTCACGGTCAACCCGGACATCGTGCGCACGCTGTTCGAGCGCAACTGGATACGCGTGCTGGGCCATCGCGAGGTTCCGGGCCGTCCGGAGCTCCTCGGCACGACGCGCGACTTCCTCGATTACTTCGGCCTCAAGTCACTCGGCGACCTGCCGGCGCTCGCGGAGCTGCGCGACATGGACAACCTCGGCGTGCAGCTCGAGCTTCCCGGTCAGGAGGGCGAGGCGCACAAAGTCGATGCGATCCTCGCCGGCGATGCGCCCGAGGACGACGCCTCGGCGGCGCCGGACGAGGACAGTGCGGAGAACGACGAGCACTCCGGCTCGGGCACGCCGCAGGCGTCGGGCATGGTCGCACGCCGCTCGGACGACTGAGCCCGCCGCGCGGCCGGCGGCCGCGTCCTGTCACCCAGAGAGAATGAGCGAACGCATTCAGAAGGTGCTCGCGCGCGCCGGGGTCGGTTCGCGGCGCGAAGTCGAGGATTGGATCCGCGCGGGTCGCCTCGCCATCAACGGAGTGCCCGCTGCACTCGGCGCCCAGCTCCGTCCGCGCGACAGAGTCACGCTCGATGGTCGCCCGGTGCGCCTGCGGGCGCCCGAGTCCGCCACCCGCGTCATCGTCTATCACCGCACACCCGGCCAGGCGCTCAGCGACGAAGAAGCGGGCGCCGCCGGTCGTCTGTTCGACAAGCTGCCCAAGCGCGCAGGCCGGCGCTGGGTGCCGGTCAGCCCGTTGCCGCCGAACGACGGCGGGCTCGAGCTCCTCACGAGCGATGGCGATCTCGCGCAGGCGTTGATGCGCAAGCTCGGGCAGCTGCGTATCGAGTTCGCGGTGCGGTTGCGGGGCGAGCTGACCGACGATCAGCTGGAAGGGCTGCGCCACGGTGGGACGGCCGAGGGCGAGCGTGTCGAGGTGGAGACGCTCCAGGCGGCGGGAGGCGAGGGGGCCAACCGGTGGTACACGCTCGTAACGCGCGGCGGCCGCGCACGCGACTTGCATCGCCTGTTCAAGGATGCGGGCGTCGAGCTCAGCCGACTCATGCGCGTGAGCCTCGGGCCGGTGACGATGGAGCGTAGCCTGGCGCGCGAGCGCTCGCGCCCACTCGACCCGGCAGAGACCGCCGAGCTCTACACGCTCGCGGGCCTGGAACTGCCGGAGCTTCTGGCGCGCATCCGTCGTACCCCCGCGAAAACCGCGCCGGTTCGCCGGGCAGGCCAACGCGACGGGCGTCGCGCGGATCGCATCAGGACTCGCGGCCGCGGCCTCTCAAAGCGGCGCTGACGGAAAACGGGGTCAGATTTGTTTTCCACGTCGGCGGCAATCGGCCGGAAAATAAATCTGACCCCGTTTTCCTCCAGGCTCACTGGCAATCGAAGCTTTGTCCGGTGACGCCCCGGCTCGCCGGTCCCAGCAGATAGAGGTAAGGACCCACCAGGGTTGCCGGTTCGGGAAGGGTGCTGCGATCCTCAGCCGGGTACGCCTGCATGCGCATGTTGGTGCGGGCACGACCGGGATTGAGGCAGTTCACGCGCACCCCCGCCGGCTGCAGCTCATCGGCCAGTAGCTGCGACAGGCCTTCGATCGCGAACTTCGACACCGCGTACGCTCCCCAGAGCGCACGGGCACGCCGGCCCTGGCTGCTCGACGTGAAGAGGACCGCGGCGTCGCTCGATTTCTTGAGCAGCGGCACGCACACCTGGGTGAGCGCGAAGGTGGCGTTGACGTTCACATGCATGACGCGCACCCAGGTCGGCACATCGTAGTGCTCGATCGGGCTCAGGTGCCCGAGCACGCCGGCGTTGTGCAGCAGCCCGTCGAGTCGCCCATAGTTGCGCGCGATCGCCTCGGCGAGCGCGTCGTAGTCGCCGGCGAGCGCCTGGTCGAGATCGAGCGGCGCGATGGTGGGCTGCGGTGAGCCCTGCGCCACGATGTCGTCGTAGGTTTTTTCCAGCTTGCGCACGGTCCGGCCGCTCAGGACCAACGTCGCCGAGTGCGCGGCGAGGGCGAGTGCAACCGCCCGCCCGATGCCATCGCCTGCGCCGGTGACCAGGATGACGCGGTCGCGGAGTGCGTGCGGCGGCGGCTGATACTGTCGCGGATCGGTGCCCGCGGCCGGTGTTGCCTGGCTCATCGTCAACCGGCGGGGGGCTCGTCGGCCTTGCCGCCATTGGACGGCGTCGTATCGCGCGCCAGGCGATCGACGCGCTGCGGCTCCTCGAGCGGGCGATCGGTGCTCAAGCCGAGCTCGGTGAAGCGTCGGGCGGCGGGCAGGACCTGGCGCTCCAGTGAGCCGACCGCGTTGTTGTAGGCATCCACGCCGCGATCGAGCGCCGCACCGATCCTGGCGAGGTGGCTGCCGAACACGCTCAGGCGCTTGTAGAGCTCCTGGCCGAGATCGCGGATCGTCGCGGCGTTCTGCGCCAGCGCGAGCTGGCGCCAGCCGTACGCGATGGCCTTGAGCATGGCAATGAAGCTGGTGGGCGTCGCGATGATCACTCCCTGTCGGATCGCCTCATCGAGGAGCGCGGGATTCTCGTTCATCGCCGCCGCCAGGAACTGGTCGCCGGGCAGGAAAAGGATGGCGAAGTCCGGACTCTGGGCGAACTGTGCCCAGTAGGCCTTGCTCGCGAGCGCGCGCACGCGCTCGGCCACCAACTGGCCATGCCGCCGCAGCGCCGCTGCGCGCGCCTCGTCGCTCTGCGCCTCGACGGCTTCGAGGTAGGCGGTGAGCGGCGTCTTCACGTCCACCACGAGGTCGCGCCCGTCGACCATGTGCACGATGAGGTCGGGGCGCAATGCGCCCTCGTCCGTGGTGGTGTGCACCTGTTCGGTGAAGTCGCAATGCACCGTCATGCCGGCGAGCTCGACCAGGCGGCGCAGCGACAGCTCGCCCCACTGACCGCGCACTTCGGGTCGGCGCAGCGCGTTGACCAGGTTGCGTGTCTCGCGCTGCAACTCCGACTGGCTCAGGTTGACCGATTCGAGATGCTGGCGAATCGCGCCGAAGGCCTCGTGGCGATCCTTCTCGATGGTCGAGATCTGCACCTCGGTGCGCTTGAGCGCGTCGCGGATGGGCGCGAGCAGCGTCTCGATGGCCTGCTCGCGTTCCTTCAGGCTGTGCAACGCCTGCAGTTGCTGCTGGCCGAGGTTCTCGCGCGCCAGCTTGAGGAACAGCTCGCTGTTGCTACGCAGGGATTCGGTGGCGAGCGTATCGAAGGCGTTCTTCAGCCGCTCCTGGGCGCGCTCGATCAGTAGCCCACGTTCCTCCTCGAGCGCCTGCTGAGTCTGCAGCTGCGAGCGCGTCACCTCGAGATCGACGCTCAGTCGCTTCTCGTTGTTCTGCGCGCGCAACGCGGACACCAGCCAGCCGAGCGCGAAACCGGCGAGCAGCGCCACCGCACCCCACAATAGCGCCGCGCCGCTCATCGCTCGCGCGGCGCGCCGGCGCGCGCCCCATTCAGCCAGCCCAGCAACTCCCCCGGTTCCAGAATCAGGCCATCGGCCTGCCACGACTCGGGACGATCGTGCGCGCCGAGGTAGCCGAAGAGCGCGATCAATGTGTGCATGCCGGCAGCGCGGCCGGCCTGCACGTCACGTTCGGCATCGCCCACGTACACGCATTCGCGTGGCTCGAGTCCGAGGAGGCCCGCTGCATGCAGGAGCGGCGCAGGATGAGGCTTGCGTTGCGCGACCGTATCGCCGCAGACCACACAGGCAGCGCGCCCGGCAAGACGCATGTGCGCGAGCAGCGGCGTAGTGAGCGAGGTCTGCTTGTTGGTGACCACGCCCCAGGGAACCTGCCGGGCCTCGAGAGCCGTGAGCACGGGGTCAAAGCCCGGGAATACGGTCGTGGCGCCCGCGATGTCGCTCGCATAGACCTCGAGGAAGCGCTCGCGCAGGCGCTGGAATTCGTCTTCCGTCACGTCGGGAAAGCCGAGTCGCACCAGGGCCGCCGCGCCGTGCGAGACATGCGGCCGGATGTCACCCGGCTCGAGCGCGGCAACACCGTTTTCGGCGCGCAGCCGGTTCAGCGCAGCGGCCATGTCGGGCGCTGTGTCGAGCAAGGTGCCGTCGAGATCGAGCAGCACGCCACGCACGCGACGCTGCATCTCAAGCTCCCGCTGCCGGCCGCACGAAATGCGCCAGGTAATTCACCGAGGCGTCGGTGCTCAGGCGGAAAAGCTGCGTGAGGGCGTTGTATTCGATGCCCGCGATTTCCTGGAGCGCGAGCCCAGCGGGGCGCGCCATGTCGAGCAGCTCGGAGGGCCGGATGAACCTCTCGTACTCGTGCGTACCGCGCGGCAGCAGCTGCATCACGTATTCGGCGCCGACGATCGCGAGCAGGAAGGCCTTCAGATTGCGGTTGATCGTGGACACGAAGACGTGGCCGCCGGGTTTCACCAGCACAGCCAGCGCCGCGACGATCGACTGCGGCTCGGGCACGTGCTCGAGCATTTCCATGCAGGTGACGACATCGAACGAGGCAGGCGCGCTGCGCGCGAGCTCTTCAGCCGGGACGTGCCGGTAGTCGACCGCGATGTGGGCCTCGAGGGCGTGTAGCCGCGCCACTTCGAGGGCGGCCTGCGCGAGATCGATACCCAGCACGTGAGCGCCGCGATGTGCCATGGCCTCCGACAGGATCCCACCGCCACAGCCGACGTCGAGCACTGCTTTCGATGCGAGCGCGACATGCTCTTCGATGAAGCCCAGGCGTAGCGGATTGAGCTCGTGCAGGGGCCGAAACTCGCCTTTCGGGTCCCACCAGCGTTGCGCCAGCGCTTCGAACTTGGCGATCTCGCCGGCATCGACATTGCCCTGCATTTCCATGCGCGCAGTATAGACCGCAAGCGCGCGCGGAGCCGCTCGCAGAGCAGCGCGCAGGGTGGGTCGCACCGGCTCGCTGTGTTACCATTTACCGCTTCGTAAACGGCCCAAACGGCCCCGTAACGCGCCGCCTCCGGCCACACCTTTTTGAGCAGTTTTTCGGACCCTCGCATGGCGGAAATCGCGCGCGAAATCCTCTCTGTCAACCTCGAAGACGAGATGCGCCAGTCGTATCTCGACTACGCGATGAGCGTGATCATCGGGCGCGCGCTGCCCGATGTACGCGACGGCCTGAAGCCGGTTCACCGCCGCATCCTGTTCTCGATGCAGGAAACCAACAACGTCGCGACGCGGCCGTACGTCAAGTGCGCACGCGTGGTGGGCGAGGTGCTGGGCAAGTACCACCCGCACGGCGACACCGCGACCTACGACGCGATGGTGCGCATGGCGCAGAACTTCTCCATGCGCTACCCGCTCATCGACGGGCAGGGCAATTTCGGCTCGATCGACGCCGACCCGCCGGCCGCCTATCGCTACACCGAGTGCCGCCTCACCGCGCTCGCCTCCGAGCTGCTCGCGGACATCGGCAAGGAAACGGTCGATTTCGTCCCCAATTACGACGGCAAGGAAAACGAGCCGACGGTCCTGCCCACGCGCATCCCCAACCTGCTGGTGAACGGCTCGTCGGGCATCGCGGTCGGCATGGCCACCAACATCCCGCCGCACAACCTGGGCGAAGTGATCAACGCCTGCATCGCGCTGCTCGATGACCCGGGGCTTTCCCTCGCGGGGCTGATGCAGCACATCCCGGGGCCGGACTTCCCGACCGCCGGCATCATCAACGGCGCGCAGGAAATCGTCGCGGCGTACAAGACCGGCCGCGGCCGGCTCTCGGTGCGCGCGCGCACCACGATCGAGGAGCTCGACAGCCGCGGCCGCCAGGCCATCGTGATCACCGAGCTTCCCTACCAGGTCATCAAGGCGCGCCTGCTCGAGCGCATCGCGGAGCTCGTCAAGGAGAAGCATCTCGACGGCATTGCGCAGGACGGCCTGCGCGACGAGTCGGACAAGGACGGCATGCGTGTCGTGATCGAGCTCAAGCGCGGCGAAGTCGCCGACATCGTGCTCAACAACCTGTACGCGCAGACGCCGATGGAGACGGTGTTCGGCATCAACATGGTCGCGCTCCAGGACGGCCAGCCGAAGCTGCTCTCGCTGAAGGAAGTGCTGGAAGCCTTCCTGCGTCATCGCCGCGAGGTCGTCACGCGGCGCACGGTGTTCGACCTGCGCAAGGCACGCGAGCGAGCTCACGTCCTCGAGGGTCTGGCGGTGGCGCTCGCGAACATCGACGAGGTGATCGCCACCATCAAACGCTCGCCGTCGCCACCCGAAGCGAAGGCGGCCCTGATGGCGCGTCACTGGAGCTCGGGCGCCGTGCCCGAGATGCTCAAGCGCGCGGGCGAAGTCTCAACGCGCCTCGACGATGCCGGGAACGAGCTCGGATTGAGCGAGCAGGGCTACCGGCTCTCCGAGGCACAGGCCCAGGCCATCCTCGACATGCGCCTGCATCGCCTGACGAGCCTCGAGCAGGGCAAGATCATCGAGGAGTTCAAGGAGCTGCTCGAGCACATCCGCGACCTGAGCGAGGTGCTGGCGAAGCCCCAACGGCTCATCGCCGTCATCCGCCAGGAGCTCACGGAGGTGCGTACCGCTTACGGCGACCAGCGGCGCACGCAGATCGTGAGCGACCACACCGATCTCACCATCGAGGACCTGATCGAGCCCGAGGACGTCGTGGTCACGCTGTCGCATTCCGGTTACGCGAAGTCGCAGCCCGTGTCGGCCTACCAGGCCCAGCGGCGCGGCGGGCGCGGCAAGGCGGCGACCAGCGTCAAGGACGAGGATTTCATCGACAAGCTGTTCGTGGCGAACACCCACGACACGCTGCTGTGCTTCTCGAGCCAGGGGAAGGTGTACTGGCTCAAGGTCTACGAGCTGCCGCAGGCGGGACGGATCGCTCGCGGCAAGCCGATGGTGAACCTGTTGCCGCTGCAGGAAGGCGAGCGCATCAACGCGGTGCTGCCGATCCGCGAGTACGACGAGCACCGCTATGTGTTCATGGCCACCGCGCTCGGCACCGTCAAGAAGACGCCGCTGTCCGCATTCTCGCGCCCGCGCAGCACCGGGATCATCGCGGTCGATCTCGCGCCCGAGGACCAGCTGGTGGGCGTGGCGCTCACCGATGGGCAGCGCGAGATCATGCTGTGCACCAGCGGCGGCAAGTCGGTCCGCTTTCGTGAGGACGAAGTGCGCGCCATGGGGCGCGAGGCCGCAGGCGTGCGCGGCGTCAAGCTCGCCGCTACCCAGCGCGTGATTGCGCTCATCGTCGTCGACGAGGGCTTCATCCTCACGGCATCCGAGAATGGCTACGGCAAGCTCACGCCGGTCGAGGACTTTCCGCAGCACGGCCGTGGCGGGCAGGGGGTGATCGCCCTGCAGGTCACCGAGCGCAATGGCCAGATGGTGGGCGCGCTGCACGTGCTGCGTGAGCACGAGATCATGCTGATCAGCTCGGCCGGTACCCTGGTGCGTACCCCGGTCGGCGATATCTCGATCGTGGGCCGCAATACCCAGGGGGTGCGCCTCATCCGCCTCGAGGAAGGCGAGCGCCTGGTGGGCGTCGAGCGCATCGAGGGGCTCAACGGCGACGAGAGCGACGACGTTGGCGCAGACCCCGCGCCCGCTGAAACCCCCGATCCAGCCTGATAGACTCTGACAGCCTGCCGGACACGCATTCGACGCATTCGACGGGTGCGTCGCATGGGTGATCCGGCAGCGTGTTGTTCGGGGGATTCATGCGTGTCTTCAATTTCAGCGCCGGCCCGGCGATGCTGCCGCTGGAAGTGCTCGAGCGGGTTCGCGACGAGCTGACGGATTGGCGCTCGAGCGGTGCCTCGGTGATGGAGATCAGTCACCGCAGCAAGGCATTCATCGCCGTGGCCCAGCAGGCCGAAGCCGACGTGCGGGAGTTGCTCGGCATCGGGGCCGACTACCGCGTGCTGTTCCTCCAGGGCGGCGCCACCGGCCAGTTCTCCGCGATCCCGATGAACCTCGCGCCGCAAGGCGCAACCGTCGACTACGTGAATACCGGCCACTGGTCGAAGAAGGCGCTCGGCGACGCGCGCCGCTACTGCAAGGTCAACGTGGCGGCCGACGGCGCGGCCTCGGGATACACGGCCATTCCACCCGAGAGCACCTGGCAGCGCAGCGCCGATGCCGCCTACCTGCACTACACGCCCAACGAAACGATCGGCGGCGTGGAGTTTCACTTCATCCCGGACGTGCGCGACGTGCCGCTGGTGGCGGACATGTCATCGACGCTGCTGTCGCGCCCGATCGACGTGAGCCGGTTCGGTCTGATCTACGCCGGCGCGCAGAAGAACATGGGTCCCTCCGGGATCACGCTGGTGATCGTGCGCGATGACCTGCTCGGCCGGGCGCGACCCGGCACGCCCCTGGTGCTCGACTACAAGGCGATGGCGGACGAGGGCTCGATGCTCAACACGCCCCCGACGTTTGCCTGGTACATCGCCGGGCTCGTGTTCGATTGGTTGAAGCGCCAGGGCGGGCTCGCCCGAATGGCGGAGATCAATCTCGCCAAGGCCGACACGCTCTACGATGCGATCGACGCTTCCGCCTTCTATCGCAACGCGGTACCGAAGGACTGCCGTTCCTGGATGAACGTGCCGTTCACGCTGGCGCGGCCCGAGCTCGACCAGCAGTTCCTCGCCGGGGCGCAGGCCGCCGGACTGACCAATCTCGCCGGGCACCGCGCGGTCGGCGGCATGCGCGCCAGCCTCTACAACGCCATGCCGCTCGCCGGGGTCGCGGCCCTGGTGGAGTTCATGCAGGAATTCGCGCGCAAGAACGGCTAGGGGCACCGGCTCGACATGTCATTCAAGATTCTCACGCTCAACAGTATTTCGGTGAAGGGCCTGGAGCGGCTCCCACGCGACCGCTACGAGGTCGCCTCCGACATCGGCAATCCGCAAGCGGTGCTGCTGCGCTCCGCCGACATGCACGACATGAATATTCCGCCGAGCGTGCTGGCCGTGGCGCGTGCCGGCGCAGGCGTCAACAACATCCCGGTCGCCGCGCTCAGCAAGCGTGGCATCCCGGTGTTCAATGCCCCGGGCGCCAATGCGAACGCGGTGAAGGAGCTGGTCATCGCCGGCCTGTTTCTCGGTGCGCGCAATATCTGCCAGGCCTGGGAATACACGCGCGGGCTCGGCGGCGACGACGAGGCGGTCGAGGCAGCGGTCGAGGAGGGCAAGAAGAAGTTCGTCGGCTTCGAGTTGCCGGGTCGCACGCTCGGCGTGGTCGGCCTGGGCGCGGTCGGCGTCGAAGTGGCCAACGCGGCGCTGGGGTTGCGCATGCGCGTCATCGGCTACGACCCGCAGATCACCGTGCAGCGCGCCTGGCAGCTCTCGTCGGGCGTCGAGCAGGCGATCAACCTCGACGATCTCTTCACGCGCTCCGACCTGATCACGCTGCACGTGCCGCTCACCGACGGCACGCGGTCGCTGGTGAACGCCGCACGCATCCGGCTCATGAAGCCGGGCGGTGTCATTCTCAACTTTGCGCGCGCACCGATCGTGGACGAGGCGGCCCTGCTGGCGGCGCTCGACGCCGGTAAGCTGCATGCCTACGTGTGCGACTTCCCCAGCACCCGCATCAAGGGGCACCCGCGTGTCGTCGCGTTGCCGCACCTCGGCGCATCGACCGGCGAGGCGGAGGAGAACTGCGCGATCATGGTGGCGGAGACGCTGCGCGACTTCCTGGAACACGGCAACGTGCGCAACTCGGTCAACTTTCCCGAAGCGGTCCTGCCGCGCACCAACGGCTGGTGCCGCATCGCCATCGCCAATGACAACGTGCCCAACATGGTCGGGCAGATCTCGACCTGTCTCGCGAGTGTCGGGCTCAACATCGCGGACCTGCTCAACAAGTCGCGCGGCGAGCTCGCGTACACCCTGATCGACACCGACGACGCCATTCCGCCGGGCATCCTCGATCGCATCCGCGGCATCGAAGGCGTACTCGCCGCGAGGATTCTCTGATGGCGCGGGCGCGCAAGGGCGGCAAGCCTCCGGCGACACCGGCGCTGGAAGAGATTCGCGGCCGCATAGATGCGGTCGATGCGCAGATTCACGTGCTGATCAACGAGCGCGCGCGCCTGGCGCAGACGGTGGGGATCTCGAAGCACGCGGACGGACACACCGTCGATTTCTACCGGCCGGAGCGCGAAGCGCAGGTGCTGCGCATGGCGCTCGAGCGCAACAAGGGTCCGCTGCGCAACGAAGAAGTCTTGAGGCTCTTTCGCGAGATCATGTCGGCGTGTCTGGCCCAGCAGGAGCCGCTCAAGGTGGGGTTCCTTGGCCCCGAGGGCACATTCACGCAAGCGGCGGTGCTCAAGCACTTCGGTCACTCGGTGCGTGCCCTGCCGTTGGCGACCATCGACGAGGTGTTTCACGAGGTCGAAGCGGGTGCGGCCGATTTCGGCGTGGTGCCGATCGAGAATTCCACCGAGGGCACGGTGAGCTACACGCTCGACCGCTTCCTCACTTCGCCGTTGCACATCGGCGGCGAGGTGGAGCTGCGCATCCACCAGCACCTGATGGGCAGGATGGACAGCCTCGAGCGCATCGAGCGCGTGTGTTCGCATCAGCAATCGCTCGCCCAATGCCGCGGCTGGCTGGACGAGCACCTGCCGGAGGCGGAGCGGTTGCAGGCGGCCAGCAACGCGGAAGCCGCGCGCCGCGCCCGCGACGAAAAAGGCACGGCAGCCATCGCCGGCGAGGCCGCGGCCGAGGTGTACGGCCTGAACGTGCTCGCGACCGAGATCGAGGACCGCCCCGACAACACCACCCGCTTCCTGATCGTTGGTCGCAAGCTCCTGAATGCGAGCGGCCGCGACAAGACCACGCTCCTGGTGTCGACCGGTCACACCGACTCGCCGGGCGCGCTCTACCGGCTGCTCGAGCCCTTCGCGAAAAACAAGATCAGCCTCACCCGCATCGAATCGCGGCCGTCGCGGCGACGCAAGTGGGATTACGTCTTCTTCCTGGACGTCGAGGGTCATGCGACGGATGCGCGCCTCGCGAAGGCGCTGGCGCAGCTCAAGCGACGGGCGTCGCTTTTCCGCATCCTCGGGTCGTATCCTCAAGCCGTGCAGTGACGGGAGCGGCGATGGGCAAGACCACTATCTCGGACCTGGTCGCGCCAGCGGTGCGCGAGCTGCACCCGTATGTGCCCGGAAAGCCGATCGCGGAGCTCGAGCGCGAATACGGCGTCCACGACATCATCAAGCTCGCCTCCAACGAGAATCCGCTCGGACCCGGCCCGCGGGCCCGCGCCGCGATGAGCGCTGCCCTGACGGACATCGGGCTCTACCCGGACGGCAGTGGTTTCGAGCTCAAGCAGCGTCTCGCGCGCCATCATGACCTGCCGCTCGACTGGATCACGCTGGGCAACGGCTCGAACGACATCCTGGTGTTGCTCGCGGAAGCCTTCCTGACGCCCGAGACCGAGGCGATCTACGCTCAGTACTGCTTCGCCGTGTATCCGATCGCGGTGCAGGCGGTGGGGGCAAAAGCGCGCATCGCGCCGGCGCTCGGCGCCGCGGCCTCCATGCCGCTCGGCCACGATCTGGCAGCCATCGCGGCGCTCGTCACGCCGCGCACGCGCCTCGTCTTCATCGCCAATCCGAACAACCCCACCGGTACGTGGCTGGATTCGAAAAGCCTCGCTGAGTTTCTGCGCCGCTTGCCCGATTCGGTCATCGCGGTGGTCGACGAGGCGTACTTCGAGTACTCGCGCGATGTCGATTGTCCCGATGCTTCGTCGTGGCTGCGCGAGCTCACCAACCTGGTCGTGGTGCGCACCTTCTCGAAGGCCCATGGTCTTGCGGGGCTGCGCGTCGGCTACGCTTTGTCGCAGCCGCAGGTCGCGGAGACGCTGAATCGCCTGCGGCAACCCTTCAACGTGAACTCGGTGGCGCTCGCCGCGGCCACCGCTGCGCTCGATGACGCGCCACACGTCGAGCGCACGGTCGTGCTCAATCGCGCCGGCCGTGAGCAGTTGCGGACCGGCCTCCAGGCGCTCGGCTTGCAGGTGGTACCGTCGGCGGCCAACTTCGTGCTGGTCGATCTCGCGCGTCCTTCGGGTCCCGTCTACGAAGGGTTGTTGCGCCAGGGCGTGATCGCGAGACCGCTGCTCAACTACGGCCTTCCCAACCACCTGCGCATCACCACCGGTACGGTGGAGCAGAATCGGCGCACGCTGGAGGCGCTGACGGTGATTCTCGGGCGCCGTGCATGAGCGCGCCGGGCGCAGCGGCTGCGAGTACGGCGCCGTCGAGAGCGTTTCGCGCTCGGCCCGTGCAATCCGTTGGCGGTGAGCTCACGGTCCCGGGCGACAAGTCGATCTCGCACCGCTCCCTGCTGCTCGCCGGAATCGCCGAGGGGCGCACCCGGATCAGCGGTTTCCTGGCGAGCGAGGACTGCAACGCGACGCTGCACGCGATGCGTGCGCTCGGTGTGTCCATCGAGCAGCCGGAAGCGGCGACCCTCGAGATCGAGGGCGTCGGACTGCACGGCCTCAGGGCAGCGACTCAGCCGCTCGACCTGGGCAACTCGGGCACGGCCATGCGACTACTCGCCGGGCTGCTCGCGGCACAGCGCTTCGACTCCACGCTGATCGGCGACGCCTCGCTCATGAAGCGCCCGATGGAACGGGTCGCGGTGCCGTTGCGCGCGATGGGTGCCGTGATCAAGACGCACGCGGGCCGGCCGCCGCTCGAGATTCGTGGCGGTCACACGCTCCACGCCGTGCACTACGTTTCTCCGGTCGCGAGCGCCCAGGTGAAATCCGCCGTGCTGCTCGCGGGCTTGTACGCCCAGGGCATGACATCCGTGATGGAGCCGGCGGTCACGCGCGATCATACCGAGCGCATGTTGCGCACCTTCGGCGCCACCGTGCAGGCCGAAGGTCGCCGGGTGCGGCTCGCCGGGCCGGCGAAGTTGCACGGCGCGGCGCTCGACGTTCCCGGAGACTTCTCATCGGCGGCGTTCTTCGTGGTGGCCGCCTGCCTCGCCGCGCGCGGCGTGGTGACGATTCGCAATGTCGGCGTCAACCCCACCCGTACCGGGCTTCTGCAGCTCCTCAGGCGCATGGGTGGCGAGATTCGCGTCGTGAATCCCCGGCTGAGCGGCGAAGAGCCGGTCGCCGACCTCGAGATCGAGCAACGCGAGCTGCGGGGCATCGAGGTGCCGCGCGACCTCGTGCCGCTCGCGATCGACGAGTTCCCGGCGTTCTTCGTCGCAGCGGCCTGCGCGCACGGAGAAACCGTGGTCACCGGCGCCGAGGAGCTGCGCGTCAAGGAGAGTGACCGGATCGCGGTCATGGCGGACGGGCTCAAGAATGTGGGCGTCGGCACCGAGGTGTTGGCCGACGGGCTTCGTGTCCAGGGAGGTGCGCTGAGCGGTGGCCGCATCGACAGCCACGGCGATCACCGGATCGCGATGGCGTTTGCGATCGCCAGCGTGCGGGCGGCGGGCCCGATCGAGATTCACGACGTCGCCAACGTGGCCACTTCGTTCCCGGGCTTTGCCGAGCTCGCCAACCACGTGGGCTTCGACATCGACTCCGTCGCCACCTGAGATGGACCCGGTCCCCATCATTGCCATCGACGGGCCGAGCGGCTCAGGCAAGGGGACTGTGAGCCGCCGCGTGGCGGACGCCCTCGGCTGGCGGTTCCTCGATAGCGGCGCGCTCTACCGACTGGTCGCCCTGGCGGGGTTGCGCGCCGGTGTCGCGGCAGGCGATGTCGCGGGCCACGAGCGTCTCGCCCGGCAGATGCAGGTTGAATTTGGCAGCGATCCCTCCGGGGAGGAGCGGGTTTTGCTCGAGCGCCAGGACGTCACCCGGGACCTGCGCAGCGAGCAGGCGGGAACGGCAGCGTCCCGGGTCGCCGCGATGCCCGAAGTCCGGACCGCGCTTTTTGCGCGGCAGCGACAGTTCGCGCGCCCTCCGGGCCTGGTGGCTGACGGGCGCGACATGGGCACCATCGTTTTCCCGGAGGCAGGGCTCAAAATCTTCCTGACGGCCACCGCCGAGGAGAGGGCCCGGCGGCGTCATAAGCAGTTGAAAGAAAAGGGTCTGGATGTTAGCCTTGCCGCCCTTTCGCGTGAGATCGCCGAGCGGGATGCGCGCGACGCCAGCCGACCGGTGGCGCCGTTGAGGGCAGCGGCAGACGCGATCCACCTGGACTCAACCGGGCTCGCCGTCGATGAGGTCGTGGCGCAGATACTGCGCTTGGCACACGAGCGGTTCCGCTGAGCGCTGCAGGATCGAGACAGAGAGGTTTTACGGAGTGGGTCCACAGGACGTGGGCCTGTGAATGAATTCCCCGTGAGGGCCGGGAGTGCCTTCAGGGCCATGCCAGCGGGTCGTGAGGCCCATCCAGTACCACTTATATGACAGAGAGTTTTGCCCAACTATTCGAGCAGAGCATTGCCAGCCAGCGGATCAAGCCTGGCACCATCCTGACCGGCCACGTCGTCGAGGTCGGCTCGGACTACGTGATCGTCAACGTAGGCCTCAAGTCCGAGGCCGTCATACCCGCCGAACAATTCCGCTCCGAGAAGGGCGAAATGGAGGTCAAGGCGGGCGATGAGGTCGAGGTCGCCCTCGATACCGTCGAAGACGGTTCGGGCGAAACGCGCCTCTCGCGCGAGAAGGCCAAGCGCGCCCGCACCTGGACGCGGCTCGAGAAAGCTTTCGAGGCCGGCGAAATCGTCAGCGGCGTCATCACCGGCCGCGTCAAGGGCGGCTTCACCGTCGAGATCGACAACGTCCGCGCGTTCCTGCCCGGTTCGCTCGTCGATGTGCGCCCGGTGCGCGACCCGTCATACCTCGAAGGCAAGGCCCTCGAGTTCAAAGTCATCAAGCTCGACCAGAAGCGCAACAACGTGGTGGTCTCACGCCGCGCCGTTGTGGAACAGGAATACAGCGCCGAGCGCAACGCGCTGCTCGACAACCTGCAGGAAGGCTCGGTCGTCAAGGGCGTGGTGAAGAATCTCACCGACTACGGCGCTTTCGTGGACCTGGGCGGCATCGATGGGCTGCTGCACATCACCGACATGGCATGGAAGCGCGTCAAGCACCCCTCCGAAGTCGTCAAGGTCAGCGACGAGATCGAGGTGCGCATCCTCAAGTTCGACCGCGAGCGCTCGCGCGTCTCGCTGGGTCTCAAGCAGCTTGGCGCCGACCCGTGGTCGGCGATCTCGCGCCGCTACCCGCCCAACACGCGGCTCTTCGGCAAGGTCACCAATATCGCCGACTACGGCTGCTTCGTCGAAATCGAGGAGGGCGTCGAGGGCCTGGTGCACGTGTCCGAGATGGACTGGACCAACAAGAACGTGAACCCGGCGAAGGTGGTGCACGTCGGGCAGGAAGTCGAAGTGATGGTGCTCGACATCGACGAGGAGCGCCGCCGCATTTCGCTCGGTCTGAAGCAGTGCAAGACCAATCCGTGGAAGGAGTTCGCCGAGAACTACAACCGCGGCGACAAGGTGGCGGGCCAGATCAAGTCGATCACGGACTTCGGCATCTTCATCGGTTTGCCGGGTGGCATCGACGGTCTCGTGCACCTGTCCGACATCTCCTGGGACGTGCCCGGCGAAGAGGCGGTGCGCAATTTCCAGAAGGCCCAGCAGCTCGAGGCGATGGTGCTCACGATCGATCCCGAGCGCGAGCGCATTTCGCTCGGCATCAAGCAGCTCGCCAAGGATCCGTTCTCGAGTTACCTGGCCGATCACCCCAAGGGCACCATCGTGAAGGGCGTGGTCAAGGAAGTGGATGCCAAGGGCGCGGTGATCGATCTCGGCAACGGGGTCGAGGGTCACCTGCGCGCCTCGGAGCTCTCCCGCGATCGCGTCGAGGATGCGCGCGCAATTCTCAAGGTGGGCGAGGAGGTCGAGGCCAAGTTTACCGGCGTCGACCGCAAGGGCCGCACGATCGCGCTCTCCATCAAGGCCAAGGAAGCGCACGAAGAGGCGGAGGCAGTGCAGAGCTACAAGACGGGCGAAACGTCTTCGGGCACGAGCCTGGGCGATCTACTCAAGGAGCACATCGGCGGACAGGACTGACGGGGCTATCGCATGACCAAGTCGGAACTGATCGAAATCATTACGGCCAAGCAGAAGCACCTGCCCGCGAAAGACGTGGAGCTGGCGCTGAAGCAGATCCTCGAGATCATGAGCGATGCGCTCGCGCAGGGCGAGCGCATCGAGATCCGGGGTTTCGGCAGCTTCTCTCTGCATTTCCGCCCG
>DATFEQ010000059.1:0-9409 GCA_035250905.1 Steroidobacteraceae bacterium
CGCGCCAGTAGTAGGAGTGCGGCAGGTCGACCTGCTTCAGGACCCGCTCGCGGGCGGCATCGGAAGCGAGCGGCAGGAGGAGTGCCAGGATCGCGAAGCCAACGAGACGCATCGGTGTTGTTATTGCAGTTGCAGGACGAGCTTGCCGACGAAATTGCCCGACTGCATGACCTGCAGCGCCTCTTCGTACTGCTCGAGGGGAAACTTGCGATCGATCGCCGGATGCAGGCGATGCTTGGTGATGAACTCGCTCATCTTCAGGAAATCGGCGCGCGAGCCTACAAATACGCCCTGCGCGCGCGCGGTCTTCAGGAGCAGGCCGAGCGACGGGATGTCGCCGCCGTAACCGGACAGCCCGCCCACGACCGAGAGCGTGCCCCCGTAGGCGAGGCTCGCGACCGAGAGTGCCAGCGTCTCCTTGCCGCCGACGTCGACGACCAGGTCCGCGCCGTGATTGTCGGTGAGCTCGAGCACCCGCTCGGCCCACTCGGGCGTGGTCCGGTAGTTGATGCCGTCGTCTGCGCCAAGCGCCTTGGCCTGTCGCAGCTTGTTATCGGAGCTGCTGGTCGCGATGACTCGCGCGCCGCTGGCCGCGGCGAATTGCAGTGCGAACATCGACACGCCGCCCGTTCCCTGCACCAGCACCACGTCGCCCCGCTTGAGCGGGCGCTGCCCCACCGTGGCCATCCAGGCGGTCAGCCCCGCCGTGGGCAGCGTGGCTGCTTCTTCATAGCTCAGTCCCGCGGGGGCCGGCGCCACGGCCGTGTCTTCGAGAACGATGTAGTCGCCCAGCACACCGTCGATGTTGAACCCATGGGCGCCCGCCAGGATCTCCGAGCTCGGAGTACCGTCGACCCAGTTGCGAAAATACAGGCTGGTGACACGCTGCCCGGGGCGGATCCCGTCGACCGACCTGCCCACCGCAACCACGTCCCCCGCGCCATCGGAGGCCACCACGCGCCCCGAGTGGTCGCGACGTTCGTCCGACGCCAGCATCTCGAGATCGCCCCGATTGAGCGCGACCGCCCGCATGCGCACCAGCACCTGGCGCGCGCCCAGCTCGGGCACCCTGGCTTCGATCAGTTTCCAGCGGTAGCGACCGGTGTCGGTCTTTTCGAGAACCACCTTGCGCGTGGTCGTGGGCACGTCGGCGCGCACCGGCACAGCCAGCGCGCCGAGGGCGAGCAGCGCAAGCCCCACCAGTATTCCCGTTCGCATGATCGTGACCAGGCTATCCACTCCGAGGCGCAGTTTGCCCAAACAGGATCTTCTTCGCATCGTCGGACATCGGCGCGCCCGCTTGCGCGTAGACGTCCTCGACCCCGGCGTAGGCCCGGACGACCGCCGGCCGTGCGCCGACTCGAGTGAACCAGCGCTTGAGGTGCGGGAAGTCATCAAGATTCTGCCGGTGCCCCGCGTGCGGCACGATCCACGGGTAGCAGGCGATGTCGGCGACGGAATAGTCACCTGCGACGAACTCGCGATCCTCGAGGCGCCGGTCGAGCACACCATAGAGCCGCCGCGTTTCCCGCGCGTAACGCTCGATGGCGTAGGGCACCTTCTCCGGCGCATAGACGTTGAAGAAGCCGATCTGGCCCGCCATCGGCCCGAGCCCGCCCACCTGCCAGAAGAGCCACTGCAGCACGTCGAGGCGAGCACGCAGATCGGTCGGCATGAGGCGCCCGCTCTTGTCGGCGAGATAAAGCAGGATCGCGCCGGATTCGAACAGGGAGATGGGCGCACCGCCACTCGCGGGCTCGTGATCGACGATGGCCGGTATCTTGTTGTTGGGCGAGATCGCCAGGAACTCGGGTCGAAATTGCTCTCCCTTGCTCAGGCTGACCGGGATCACGCGATGCGCGAGCTGGGTCTCCTCGAAGAACAGCCGGATCTTGAGGCCGTTCGGCGTCCCCGAGTAGTAGAAATCGATCACGGCGCCTGCTCGACGGGCCGGGTGCTCGGCTTGCCCTTGTCCTTGATCATCACTACCAGGAACTTCACCGGCTGGGTATCGCTCGCGTTGGCGGAAACCCGGTGCACGTCCTCGGGATTCTCGTAGAACGTGTCGCCGGTCGTCAGCGTCACTGCAGGTTCCCCATCCACCTGCATGCGCAGGGAACCGGCCAGCACATAGACGAACACGTGCGCATCGTGGCGGTGCGCTGCCGAAGAGCCGCCGGGCGGATACTCGACCGTCAGCATCACCGCCTCTTTGCCCGGGATTCCCGTGAGGTCCTTAGAGAGGAGCGAGGCCACCAACGCGGCGGACTTGGGCTCCTCGGCGCGCGCGTCGTTTGCAAAGACCACCGACGCAGCGATGAACACACTCGCCAGAATCGTCGCGCGACGGATGTTTGCGTTCATGAGAGCTCCAGGTCGATTTGCGGGCAATAAGGATAGCCGCCGTCGGTAGCGTCGAAGAAGAACCACTTCGGCTGAGTTTCAGCGAACCACTGGCGCGGGACTTGAACGCATCGCCGCCGGGGACGCTCAGCCGCGGCGCCACTGGCGGCTGCGCACGTTCTGCAGCTGCCAGGGCTGATCGATGACCAGGTCCTCCTCGAACAGCTCGCCGCGTCCCTGCAACGGTGTCCAGGCGGTGTAATCACCGACCAGCTTGCCAATGTAGGGTGCAGCGGTTTCGAGGCACTGCTCGAAGTCCACCTCATCGGGCTCGACCAGCCCGCGGCGCGGATTGCGGATGGCCCAGACGACGGCGGCCAATGCACCCGCGGCCACCTGCACGCTCGTGGCATTGGCGAAGGGCACGTGTCTGCGCGCCTCCTCGATCGTGAGCTGCGAGCCGAACCAGTAGGCATTGCGCGCATGACCGGCGAGCAGGACGCCGAGCTCGTCCATGCCGGTGACGATATCCTCCCCCAGCCGTCGATGTTCCTGCTGCGGCAGCCAGCCGCGGCCTTCGAGCTCCAGCACCGAGAGCATGGCGTCGTCGCAGGGGTGATAGACGAACATCACCGTCGGCCGGTAGGCCCACTTCCCGCCGCTGCGCAGCGAGAGATAGTCGCCGATCGAGAACACCTCGTCGTGCGACATCAGCAGCCCCTGGAATCCGCCGCTCGAGGGAGTCCAGCTGCGCGCGAACGACGCGGCGCCGGGGCGATTCATGAAGATCGTGCCCGAATCGCGCCGATGGAACTGCGCGCGCTTGGGCTTGCGCTTCTCCGCCGTGCCGAAGGAGAGCTCCGAGGGCTGCATCGACTCGTCCATGAAGCCGTCGATCGACCAGGTGTTGACGAACTCACCCGGCCGCTTCGGCCGATCGCTCGCCTGCGTATCGCGCTCCGAGATCTGGATGGTCTTGATGTCGAGATCGCGCGCGAGCGTCGCCCAGTCCTCCCGGCTCGCGGGCTTGGTGTTCCCGCCGCGCAGCGCCCGGTGCAGGTCGAGCAGGGCCCGCTTGACGAAATGCGAGACGAGACCGGGATTGGCGCCGTGATCGACGACCGCGGTCGGCGAGTCCGGCCCGAGCTCGCCGCGCAGCTGCAGCGCACGGTGGCGAGCCATGAAGTTGGTGCGCTGCCTGAGCTCGAGCATCGGGTTGTCGAACACGCCGGGCCAGGGCTCGATGGACGTATCGACGTAGAGCGCTCCCCGCTCGGCCGCGAAGCGGATCAGGTCGACGCTCGAGACGTCCACCGACAGGTTGAGAAGCAGGTCGCCCTCGTGCAGGTGCTTGGCGAGGTTGCGCCGGTAGCTGCGCGGCTTCAGGTGCGCGTGTACGAAGGTCGCACCATGCTCGCGCGCGATGCCACGGCCCGATTCGTCGGCCGCGAGCACGACGAGCCGGCCGGCGCCGAGCTCGAGATGCTGATGCAGCAACGGCAGCGTCGCCTGGCCGATGCTGCCGCAACCCACCATCACAACGCGCCCGCCAAACTCCAGCGCAGGCTGCGCGCGCGTGGCACCGCGTGAACCGGCGACCGTCATCTGGCGGCCGCGGCTACTGTCCTAGTGCGGCCACAGCCAGCCAAATGTACCGCCCGTGAGCAAGGCGTAGATGAGGCCGTCGACCGTCGCCTTGATGGTCAGGCTCCAGGAGCGCTTGTACCAGATCGACATCTGGTAGAGCGCCAGCGTGTAGCCGACGAAGGCGGTGGCGCCGACCAGCTGGAAGACGCGCAGGTACTCCTCCCCGCCGGGCAGTGCGCGACTCGCGACGTACGCCGCGAAGAAGCTGACGAGCACGCAGTAGAGAAACCACTGCACCAGGTTGCTGGTCATCGACATCATGCCGTTCGGCATCACGGTCATCACCAGCACCGGCCCCTGCTTGAGCTTCTCCTGGAACTCGGGCGCCTGCATCTCCTTGCTGCTCGACACGCGCGGGACCATGTATTCGCCCGGCGGAATGTTGAGCGGTCGCATGGCATCGCGCAGTCGGTCCTCGTTCGGTACCTTGGGATAGTCGCCGCGGTGCCAGAACGGGCCCATGTGGATGATGGAGCTCGCGATGAAGACGATCACCGCCGACACCACGATCGGCAGCCACAACGCCAACAAGCTGGTCATGTCGCTCTCCTCGGGTTCGTTTGAGATCTTATACCTTCAACCCTCGTACAACGTCACGCGCCCGTCGCCCGCGCATCGTTCAGGCTCGCCTCGATCAGCGGCAGGGCCTCGTCCACGTGGGCGCGCGTGATCATGAGCGGCGGAATGAACCGCACGGTGCTGAGCCCGCACGACAGGAGCAGCAGCCCGTTGTGGTAGGCCGTCGTCAGCATTTTCTCGCAGAGCGCGCGCGCTGGCTTGCGTGAAGCGCGATCCTCGATCAGCTCCATGCCGATCATGAGCCCTTTGCCGCGCACGTCGCCGATGCACTCGAAGCGCTTCTGCAGCTCACGCAAGCGGCCCATGAAGTATTCACCGACACTCGCGGCATTGGCGGCGTACTCGCGCTCTACCAGGTCGAGGGTCGCCAACGCGGCCGCGCAACAGAGCGGGTTGCCGCCGAATGTATTGCCGTGCGCGCCCCGCTTCCACTTCTCCATGTGCTTGCGGCGCGCGACCACGAGCCCAATGGGCAGGCCGGACGCGAGCCCCTTGGCGAGGGTCATGATGTCGGGCGCGACGCCCCAGTGCTGGCTCGCGAACATCTTTCCGGTGCGACCGATGCCGGCCTGCACTTCGTCGAAGATGAGGAGGATCCCGTGCTTGTCGCAGAGCTCGCGCAGCCCTTTCAGGAACCCGTCCGGCGGCACGAGGTAACCGCCCTCTCCCTGGAGCGGCTCGACCAGGATCGCCGCCACCTCGCCCGGCGGCACGTTGCTCTGGAACAGCATCTCGATGTAGTCGAGCACCGCCTTGCCCTGGTCCGCGCCGGCGAAGAGCGGCCGATACGTGTTGGGATATGGCACGTGCGTGACGCCAGGCATGGTCGGGAAGAATCCCGCCTGTTGCGTGTACTTGCTCGCGGTGAAAGCGAGCGAGCCCATCGTGCGGCCGTGAAAGCCACCGAGGAAACCAATGAAGCGGCCGCGGCCGGTGACGTAGCGGGCCAGCTTGAGCGCGCCCTCGACCGATTCCGTGCCGCTCTGGCAGAGGAGCACCTGGACGGGCTCGCGCATCGGATCGAGCGCGTTGATCTTCTCCGCGAGCTGCGTCATGCGCTCGTGCCAGTAGTCGCTCGAGATATGCAGGAAGTCGTCCGTCGCCTGCTTGATCGCCTGCACCACCGCCGGATGCGCGTGCCCGGTGCTGCAGACCGCGATGCCCGCTGCAAGATCCAGGAAGCGGTTGCCGTCGACGTCCCACACCTCGACTCCCCGCCCCTTCGCCATCACGAACGGATAGTCGCGCGGGTAGGACGGCGTCGTGACGGCGCGGTCGCGCTCGATCAGCGCGCGCGCTTTCGGCCCCGGCAATTCCGTCTTGATGTGCGGTGACTTCTTCAGTGCTGCGGTCTTGCTCATCGTTGAAACCTCATCGTTCGATCCCTCACCCCAGCCCTCGAATGCCTACTCCCTCTCCCGCTTGCGGGAGAGGGTTGGGGTGAGGGCAATACTCACCGGATGCGCGTGCGCCGCATCTGTGCGCGCGTGCAGGTCCCGCAGACAAGCCAATGCCGCGGGATCCGGCGCACGCAACGCCTCAAGGGTATCCGCAACCCTGAGTGGCCAGCCAGTCGCGGCCTTCACCTGCTCGACGGTGACGTCCGGATAGAGGCCCGTCAACTGCAGCTCGTCCGTTTCCGGATGGGGCCGCAGCATGCCGAAGTCGGTGATCACGGCGCGCGGCCCTCGTCCCGGCGCACCGCTCGCGCGCCGCTGCCCGGCGCCGTCGAGATAGCCGCACGAAGTGCGAAAGTCGAGCTTGGGCACGAAACTGCGCGGCGACTGCTTCATCACGATGAGCACCTCACGCGCATGGGTTGCAATCTCCGGCGCACCGCCCGCCCCCGGCAAGCGGACCTTGGGCTTCGCATAGTCGCCGACCACGGTCGTGTTCAGGTTGCCGTAGCGATCGATCTGGGCCGCGCCGAGAAATCCGACATCGACGCGTCCGCGTTGCAGGTAGTGCGTGAAGATCTCCGGAAGCGGCACGACGCAGTCGGCGGTCTCCGCGAGCTCGCCATCGCCGATCGAGAGCGGCAGGACGCTCGGCCTCGTGCCAACCGCGCCTGACTCGTAGATGAGCACCAGGTCGGGCGCGTGACTCATGCGCGCGAGATTGCACGCGGCGCTCGGCAGGCCGATGCCAACGAAGCAGACCGAGTGGTTGCGAAGCTGGCGCGCCGCGGTCACGGTCATGATTTCATCAGCCGTGTAGGGCGGCTGCCTCACGCGGACACCTGCAATGCACGCAAGTGCGCCGCGTGATCGCTGGTCCCCAGCACGTGCCTCTCCATCCAGCTCATGAACGCTTGCCGCTCGCGCGCGATCTCGTCCCACGCCATATAGAAGGAGTTGTCGCGCGAGTAGTACCCCTGGGCGTAGGAAGGATACGCACCGCCCGGCACGATCGCGACCGCTGTCACCAGGAACGCGGGCAGCACGATCGCATTCATCTGCGCGTCGAGCTCTTCGACCTGTTCTTCCACCGTGACGAGCAGCGTGCGCGCGGCCATGGCCGCTTCTTTCGCCGCACCGACGATGCCCCGAATCAGCACATTGCCGCGTGCGTCCACCTGCTGTGCGTGCAGGACCGTGACATCCGGATTGAGCGCTGGCACGGCGGTCAGCGAATCACCGGTAAAGGGACACTCGATGGTCCGGACGCCCGCGTTCGGCATGCGCGCCAGGTCGCTGTCCACGTAGCGGCGCATCAACCCGCACGGCAGGCCGCCGGCGCCCGCCGTGTAGGCCACCGCCATCTCGGCGTGCGTGCGCTCATCGATGTGCAGGGGGTTGGGCCATTGACGCTCCACCGCGTCACGCAGGCGATGCAGCGAGCCGACCCCGGGATTGCCTCCCCATGAGAACGTCAGGGCACTCGCGCAACCCATGCCGATCATCTGGTCGTAGATCAGATCCGGCGTCATGCGGATGAGATGCAGGCCGCGCCGGCGCTGGCGGATGATCTCGTGCCCGGCGGCAAAGGGAATGAGGTGCGTGAAGCCCTCGAGCGCCACGCTCTGGCCATCGCGCACGTGCTGCGCGATGGCCTCGGACAATGTCATCAACGCCATGCTGATCTCTCGCGCGCGCTGGTCACGGCGTCAGTCGACTACTGTTTGCGACTGCTCGCGCAGGTACTGCGGCAGGTAATAGAACGAGGCGATCGCCTTGCCGGTGTTGCCGGAGCCCTTCCAGCCACCGAACGGCTGGTAACCGGGCCACGCGCCGGTCGTGGCACCCTGCGGCCTGTTCGCATACGTGACGCCCGCTTCGATGTGCTGGTGAAACCAGCGCACTTCGTCCGCCGATCCATAGAACCCGGCGGTGAGGCCCAGCGCGGATTCATTCGCGAGCTGCATGGCCTCGTCGTTCGTGGCCACCCGATGCAGCATCAGGATCGGCAGGAACATCTCATGCTGCCAGAGAGGATGCTTGGTGGGCGCCTCGGCGAGCGTGGGTTGCACGAAAAACCCGTGCGCCAGCTCGCCCTCGCGCAGGCGCTTGCCACCAGCCAGTACCCGCGCGCCATGCGAACGCAGCTGCGTCACGTACCGCGCATAGTTCTCGTAACCCTCGCCCGTGGTGACCGGTCCCAGCCAGTTCTCCTGCCGCGCCGGATCGCCGATGCGCAGCGCCGCGATCTGCTTCATGAGCTTCTGCAGCAGGTCATCGGCGACCGCGCGCTGCGCGTAGAGTCGCGACAGCGCCGAGCATTTCTGTCCCCCCATGCCGAAGGCCGAGCGCACGATGCCGGTCGCCGCACGCTCGAGGTCGGCGCCCGCCGTGACGATGCAGGCATTCTTGCCGCCCATCTCGGCGATGCAGGGGCGCGGGTAGCGGCCGCCCTGCAGGCTGCGCGCGATTCGCATGCCGACATCGTGCGAGCCCGTGAAGGTCACGCCCGCGGTGTGCGGATGACCGACCAGCGCATCGCCCACTTCGCGGCTCGATCCGCTCAGATAATTGAACACGCCCGGCGGCACGCCCGCATCGCGCATACAGTCGGCGAGCAGCCGTCCGGCCCACGGAGTCACCGTCGCGCCCTTCAGGACCACCGTGTTCCCGGTCACCAGCGCCGCCGCCACCGGGCCGCCCGCGAGCGCCAGCGGGAAGTTGAAGGGCGTGATCACGACCCACGCGCCGTACGGCTTGAGCACGCTGCGATTGCGCGACACGTGGCTCGTCAGCGGATCGTTCGGCAGCGCGCGGGCGAAACCGTCGTTGCGCTCGAAGTCATCGCAATACGAGTAGAAAAAGTCCGCGGTCTCCTGCGTCTCGCCGAGCGCCTCCATGCGATTCTTGCCGACCTCGAGTGTCAGGGCGGCCGCGATGTCGTAGACGCGCTCCTCGATCAGCTTTGCAACCCGCCGCAACAGGCGCAGCCGCTCGGCAACGGGACTCTGACTCCACCCCTGAAATGCGCGCCGTGCGGCCTGGATTGCCGCGTCGGCATCGGCAGCCGTTGCCGCGGCGAACTCGCCGAGCAGCTCGCGGTCATCCGCGGGGTTGTGCTTGGGCGTCGTGCGCCCGGCGGAACTGCGCTTCTGCGTGGTCTTGCTCGCCGGACGATCTTTTCCATCCACGTACAACGAGTGCGCTGCACCGAGCCTGCCTCGCACGCGCTTCATCGCGGCGTCGAACTGCGCATGCAGCTCCGGCGGCGGGTTGAACATCGTCGAGTAGGTCAGCTTGAAAGTCACGGTGACGTTCCCCCACTCCCGCTCGAGGGAGGGGGCTGGGGTGACGGTTTTGCCGAAGGCCTGGCCACGCGCTGCGTGAGACTCGCTTCCAGCTCACCGATGAGACGATCGAGCAGTGTCAGTGCATCGAGCAAC
>DATFEQ010000082.1:0-5829 GCA_035250905.1 Steroidobacteraceae bacterium
CGGCGCCTGCGCCGGGCGCTTGCCTACCAGGCGAGCCATGACGCGCTCACCGGGCTCATCAACCGGCGCGAGTTCGAGAGCCGTCTGAATGAAGCGCTGCTGAGCACGCGCCGCGGTGAGAGCGTGCGCTGCGCGCTCCTCTATCTCGACCTCGACCAGTTCAAACTGGTGAACGACACCTGTGGACACCCCGCCGGCGACCGGCTGCTCAAGCAGATCACGGGCCTGCTGCAGACGCGCGTGCGCGGATCGGACCTGCTCGCGCGCCTGGGTGGCGACGAGTTCGGCATCCTGCTGGCGGATTGCTCGCCCGAGCAGGCCATGAAGATCGCCGACAACCTCCGCCAGGCCATCCGCGACTACCGCTTCGTGTGGCACGACGGGGCGCTCAACGTGGGCGTCAGCATCGGCATCGTGGAGATCACGCGCGACACCGAGAGCATGGCGGCGCTGATGAGCGCCGCGGACGTCGCCTGCTACGCCGCCAAGGACGAGGGCCGCAACCGCGTGCACGTGTACACGCACGACAACGTGCCCGAGCGTCATCGCGAGATGCAGTGGGTCTCACGCCTCACCCGCGCCTGCGACGAGGGTCGGCTCGAGCTGCACTTCCAGCCGATCGTTCCCATCGGCGCGAATCGCGATCCGCGCCGCAATTTCGAGCTCATGCTGCGCATGCAGGACGAAAACGGTGGCCTGATCCAGCCGAACGAGTTCATACCGGCGGCCGAGCGCTACAACGTGATGCCCGCAATCGACCGCTGGGTGGTGCATCACGCCTTCGAGTCGCTCGCCCACCTGGTGTCGGATCCGCATCCGCCCTACACGATATCCATCAACCTGTCGGGCACCTCGCTCAACGACGAGCGCTTCCTGGAGTTCCTGATCGGGGAGCTCTCGAGCCACGCGTTGAGCCCGGGCGCGGTCTGCTTCGAGATCACCGAGACGGCCGCGGTCTCGAACCTGGCGAACGTCGTCTACTTCATGCGCGAGCTCAAGAACCGCGGCTGCCGCTTTTCGCTCGATGATTTCGGCAGCGGCCTGTCCTCGTTCATGTACTTGAAGACCCTGCCGGTCGATTACCTGAAGATCGACGGCCAGTTCATCGAGAACGTGACTTCCGATCCGATCGATCGCTGCATGGTCGAGGCGATCAGCCAGATCGGGCGCGCCATGAACATCCAGACGATTGCCGAGCGGGTCGAGTCCCGTGCCGTGCTCAATGAGCTTGCCCGGCTGGGCATCGGCTATGCCCAGGGCTTTCACATCGCGATGCCCGAATCCGCCGCGCGCTTCCCGTTCCCCCGGCGAACCGTTGCGGCAATGCGCCGCCTGGCCTAGAGCCTCTCCAGCTTCGCTGCCGCCATGTACAATCTCGCGCGATGAGATCGGCCGCCGAGTCCTCTGCCTCGCATTCCAACTGCCCGCTGATCGCCCCCGGCGATCCGCCGCCCTACAGCGAGTTCAATCCGCACGGCCGTGCGCCGTTCCTGCTGGTCTGCGACCACGCCAGCCGCGAATTCCCCGCGGGGCTCGCGCGACTAGGGCTCAGCGAGGAAGCCACGCGGCGGCATATCGCCTGGGACATCGGCGCAGCCGACCTCACCCGTGCGCTGGCGCAGCTCTTCGATGCCCCGGCATTGCTCGCGGGGTACTCGCGGCTGCTCATCGACTGCAACCGAGCGCTCACGGACCCGAGCTCGATCGTGGCCGCGAGCGATGGCGAGGTGATTCCCGGTAACCGGCGGCTCACCAGCATCGAGCGCGAGCAGCGGGCACGCAGCTTCTTCGAGCCGTACCATGCGGCAATCGCGCTCAAGCTCGATGAATTGCGCCGCCGCCGGCTGGTGCCGGCGCTGATCTCGGTGCACAGCTTCACGCCCCTGATGGGCAGCGAGCAGCGACCGTGGCACGTGGGGGTGCTCTGGGACCGCGACTCCCGCATTGCGGTGCCATTGCTCGAGCGCCTGCGCAAGGTGGCGGGCCTCGTGGTCGGGGACAACCTGCCGTATTCGGGCCGCCACCCGGCGGATTACACGGTCGCGCGCCACGCGGAGAGTGGGCGCCTGCCGCACGTGTGTCTCGAGATCCGCCAGGATCAGCTCGAATCGCACGCGGGCGTGGCGCGCTGGGCGCGCATCATCGTGGATACGCTGGGGGCGATCCTCGCGGAACCGACGCTGCACCGCACCGGCCCCGGAGGAGTATAAGAAGGCCCATCAGCGAGGCACCCATGGCGCTCAAGCAACCACCGTTCACGGTGGGCATCGAAGAAGAATATCTGCTGGTCAACCTCGAGACGCGCGATCTCGACAACGATCCACCCGCGGCAATGCTCAGGGAATGCACCGAGCTCGGCGAAGGGCAGGTGAGCCCCGAGTTCCTGCGTTCCCAGATCGAGATCGGCACGCCCGTGAGCCGCAACATGGCCGAGGCGCGCGCGCATCTCACGCGCCTGCGCAAGATCGTGGTCGACGTTGGCCGCCGGCACGGGCTCGCGCCGATCGCCGCCTCGACACACCCGTTCGCGCGCGCGATCCAGCAGAAGCACACCGACAAGGATCGCTACGTCGCGCTCGCCCGCGAGATGGCCGCCACCGCGCGGCGCATGGTGATCTGCGGCATGCACGTGCACGTCGGCATCGAGGACGACGAGCTGCGCATCGACCTGATGAGCCAGCTCGCCTATTTCCTGCCGCACCTGCTGGCGCTGAGCTGTTCATCGCCATTCTGGGAGGGCGAGCAGACGGGCTTGAAGTCGTTTCGCCTCACGGTCTTCAGCTCGCTGCCGCGCACCGGCCTGCCCGAGCATTTCGCGAGTTACGCCGAGTATCAGCGCCACATCCGCGCGCTGATCGACAACAACCTCATCCAGGACACCTCCAAGATCTGGTGGGACCTGCGGCCGAGCTGGCGCTATCCGACGCTCGAGACGCGCATCATGGACGTGTGCACGAGCATCGACGATGCCATCGCGCTCGCAGCGCTCAACGTCTGTCTGCTGCGGATGCTCTTTCGGCTGAGACGCAACAATCAGCGCTGGCGCATTTACGCCGACATGCTCGTGAACGAGAACCGCTGGCGCGCGATGCGTTACAGCTACGACGAGGGACTCCTCGATCTCGCCAAGGGCGAGCTGGCGTCATTCTCGGACCTGCTCGAGGAGATGCTCGAGCTGGTGCGCGAGGATGCAGAAGCCATGGGGTGCACCGCCGACATTGCGCACGCCCGCACGATCCTCAAGCGCGGCACCAGCGCGCACCGGCAGGTCAAGGTCTTCGAGGATGCGCGTTCGCGCGGCGCTACGGAACGCGAAGCGCTCCTGGCGGTCGTCGACTGGCTCATCCGGGAGACAGCTAACGGTCTGGCGTGAGGGGTTACACGGATGAGGCACGGCGCTCGCAAGCGGAGTTCGCCCGCTCACTTCGCCAGCGTGACGAGCGGCTTGCCTTTTTCGACAATGTACGTGGCGAGCTCCGCTCCGGTGTCGCTGCTGCTGAGATTCTTCGCCGAGTGTATCGTGCCGGCCGGGACGAACAGGACATCGCCGGGCCCGACCTTCGCTGGTGGCTGGCCCTCGATGTAATACTCCAGCGTCCCTTCGATAACGTAGATGATCTCCTCGCCCGGGTGCGTGTGCCGGGGCGCGACATATCCCGGGTCAAAGTCGACGCGCACCTGCACGACTTCGCGCCCGGGAGCGCTAAGGTCGTGCCTCTGCAGATCGGTTCGTTTCGTTCCCGCCTGCTGCGCCGACGCGAGGCCGATTCCGAGGATCAGTATTGCAACCCCTATGAGTGGCATCGTCTTCATGTGGAACTCCGCGGGGATAGAAGCGCGGCACGACCTCGGGTGCTACGAACTCACCTCACTACGGCGTGTAATAACCCACACCGAGGACGAAGTCTTTCACTCTCTTCAGATAGGTATGCTTTTTTTCGACCTTGTTGGTCTCGTAGTTGAGCCACATGTATTCCACCGGAGCACTCTGCTGAGCCGCGACCGCGTCCATGACCAGGATTCCAATGGGCTGGCCGGCGGCATCTCTCGTGTCGCGCAACGATGTTCCTATGAGGGTCGGGGCCGCACCGTGCGCAAAGTAGACTCCGTCCATGTTGATGGCAAATACATAGAGCGGACCCTTGTGGAAGGCACCATTGGTGTCGTTGAACGCGCAGAATGCCCGCGCCACTCCGTGGCTATCAAGGTAAGCCACCGCTTTGTCGAGAAGGGCCTTAGCGTCTGCCTCGCCGGGGCTCTCCGCCAGGCAAGAACAATTCAGCGCGAACATGAAGACAGCCGCGGCGGCGCTGCAAAACACTGCTCGCAGTCTCATGGGACGTCTCCTTCTTGGTTGCAAAACCGTGGCCAAGCTCGAGCAGAGTGTGGCACGAATGCCGGGATCAGTGTTCGATGGAGCAAAGCCTGCGCATTGATTGATCGGTTGGCGGGCCGCCAGGCTTGCCGTATCTTTTTCAGGCGCTCCGGCATCTAGCCGGAAGGCCACCGATGGATGCGCTCCTCCATATCATTGAGGCGTACGGACTGTGGGTGGTATTCATCGCGGTGCTGCTCGACCAGGGCGGTCTGCCACTGCCGGCGTACCCGCCGATCATCGTGACCTCCGCACTCGCGGTGCGCTCCGGCGAACCAATCTGGGACATCCTGCTGGTGGCGACGCTCGCCGCGGTGCTGGCCGATATCCTGTGGTTCCTGTGCGGCCGGCGATTCGGCGCAGCGCTGCTCGACCTGATGTGCCGCTTGTCGCTGTCGCCGGATTCCTGCGTCAGTCTCACGCGCCGTGCGTACAGCCGCTGGGGTCCATCCGCGCTCATCGTGGCCAAGTACATCCCGGGTTTCGCAGCTGTCGCAACAGTTCTGGCGGGGGAATCCGCAACGAGCCTGCGCCGATTCATTCTCTTCGATGCCATGGGCGCGCTGCTATGGGTGGGAGGGGCCGTCGCGCTCGGAGCGACATTTCATCAAGCGGTGGCCACTGTCCTCGGCGAGCTCGAGCGTCTCGGCAACTACGCCACCGTGCTCCTGCTGGCGGCGATCGCGCTCTACGTCGTGCTCAAGTGGTGGCAGCGCCGGCGTTTCATCGTCGCAAACCGCATGGCGCGCATTTCCCCCGAGGAACTGAGCACGCTCATGCAATCGGAGTCGCGCCCGGCGGTGCTCGATGTTCGCCTTCCCGAACGGCGCGCGCAGTCGGGCTGGATTCCGGGTAGCGTACACGCCCCGCAGCCACTCGATCTGTCGGCCAGCCCGGACCAGGAGATAGTGGTCTACTGTGATTGTCCTAACGAGGCCTCTGCCGCGCGCATCGCCAAGCAACTCAAGGCCCGTGGCTTCGTCCGAGTTCGTCCGCTGACCGGAGGTCTCGAGGCATGGCGTGCGCGCGGGCTGCCGATCGAGACCGCTTGAGTGCCGGCGCAGTACCATGCGAGAGTGAAGGACAGCGGAACACTCATTGATCGCCGCATCTCGGTCGCGCCGATGATGGACTGGACGGACCGGCACTGCCGGTTCTTCCTGCGCCAGTTCTCGCCGCACACGCTGCTCTACACCGAGATGATCACTGCCGCCGCGCTCCTGCATGGCGACTGGCGGCACCTGCTGGCGTTCGACCCGGCGGAACATCCGGTTGCGTTACAGCTGGGCGGGAGCGATCCCGCCGATCTCGCGCGTGCGGCGCAGATGGGCGCGGAGCGGGGTTACGACGAGATCAATCTCAACGTCGGTTGCCCGAGCGATCGAGTGCAAAGCGGCACATTCGGTGCCTGCCTGATGGCCGAGCCGGATCGTGTCGCGGAGTGCGTGAGCGCC
>DATFEQ010000093.1:0-14709 GCA_035250905.1 Steroidobacteraceae bacterium
GCCGCCATGCTCTCGGTGTCGCGCGTGATCTCCACGATGCCGATGCTGACGCCCACGTTGAGCGCCCCGTCGTGCCATACGAAGCGGTAGTCGCGGATGGCCTGGCGGAGGTTGTCGGCGATCTTCATGGCCTGCTCGGGCGAGCAATTCGCCAGCAGGATGCCGAACTCGTCGCCCCCCAGGCGCGCGAGCAGGTCCGACCCGCGCACGCGCGTCTGCAGCAGGCCCGTGATCTGTTTGAGCAGCCGGTCGCCGGCGGGATGCCCACAGGTGTCGTTCACCAGCTTGAACTGGTCGAGGTCGAGATAGAGGAGCGCGTAGCGCACGCTCTCACCGCGGCGGGTGCTCAGCAGCGCTTCATTCAGACGGCTCTCGAACTCGCGCCGGTTGATGAGCCCGGTGAGCGCGTCATGGCTCGCCTGGTAGGCAAGCGCCCGGCGCAGGCGCCGTTCGCGGCTCACGTCGTGAAACACCATGACCGCGCCGATCACTTCGCCGGCGCGATCGCGGATCGGCGCCGCGGAGTTCTGGATGGCGATCTCCTGGCCGAGCCGGCTCAGCAGCACCGTGTGATCCGACAAGCCGATGACCCGCGCCTCGCGCAGGCAGCGCACCACCGGGTTCTCCACCGGCTCGCGATCGATGTCGTTCACCAGGCGGAAGATCGCGTTGACCGGCAGGCCGCGCGCTTCGCGCGTGTCCCAGCCGGTCAGGCTCTCGGCCACCGGGTTGAGGTAGTCGACGCGTCCCTGGGCGTCCGTGGTGATCACGCCGTCGCCGATCGACTGCACCGTGACCTGGGCGCGCTCCTTCTCCTCGAAAACGGCGGTCTCCGCTTTCTTGCGCTCCGTGATGTCGGCCACCGTGCCCTCGTAGGCCACGACGCTGCCGTGCTCGTCGCGCACGACGCGGCCGCTCTCGAGCACCACGAGCTGGCTGCCGTCCTTGCGTTTCAGGTGGTATTCGGCGTTGCGTACTTCGCCATCGGTCTCGATGCGGCGCACGAACGCGGCGCGTTCCTCCGGGTTCCAATACAGGCTCGCGGCGCCGTCGAGCGCGTAGAGCTCCTCCGCACTGTCGAAGCCGAGCATCTGCACCAACGCGGGATTTACCGACAGGAAGCGGCCCTCGCGGCTCGTCTGGTAAACGCCCTCCATGACGTTCTCGAACAGCCCACGGAACTTCGCTTCGCTCGCACGCAGCGCATCCTCGGCGTGGCGCCGTTCGATGGCGATGCCGGCCAGCTGAGTCATGCGCGCCATCAGGTCGCTCTCGCGCCGCCCGGGTGTCCCGGTCTGGCGCCGATAGATCGCGAGCGTGCCGAGCGCCGCGCCATTGCCCGCGACGATCGGAGAGGACCAGCACGCGCGTAGTCCGTGTTGCACGGCGACGTCGCGTCGCTGCTCCCAGAGCGCATCCTTGCCGATGTCCGCGACGATGACCTGGCGCCCCAGGTACACGGCGGCGGCGCAGGAGCCATTGCGTGCACCGACGGGTGTGCCTTCCATTGCCGCGCGGAATTCCACCGGCAATCCCGGCGCGGTAGCCACCTGGAACGTCTGCGTCTGGGGATTGAGCAGGCTGATCGCGCAGCTGCTCTCCGGACAGACCTTGTCCACCACCTCGGTGATCGCCTCGAGCGCCACCGACAGCTGCGCATGCGAGGCGATCTTCTCGAACACGCGCCGCTCGCCGATGGCGACCAGCTCGCCGCGCTTGCGATCGGTGATATCGGTGACGCTGCCGCGGATGAGTTTGCGGGTGGAGCTCGGCAGCCGCACCAGGCGCACCTCGCACGGGATGTCGTTGCCGGACGCATCCCGGTGCAGCCACTCGAACACCGGTGACTCACCGTTCAGCGCCCGGTCGATGTAACCACGCGCCACGCCGAAAGAGGACGTGCCGTCGGCCTGCACCTGCGGGCTCACCTGCTCCGGTCCCACCTTGAGCAAGGCCTCGCGATCCATGCGGAAGAACCGCACGGCGTTGTCATTGACATCGATGAAGCGTCCCTGGTCGACATCGAGAACCACGATCGCCTCGGGCGCGTTCTCGACCAGCGTGCGGTTGCGCGCCTCGCTTTCGCGCAACGCCTGCTCCGCGTGCCGGCGGTCGGTGATGTCGCGCAGGCACACGACGTAGACGCGCCGCCGATTGACGCGCGCCTCGCTCACCGCGATCTCCGCCTCGAAACGCGCGCCTTCCTTGCTCCGTCCCCAGGTCTCGTGCGCGGCCAGGTCGACGTGCGTGTCATCGAGGCGTGCCGCCAGCCGCGCGAGATAGTCGGCGACGCTTCCCTGGTCCGCGGCTTCGGGGATCAGGTGATCGAGCGTACGGCCCAGCACTTCGGCCTGGCTGTAACCAAAGATGCGCTCGCCGGTGGGGTTGAACGTCTCGACGTGGCCGGTCTCATCGACCGTGATGATGGCGTCCTTGATGTGGTCGAGGATCGCCTGCAGCTGGCTCGCGGTCTGCTCGCGGATCTCGCGCGTAAGCTCCTGCGCCTCGTCCGACATGAGCTGCATGGAGCGCACGATGCCGCGCCGCTCCTCGTCCACCGAGTCGTACTGGCTGCTGATCAGCTTGAGCAATCGGACCAGGTCGGTTTCACCCGGTGAAGGACCGGCGGCCAGGCGCAGTTGCTCCGCGAGCAGGCGATTCAGGCTGGTGTTGCTCAGCGGGGCGATGAGCGGATCCGTTGCGGCGTGCAGGTCCTCTTCGGACTGCACGGCGGCAACAGTGATTCCGCCCTCTTTTGACATAAGCGCCCGCCAAAAACGAGGTGCGCTCGGCCCATCGAGCGCGGACCAACATCTTAGGAAGGCTATGGAAAGTCGCTGTGTGATCCGACTCTCGGTTCGGCCACAAAGCCCCTGATCCTGCGGGCTAAATTACGCGCTTTCCTCAGCTCGCCGTGGCGCGCTCGCTGCGTTTGCGCTCCTGCTCCTTCAGAGCGCGCTTGCGCAGCCGGATGGCCGCCGGCGTGATCTCCACCAGCTCGTCATCCGCAATGAATTCCATGGCCTGCTCGAGGGAAAAGCGCACCGGCGGCGTGAGCAGGATCTTTTCATCGCTGCCCGCGGCGCGAATGTTGGTGAGCTTTTTCGCCTTGAGGGGATTCACCGTCAGGTCGTTGTCACGGCTGTGGATGCCGACGATCTGCCCCTCGTACACCTGTTCGCCCGGCCCCACGCACAGGCGACCGCGTTCCTGCAGGTTGAAGAGCGCATAGGCAAGCGTAGTTCCCTGGGCGTTCGAAATCAGCACGCCGTTCACCCGTGCGCCGAGCTCGCGTTCCACCAGCGGCCCGTAGTGATCGAAGACATGGTGCAGCAGCCCGGTGCCCGAGGTCAGCGTGCGAAATTCAGTCTGGAAACCGATCAGGCCGCGCGAAGGAATCAGGTAGTCGAGCCGCACGCGACCACGGCCGTCGGGCTGCATGGCGCGCAGCTGTGCACCCCGCTCGCCGAGCGCGGTCATCACCGCGCCTTGCGCCGCGTCCTCGATGTCGACCGTCAGCAATTCCTGCGGCTCGCAGGACACACCGTCGACTTCCTTGATCACCACGCGCGGCTTCGACACTGCGATCTCGTAGCCTTCGCGGCGCATGTTCTCGAGCAGCACGCCGAGGTGCAGCTCACCGCGGCCATAGACGATCAGCTTGTCGGGATCCTCGGTCGGCTCCACGCGCAGCGCCACATTGTGAAGCGCCTCGCGCTCCAGGCGCTCCCGCAGTTGCCGGCTGGTGACGAAACGGCCCTCGCGCCCGAAGAAGGGCGAGGTGTTCACCTCGAACGTCATGCTGATCGTGGGCTCATCGACGGTGAGCTGCGGCAGCGCCTCGACGCGTTGCGGATCGCACAAGGTGTCGGAGATCTTGGGCTCCGCGATGCCAGCGAAAGCGACGATGTCGCCGGCCTCGGCGCTTTCGACCTCGACGCGCTCGAGCCCCATGAAGCCGAGAATCTGGCCAATGCGCTCGCTGCGCTCCTGGCCCGTGCGATCCACCACCGTGACTGCGGCGGCGCGCCGCAGCGTGCCGCGCTTGATGCGCCCGATGGCGATGGCGCCCACGTAGCTCGAATAGTCGAGCAGGCTCACCTGCAACTGCAGCGGTCCATCCGGATCGACGTCCGGCGCGGGGCAGTACTTCACGATCGTCTCGAACAGCGCCTGCATGTCGGTGGCGGGCCGTGCCAGATCGAGCGTCGAAAAACCGCGCAGCGCCGAGGTGTACACCACGGGGAAGTCGAGTTGCTGCTCGGTCGCGCCGAGCCGGTCGAAGAGATCGAATGTCTGGTCGAGCACCCAGCCGGGCCGCGCCTCATCGCGATCGATCTTGTTGATGATGACGATGGGCTTCAGGCCGTGCACGAACGCTTTCTGCGTCACGAAACGCGTCTGCGGCATGGGCCCGTCGACGGCGTCTACCAGCAGCAACACGCAGTCGACCATCGACAGCACGCGCTCGACCTCGCCGCCGAAGTCCGCGTGTCCTGGCGTATCGACGATGTTGATGCGGTACTCGCCCCAGCGGATCGCGATGTTCTTGGCCAGGATGGTGATGCCGCGCTCGCGCTCGAGCGCGTTCGAGTCGAGCGCCCGCTCCGGCAATTGCTGGCGCGCGTCGAGAGTATTCGACTGCTTCAGCAGCTCATCGACGAGGGTGGTCTTGCCATGATCGACGTGCGCGATGATGGCAATGTTGCGCAGCGCGGCCGTCACGGCGCCGCGCTTCTCTCTGCGTCGGGTGGGCCGCCGATCACGACCGGGACCGAGAACGTGCGCGTGACGTCGCCCGCGTCGGTCTGCACCATCACGATGGCGCTGAGCGAGAACACGCCGTTCTCCCGCGGCACCACCGTGACCTGGTGGCGATACACGGAGCCGGGCCGCACGCGCTCGTAGCGGGACGGGAGCGTCGAGGCCTGTACCGTCAACCCTTCGTTGGCGAGGTATGTCACGTTCATGACGTCGGAGGCGACCTTGGGCAGCAGCGCGATGTCGATCGTCAGCGGCTTGCCGGTTTCCGGACGCGATTTCAGCTCGAACTTGAGGTCGACCGCGGCGTCCGCTGCGCGACCGGGCGCGACCCCGCTGACCATGCCGCGCGTGGCTTCCTCCATCTCAGCGGCCGGCGCCGCTGGCGCGGCGGGTGTCGCAGCGGGTGCGCCTGCACCCGCCGGTTCGGGATCGTTGCCGCAGGCGCCAAGCTGGGCCGCGCATATCGCGACCATGAAGAGATCCCTGCACCTGGCCATTTAGTGAGCGCGCCTGTCCCCGGAAGTGCGCGCAAGTTAGCACAAGCCAGGGAATTTCTGCACAGTTCTGCACCCTGTGCGGAGCGCTGCCGGCTCAGATGCTGAGCGGTTCTTCGTCGAGAGCCCCGATCTGCTCCTGGAGCACGGCCACGTGCTGTTCCCAGTAGCGAGGCTCGGCGAACCAGGGGAACGCGAGCGGGAAAGCCGGGTCATCCCAGCGCCGTGCGAGCCAGGCCGCGTAGTGGACAAGGCGCAGCGCCCGCAGCGGCTCGATGAGAGCCAGCTCACCTGCGTTGAAGACCGCGAATTGTGCGTAGCCCTCGAGGAGATCGGCCGCCTCGGTGCGCATCTCCTCACGGCTTCCGCCAAGCAGCATCCATAAGTCCTGCACCGCGGGGCCGCTCATGCAGTCGTCCAGGTCGACGAAGTGCGGTCCGGCATCCGTCCACAGGATGTTGCCGCGATGACAATCGCCGTGGATGCGCAAGCGCGAGCCCGCCAGGTGCGGTTCCAACGAATGCATCAGCCGCTCCACGAGCTCCTGCGTGACATCGCCATAGCGAGCGACCAGGTAGTCGGGCAGGAACTCGCTTGCGAGGACGGTCTCGCGCGCCTGCACCACGTGGCTCGCCACGCTCAATGTCGGGCGCTGCTCGAACACTCGTGCGAGACCGACCGCGTGCAGGCGCCCGATGAATCGGCCCATCCAGATGCGGTCATCCTTGCTGCCGAGCTCCGGCCAATGACCGCCGCGGCGCGGATAGACCGCGTATCGGAAACCCTCGTACTCGAGCAGAGTCCGCCCTTGCACCACGATTGGAGCCACCACGGGGACCTCGGCGGCCGCGAGCTCGAGCGCGAACGCGTGCTCCTCGCGGATGGCGGCGTCCGACCAGCGCCGCGGCCGATAAAACTTCACCACCACGGGATCGGACTCCTCGCGCCCGACCTGGTACACGCGATTCTCGTAGCTGCCTAGCGCGAGCACGCGACCGTCACAGCGCTCGCCCGCCGCCTCGACCGCGGCGACCACCACGTCCGGGGACAGCCTCTCAAAGGGCGTGCGCGAATTTCCAGCGGCGAGGTTCATTGCGAATGCTCGACAAGGACACCGGCGCAACGGATGATTGCGCGATGGTACGCATTCCCGGGGGGAAACAGCGAGCGTGGCTCTGGATCGGCCTACTTTGGTGCAGCACGAGCGGCTCGCAGCCGCTGAATGCGCCGCCGGTCGCTTGTCCCTTCGGGCCGGTCATCTTCGTTCACGGGCTCGGCCAGGACTCCAGCATCTTCGACGACCTGATCGCTTTCCTCGCAGGGCGGGGTATGCCGCGCGAATGCTTGCACGCGATCGATTACTCGGGCAGTGACCTGCCGATCCGGGAAGCCGCCGAGAAGGAGCTTGCCCCCTACGTCGAGCGGGTGCTCGACGGCCTCGGTCAATCAGCGGGTGGCGAAGGGCGGCACGCGGGCTCGAGGATCAATCTCGTGGGTCACAGCATGGGCGCTCTCAGCACTCGCTGGTATGCGGCGCGCCTGCGACCCGACCGTGTGCGCACCTGGATCGCCACCAGCGGGGCGAATCATGGAACCAACTGGAGATGCCCGCAGCCGGATGACACCGGCCATGGAGACATGTGCCCGGCGTTTGCCCGCAATGCACGCGACAGCGCCGTACAAGTCGCGCTGAACGGCACACCGGCTGCCGACGTCGACGAGACACCGTACGGGCTCGGACGTGACAGCCCGGGCGTGCAAACGGTCGCGCCCGACGCGACGCGCTCCGTTCTATACCTGGCACTGCACGTGTCCGGCGATCCGTACATCGTGCCCAACGCGAGTCTGCGGCTCGATGGCGCGGGTGGCGTGGCACTCGGGCTTGCGAGCGGCAGCCCGTGGCGCGAAGTGCAGGCCGGAAACTTTCGCTTCACGAGACCGTCATCGCACGACGACATCCTGCGTTCTGACGCACTCGCGGATTTCATCTATCGTGCGGTGACGGCGATGCGCGCCGAACCCGACCTCTCTGCAACCCAAACAACCGACTCCACCCACTGAACATGGCAGATTCCGCGATCCTTGTGACCGGCGGAGCCGGCTACATCGGCAGCCACGTGGCGCGTCAGCTCACCGACTCGGGCGCGCGCGTCGTGGTGCTCGACAATCTTTCGACCGGCTACCGGCAGGCGGTGCTCGAGGCGGAGTTCGTCTCGGGCGATTCCGGCAACCGCGAGCTCGTCAGCCAACTGCTGACCACGCACGGCATCGACACCGTGATGCACTTCGCGGCCCACACCGTGGTGCCGGAGTCCGTGGCCGATCCGCTGAAGTACTACGGCAACAACACCTGCAGCACGCGCAACCTCCTGGAGTGCTGTGCGCGGCATGGCGTGCGCCACTTCGTGTTTTCCTCCACCGCGGCCGTGTACGGAATTCCCGCCGGTGGCATTGCCGCCGAGGACTCGCCCACCGCGCCGATCAATCCGTACGGCACGTCGAAGCTCATGAGCGAGTGGATGCTGCGCGACCTCGGCGCGGCCGGCGGGCCGCGCCACGTGATCCTGCGGTACTTCAACGTCGCGGGTTCGGATCCCCAAGGCCGCATCGGCCAGTCCACGCGCGCGGCGACGCTGCTGACAAAGGTTGCCTGCGAAGCGGCGGTCGGCAAGCGCGCCGCGGTGTCCATCTTCGGCACCGACTACCCCACCCCGGACGGCACGGGCGTGCGCGATTACATCCATGTCGAGGATCTGGCCGACGCGCACCTGCGCGCGCTTTCGTACCTGCGCGACGGCGGCGAATCCTCGACCGTCAATTGCGGCTACGGGCACGGCTACAGCGTGCGCGAGGTGCTGGCGATGGTCGAGAAGGTCGCCGGACGGCGCCTGCAGATTCGCGAGGAGCCACGCCGGCCGGGCGATCCGCCGACGCTGATCGCGCGCGCCGACAAGGTGCGGGGGTTGCTGAACTGGACGCCCCGGTTTGATGACCTCGAGATCATCGTGAAGAGCTCGCTCGAGTGGGAACGCCGCCTGCAGGCGCAACCGTGGCGGTGAACGTCGCGTTTGTTGTGACCCCGACCTCAAAACGACGCCGTGAACGACCCGTCGCCAGCGGGTTCGGCTGCTAGAATCCAAGGCCCATGCGTCTGAGCAAGCCCCGATCGCTGAGCGGGCTGATGTTGCTGGGTTTCGGCCTGGTGGCCGTCCCGTTGCTGATAGCCGTCGTGAACGCCGCGGTGCAGATCCGCCGGCTGGCCGAGCGCAGCGAGACGCTGGTGGTGCAGGGCGTGCAGGCGACGCGCTACAACCAGCTGCTGTTCGAGCAGATCGCGTCCCTCGAGCGCAACGCCCGCCTCTACCAGGTGATCGCCGACCGGGAGCTGCTCGAGATCTATCGCCAGAACCACGAGCGCTTCCAGGACACGCTCGAGGGCCTGCGCAAGTTGAATCACGACGCAGCCAGCGACGCGCGCTTGCAGATGCTGCGCTCCGAGAGCGTGGCCATCCGGCAGACGCTCACGACCAGCGGGCCCCGCAGCCCGCAGTTGTTGCAGGCGGTGGGCAATTTTTCGCGACTGTGGGAAACGGCGACCGCACTCGCCGAAACCAGCCGCCGACAAATCGACGAGCAACTCGCGACGCTGCAGCGCGCGACCGAGGAGGCGCAGCGCAGCCTCTTCTGGCAGTCCGCGGCGCTGATTCCCGGCACGCTGATGCTGATCCTGGTCTTCACGCTGCTGTTGCTGCGCCCGTTGCGGCAGATCGATCGCGTGATCAACGAGCTCGGCCGCGGCACGTTCTCACGGCCGATCAAGGTGTCCGGTCCGAACGACCTGGTGGCGCTCGGGCGGCAGCTCGAGTGGCTGCGTACGCGCCTCCTCGAGCTCGCCCAGGAAAAGAATCGCTTCCTGCGGCACATGTCGCACGAGCTCAAGACGCCGCTCGCCAACATCCGCGAGGGCACGGAGCTGCTGCTCGACGGCGCGGTCGGTCAGCTCGACAACGACCAGCGCGAGGTGACCGCCATCCTGCGCGAGAACGGCATGAAGCTGCAGCGGCTGATCGAGAACCTGCTGAGCTTCAGCGAGTGGCAGGCACGTAGCGTCGGCCTCGACGTCAGCGAGTTCCGCCTGCGTCCGCTGGTGAAGTCCGTGCTCGAGAGCCAACAGCTCACGCTGGTCGGCCAGCGCGTGCGTCTCGACGTGCGGGTCGAGGATGTGACCATTGCCGCGGACCGCGGCAAGGTCAAGCTGATCCTCGACAACCTGCTGTCGAACTCGATCAAGTTCACCCCCCATGGCGGCACGATTCACATCCACGCGCACGGCGCGCGCGACCAGCTCGTGCTCGACGTCGCCGACACGGGCCCCGGTATCCCGCCGGAAGAGCGCGGGCGGATTTTCGAGGCGTTCTACCAGGGCAAGTCGCCCCAGGGCGGGCCCCTGAAGGGCACCGGTATCGGCCTGTCGGTGGTCATCGAATTCGTCCATGCCCATGGTGGGGCGATCGAGCTGGTCGACGGGCAGTTCGCTGGCGCGCACTTCCGCATTCGTCTGCCGTTGCGGCAACCGACTTCCTCCACGTCGGGGGAGTCCGCACATGCGGCGTAACGGCCGGCGATCACTGGCGCTGCTGTGCGCCGTCCTGGGCGCGGGCTGCACGCTGATCCCGGCAACGCAGGAAGACCCGACTCCCGCGCCCGTCCAGCAGAGCGACCCATCGCTCGCCGTGATCGGCTCCCACCTGGAAATGATGGCGCACCTGACGCAGGCGACGCCCGCGGAACAGGCCGAGATCGTGCGCGCAGCGCGCGACGCCGCCGATCTCACGCCCACGACCAGCAACCGCCTGAGTTACGCGCTCGCGCTTGCCACGCCCGGGCATGGCCAGGCGGATCCCGCCGCTGCGCGACAATTGCTCACGGAACTGCTGGCACGACCGGAGACTCTCCTGCCGGCCGAGCGGGCGTTGGCCTGGGTCTGCCTGCGCGACGCCGAGCAACGCCTGATCCTGCAGGCCGAGAACGCCCGCTTGCAGAGCGATGCGGCACGCATCGAGCGCGAGCGCAGTGCCTCCACGAACCGACGATTGCAGGCCGAGATCGAGGAAAACACGCGCCTCAAGAAGGCGCTCGCCGAAGCCCAGGCCAAGCTCGACGAGATCAAGCGCATCGAGCGCTCCATTGTCGAGCGCTCACCGTCCGACAGTAATCGCTCGCCCTGAAATGCCGTTGGGCACGCTATAATCCCGGCTGGCCTTCCATCCGGTGAGCGCCCAACCTTGAGTTCCACAAGCAAGCGAAAGGCCCGGATTCTGGTGGTGGACGACGACCCCGGGCTGCTCAGGCTGCTCACCATTCGCCTGCGCGCGGAGAACTATGACGTCGAGGCGGTGGAAAGCGCCATGGCGGCGCTGAGCGCCGCCGCCCGGTTCCGGCCGGATCTGGTGATCACCGACTTGCGCATGGACCAGATGGATGGCATCGGTCTGCTCAAGGAACTGCAGAGTCGCTGGCCGGGCCTGCGGGTCATCATCCTGACGGCCCATGGCACCATCCCGGATGCCGTCCATGCGACCCAGAGTGGCGCGTTCGGCTTCCTCACCAAGCCGGTCGACAAAGCGGAACTGCTGGCGCAGGTGGACAAGGCGCTCAGGATTTCTGGCTTTCCACAATCCGACGAGGACTGGCGCGTGGAGATCATCACGCGCAGCCCGCTGATGGAGGAGCGCCTCGCACAGGCGCACATGGTCGCCGGCACCGACGCGCGCGTGCTGATCTCGGGCGAAAGCGGCACCGGCAAGGAGCTGATGGCCCGTGCCATACATCGGGCGAGCCCGCGCCACGATCAGCCATTCGTTGCAATCAATTGCAGCGCCATGGCGGAGGACCTGCTCGAGTCCGAGCTCTTCGGTCACGAGAAGGGCTCCTTCACGGGCGCCATCCGCTCGCACAAGGGCCTCTTCCAGTCGGCCGACGGCGGCACGCTGCTGCTCGATGAGATCGGCGACATGCCGATGCGGCTGCAGGTCAAGCTGCTGCGCGTGCTGCAGGAGAACCAGGTACGCCCGGTCGGCAGCACCGAAGCGATCCCGGTCAACGTGCGCGTGATCTCGGCGACCCACCGTGAACTGCAGCAGCTGCTCACCAACGGCAGTTTCCGCGAGGATCTCTTCTACCGGCTCAACGTCGTGCACATCGAGATGCCGCCGCTCGCCAAGCGGCGCGAGGACATCCCGCTGCTGGTCGCGCACTTCCTCGAGCAGATCACGCGTGAATCCGGCACGCGCAAGATCTACGCGCCGGAGGCCGTCGAGCTGCTCGCGACCGCGGAGTGGCCGGGCAACATCCGCCAGCTCCACAACGTCGTGCGTCAGAACGTGGCGTTGTCGCGCACGCCCATCATCAACGCGGAGTTGGTGCAGCAGTCGCTCGGCGGTTCGCCGTCGCGGTTGCCCTCGTTCGACGAGGCACGCGACGAGTTCACGCGCAGTTACCTGTCGCAGCTGCTGCAGATCACGAATGGCAACGTGAGCCAGGCGGCACGGCTCGCCAAGCGCAACCGCACCGATTTCTACAAGCTGCTGTCACGACACCAGCTCACGCCCGACGAATTCAAGGCCCGCTGACGGCCGGACCCGCGACCCGGATATCAGCTGCGCGCGAGGACGCGCCGCAGCCGCTCGACCACTTCCCGCTCCGGACCCGGCGGCGCACCGCGCAAGTACCAGAAACCGAGCACGATGCCGACGTAGGTGACGGCGCCGGTCGCCACCTCTGCGATCACGCGCAGCCATCCGGGCTGTGCCCCCAGCTGGTCCGCGACGCTGAGCACAGCCGCGTACATCGCGATCCCGGCGCCACAAGCCGGGGCGATCGCGGCGAACATCTGCCCCAGTGGCAGGCGCTCCGCGCGCGCAATCCAGATCAGGAAGAGCGGCAGCATCGCAAGCATCACCAGGGTTTTTGCGGCGGCGACGCCCACCACGCCGCTCGCCAGGCCGCCGTACACGAGCGCCGGGGCAAGGACTGCGAGCTGCACCCACTTCATAGACGCCAGCAATCCGCTGCGTCCGGTCGCGAGGAGCAGCGGGTCGAGTGCGAGCGTCGCGCCCATCAGCGCACCCCAGATGCCGAGCCATTGCATGAGCGGCACGGCGGGGAGCCACTTCTCGCCCAGCAGCAGCGGCACGAGCTCGGGCGCCACCGCCGACACACCGAGACCCGCAGCCACACACAGGTAGGCCGTGGTACGCAACACCGTGAGGAAGCTCTCCGCCAGCCGCACGCGATCGTCCTGCAGGCGGCTATACACGGGGAATATGCCGCGCGACATCGGCAGGACCACTTCTTCGGCGGGCGCGGTGGCGATATCCGAGGCGATGAAGTAGTTGCCCATCGCCACCGTGCCGGCCTGCCCGCCCACGATGAACTCATCGAGCTTGCGGTTGGCGAGATTGGCGATGCGCGCGAGCAGCAGCCCGCGCGAGAATCCCCACAGGTCGCCGAAACGCGCGAGCGTCAGGCGCGGGCGGTAGGGATGCATGATGAAGCTGATGAGCACGTCGAGCACGCGGCCGCCGACGAGGCCGATCACCAGCGCCCAGTAACTGCGAAAGGCAAAAGCAGCGCCGACCGTGAGCGCGACCATGCACATCTTCTTGATCACGCCGAACCAGAACTCGCGATCGAAATTCATCTCGCGGCGAAACGCCACGACGCCGATGTTCTCGAAGCCGCCGATGACGGCTCGCAGCGACAGGAGCTGCATCACGGCGAGCACGCGTGGGTCGCCGAAGTAGCGCGTCGCGAGCGGTGCCGCGACCAGCAAGGCGAGCGCAAGGCCGGCGCCTTGCAGGATCTCGAACGTCCACGCGGTGTCGTAGTGCTCGCGGGTGGCGTTGGCATCGCGGATGAGGGCCAGGTCGACCCCCGTCTGGGTGAACACTTCGAGGAAGCCGATCACCACCATCGCCATGGCCACCACGCCGAAGTCCTCGGGCGCGAGCAGGCGTGCGAGCACGATGGTGCTGACGAGGCCGAGCGCACGGGTCGCCCAGCGCATCGCGATCATCCATGCCGAGCCGCGCAGCAGATGCCCGCGTGGAGAATCAGCGCTGGCGCTCGCCATAGTTGCGAGCGTAGATCATGGCGGCCTTGACGAGGTCGAGCGTGCTGCGCGGCGCACGGCGCAGCGGCTGGTTGTAGACCGCCTGCAGGTCCGCAGGCGTGAGCTGCGTGCCGAGGAAACCATTGAGGCGCTCGAGCGTCGCCTCCGGCCGCACGATCAGATCATCGAACAGGATCTCGTGCCGCTCGAGTCCGCGTTCGTCGAGGAACTGCTCGATGGCGGCTTCGATCTGTCTGCAGTAGCGCTGCGCATAGCCGTATGACTGCACCTGGCGGCGCAGGTTGTAGGAGATCCACGACTGTAGCGGTGTGCGCGTCAGCAGGACGAACTGAATGTTCTCGAGGTCGAGCAGGTCCGCCCAATAGCGGATCGTCAACCACAGGCGCGGATCCTTCCAGATCCACGGGCGATGCTGGTCGCATTCGGCGATGAGCTGCCGGAACGGTGCCGGATCGACCTTGCTGCGCAGATCGGCGACCGCCTGCAGGGCCTCTGGCGAGTAGCTGTTCTCGTAGTTGCCGCTGAAGTTCGCCGCCGCAAACAGCTGCTTGTTGAGCTCAATGAGCCGCACGTTCTCGAACGTGTCGTAATCCGGCTTCACGTAGGTCTTGGCGCCCGGCCAGTAGCCGCCGCGCACCAGAAGCCCCGTCAGCACGGAGCTGCCAGACAATCCATAGGTGAGAATGATGATGTTCTTCTGCATCTCAGGCTGATGCGCGGCCGCCCCGGTGAATGCCCTGCCAGCGACGGTAGTCGCGCAGAGCGCAGGCGATTGCCATCAGGATCAGGCCGAGATCGACGGCACCGCCGCCGCCGCTGCTGGTGTTACCTCCCCCACCGCCACCGCCATCGTTGTCGGTGATCGTCACCGTCGCGGTCGAGGGGCTGCCCAGCGTTGCTCCGCCCGACGGTCCCGCCAGGGCCACTGTGAAGCTTTCGTTGGGATCGGCCACCTGGTCATCGATGATCGTGACGTTGAAAGACTTCGCAGTGGAGTCGCCCGAATTCCACGACAACGTGTCGACCGCGTTCGTGTAGTCGCCGGGCGCGAGGGCCGTGCCGTCACTGGTCGAATAGTTCACGGTAACCGCGCCCACGCTGCCATTCGTTCGGGTCACCGTGATCGTTCGTGTGGGTGTGCCCTCCGCCGCAGCGAAGCTGGCCGCCGACAGTTGCAGTGTACCGGGCGAATCGTTATCGGCGATCGCGATCGTCACGGTTGAGGGCGTCCCCAACGTAGCGCCTCCAGTGGGCGTCGAGAGCGTCGCTGTGAAGTTTTCGCCAGGCTCCGCGAGCGCATCATCGAGAATCGGAATC
>DATFEQ010000001.1:0-2124 GCA_035250905.1 Steroidobacteraceae bacterium
ATGATGCAGTCGCTCGCCGCGGCGCGGGCATCGAGCGCGGGACAGACCCTCACCCTGAATGCGCGCGCGAGCCGGGTACGCGCGGCGGGCGCAACCTCCACCACCTGGATCGCCCGGCGCGGCCAGCGCTTGCGGAGCAGGCCGCCAACGATGGCGCTCGCGATGTTGCCGCCGCCGATAAACGTGATCTTCATGAGGCGTATGTTAACCGACCGCGTTCGCCGAAGATGGCGGTGCCGATGCGCACGATCGTGGCGCCTTCCAGGATCGCCGCCTCGAAATCGTCGGACATGCCCATCGAGAGCGTATCGAGCGCGTGGCCGCGCGCGACGAGCCCTTCCTTCAGCTCGCGCAGCAGGGCGAAGCGCCGGCGCTGGAGCGCCGCGTCCGCGGTCGGCTCCGGAAGGGCCATCAATCCGCGCAGCTTGAGCCGCGGCAGGCGTGCGATCGCATCGGCAAGCTTCACCTCCTCGCCCGGCGCGACCCCGCTCTTGGTCGGCTCCCCGCTCACGTTGACCTCGATGCAGACGTTGAGCGGGGGCATGCCCTCCGCGCGCGCCGCGTTCAGGCGCCCGGCGATTCTCTCCCGCTCCACGCCGTGCGCCCACGCGAAGTGCTGCGCGATGAGACGGGTCTTGTTGCCCTGTATCGGGCCGATGAAATGCCATTCCAGGGGCAGGGCGGCGAGGACCGTGATTTTTTCCACGGCTTCCTGCGCGTGGTTCTCGCCGAACGCGGTCTGGCCGGCTGCGTAGGCTTCCTCGATGCGCCCCGCGGGGAATGTCTTGCTCACCGCGAGCAACAGTATGTCGGTGGAATTGCGACGCGCGGATTGTGCCGCACGCGCGATCCGTGCTCGAACTGCTTGCAAGTTGGCAGCGATTGAGTCCATAATTTCGCGAGTCGTAACGCGCCAGGTGTTGGGCGCAAAATCAAAAGGTTAGCCTAAACTCTTCATGTCATACGTCTGACCGCTCGCGCGACTGGAGGATTATAGATGGACATCTCCGAACTGCTGGCATTCGTCGTCAAGAACAAGGCCTCCGACCTGCATCTCTCATCGGGCCTGCCGCCGATGATCCGCGTGCACGGCGACGTGCGGCGCATCAACCTGCCCGCGATGGAGCACAAGGACGTGCACGCGATGGTGTACGACATCATGAACGACGGCCAGCGCAAGTTCTACGAGGAGAACCTCGAGTGCGACTTCTCGTTCGCGATCCCCAATCTCGCGCGCTTCCGCGTCAACGCCTTCGTGCAGCAGCGCGGCGCGGGCGCGGTGTTCCGCACGATTCCCTCGAAGGTGCTGTCGCTCGAGGACCTGAAGGCGCCGAAGATCTTCCAGGAGATCTCGGAGAACCCGCGCGGCATCGTGCTGGTGACCGGCCCCACGGGCTCCGGCAAGTCCACGACGCTTGCGGCCATGGTCAACTACATCAACGAGACCGAGCATGGCCACGTCCTGACGGTCGAGGACCCGATCGAATTCGTGCACGAGGCGAAGAAGTGCCTGATCAACCAGCGCGAGGTGGGCCCGCACACGCTGTCCTTCGCCAACGCGCTGCGCAGCGCGCTGCGGGAGGATCCCGATGTCATCCTGGTAGGCGAGATGCGCGACCTGGAAACCATCCGGCTGGCGATGACCGCTGCCGAGACCGGCCACCTGGTGTTCGGCACGCTGCATACGAGCTCTGCCGCGAAGACCATCGACCGGGTGATCGACGTGTTTCCCGCGGAGGAGAAGGAAATGGTGCGGGCGATGCTCTCCGAATCGCTGCGCGCGGTCATCTCGCAGACGCTGTGCAAGACCAAGGACGGCGCCGGGCGCGTGGCCGCGCACGAGATCATGATCGGCACGCCCGCGATCCGCAACCTCATCCGCGAGAACAAGGTGGCGCAGATGTACTCGGCGATCCAGACCGGCCAGGGCTTCGGCATGCAGACGCTCGACCAGAACCTGACGGATCTCGTCCGGCGCAACGTCATCATGGTGGACGAAGCGCGCACCAAGGCGGCGAACAAGGACAATTTCAAGTAAGACAGCTATCAGCCCGGGGCGCACACTCGCTGACGGAGTCGAAATATGGAACGAGACCAGGCAGTTCGATTCATGCACGATCTCCT
>DATFEQ010000012.1:0-2964 GCA_035250905.1 Steroidobacteraceae bacterium
CTCAGTAGGTCGTCGATGCTGTCCACGCTTCCTCCAAAACCGAAAATAAACCGAACGTGCTTGACTGACGATACGAGAATCCGTAGTGATTCCGCCCACGCGCGATTAGCTCAGCTGGATAGAGCGTTGGCCTCCGGAGCCGAAGCATTCGCGAGTCATGTCGGTGGGATAGGGCGCGTTTTCGGACTTGTGCGGTTTACTCGTCTCGACGCCCAGTGCTTCAGCGACTCATCGATGCTGGCCGCGAGCACGCAGCCGCAAAGGATTCCCCACAGAAAGCTGCCGGTACCGCCCACCCTCACCGGCAGCAGGTCTGCCCAAAACCACGCCACGTTGAGCGCGAACCATACCCATCCCCAGTGCATCATTGCTCCCACTCCTTCCGATTCGGCTTCTGCTGCTCCATCTCCCGAACGACCGCATGCAGCGCTCCAGGCGCAAGGTGTGCGTAGCGCTGCGTGGTCTGGACGTCGCTGTGCCCGAGCCAGTCGCGGACCTCGTGAAGCTCGAAGGCGCGTCCCCAGGTCCCCATGACCAGGTGTGACCCGCACGTGTGGCGCAGGTCGTGGTGACGGACCGAGGGCCGGCAGCCTGACTTGCGCCGCCACTGCGTCTCCCACGACGCATCGTAGCTGTCGCCGTACGGGCTGCCGTGGTCGCTGGGGAACACGAGGCCGCGAGCCTTCACCGCTCCGCCCGTCCGCTGCCATACGTGTAGGGCCTCGCGCAGGGGGCGCAGCATGGGCACGTTCCGCCGGCTCGAACGCTCCTTCAGCGGCGCGGTCCGTCCGCCGCGCGCGCAGCGTCGAACGCGCAGCTCACCGTCGCGCACGTCCTCCCAGCGTAGGCCCTTGATCTCCTCCAGGCGCAGCCCGCCGTAGATGGCCACCGAGTACCACGCGCGATAGAACGCGGCGCGTCGGGCCTCGGCGATGGACGCAAACAGCTTATCGATCTCGCCGGCGAGCAGGAACGTCCAGCTCTCGTCATCCTCGGTCACGGTCGCCATTTTGGGCGTGATCACCTCGTGCACCGGGTTCTGGCTGACCTTGCCAGCGACGCAGGCGGCTCGGTAGCAGCCGGTCAGGAGCCGCCGCGCGTGCACGACTGTTTGCCGTGAAACACGGTGGCCGCTCCGCTTGCGCTCGATCACCCACTCGCCGCCGACCTTCCGGCGCGTCACCACGATCGACTCCTTCTGCGACACGGCCACGAGCCACTTCTGCACGTCCGCCGGGCGCACCTTCCGGAGCGGCCAGTCGTAGAACGCGGCGGTCGCGATGTGCTGGTCCCAGACGCTGCGCTCTTGGTCGATGCCGCGGGTGTCGCCGCCCAGCTCGCGCTCGTCCATCCACCGCTCGCCCCAGACGCGCAGCGAGTCAGGCGCACGGTCGGAGTCGATGCGCAGCGACGCGTTGACCGTGTCCTGCGCTTCTTGCTGCGAGTCGAAGCTGCCGAGGTATTCGCGGCGGACGTAGGCGATCCACTTGCCGCGAACGAACCGGACCGAGCCTGTAGCGGAGCGACCCATCAACGACCTCGCCTGCGGCGTCGTGCCATCACTCGCGCGTATGCCTCGGGTGGCGGCTCGCGGTCAACAACGGGGCTAGCGCGCCGCTCTCGGAGCTTGGCGACGCGCTCCCGGATGGTAGCCGCGAGCGCGTCGAGTTCGGCTAGCTCGCGCTCGAGGTCTTCGGCCGGCGCGGTCATGGCTCGCTCTCCGTCCGTTCGTGCGAGCAGTCGGGGCAGCACTTGATCGCTGGCGGCTTGATCGACCAGCAGAGATCCCACGAGTAGTCGCAGCCTCTGCACCGGTAGTCGATGTGGTTCAGCCAGCAGGCCGCACCGTCGGCGGCATCCCTCGGGCAGCTGTGGTCGTGCCACGGCGGGTTACCTGACGCGCTGCACGTGCACACCTCCCAAGGCTCCAGCTCGCCGCGGCGCTCGCGCAGGGCGAGCAGCGTGTTTCCGAATGCCAACTCGGCCAGTCGCAGTTGCACGAGCGACTGCACCGCCCGCAGAATGTCGACGACGATCACGACACCCTCGCTTTCAGGCGTTGCAGCGCGCCAGTGACGTGCTCGGTCCACGCGCGCTTTGGCAGCGCTTCGAGCAGTTCGCGCACGTCGCGCTTGATGTGCGTGTACGACTGCTCCCAGTTCCACCGCTCCAGCTCTTTGCGAGACAGCTGTTCTTTCAGAATGGCGATCTCACCTTCGAGATCTTCGATCTGGCTGCGCAACACCGGTTTGAGAGCGCCGCGCTCACGACCGAGTTGCTCCCGCAGCTCGTCGCGCTCGAAGCGAAGACGCCCCAACGAATCGTTGGCAAGCACGAGCGCGTTGCTCTCGATCTCAAGAGCAGCACGCAGACGGCGGACCTCGGCGGCCAGAATGATCTGCGCCATGTCGGGCGCCCACAGAGCGGTCCTGCCTGTACGCTCCTTCCGGGCCTCGCCTTCTCGGTCGACAAGCTCAAGGGCCTTGTCCACCTCCTCGCGCAGCGCGATCATTCGTCACCCCGAATCGCCGCTCGGATGCTGGACGTGAAAATCGACTCGAAAGGCTCGCCCTCGCTGTCCTGCAGCAGCGACTCGACGCGCTCAACCGCTGCTTTCTGCTCGAGGGCGAGCTGGTGCCACTTGTCGCGCGCTTCCAGGGCCTCCTCGATGTCGATGCTGGCCCTCTCCAGGTCCGCCCGCAGCTCCACCACGCGCAGCTCCGCCGCCTCGGAAGCTTCGCGGAACAGGTCGACGTTACGGCGGGCCTCGGCGAGTTCGGCGCGCAGCGCGCGGATTTGGTCATTGACGCGGCCCACCTCGGCGCGTAGTTCGGCGTTCTCCTGGCGCCGCGCGTACTGCAGCGGGTCACCCGTTTGGTCAAGCTCCTCTCGCAGCGCGCGCACCTCATCGGCGAGCGCGGATATGCTCGCGTCGAACACGCCGGCACTGGGGTCGCAGTCGTC
>DATFEQ010000068.1:0-7976 GCA_035250905.1 Steroidobacteraceae bacterium
GGGCGTTGCTGCGGCAAGAGCCCGCACGCGAGCTCGACACCGGCATCGTGAGCACCCACTGGTTCTCCCGTGCGCAATTGCTGGCGCACTCGAGCCGTCTGCGCTCACCGCTGGTCATGCGCTGCGTTGACGACTGGCTGGTCGGTGCGCGCTACCCGCTGTCGCTCCTGCACCAGGTGCCACCCGAAGCCATCGAGGCGCGTGCCGCTGTCGTGTGAGGCCGGCGCGTGGCAAGTCGCGACCCTCCTATAAAATGGAGGGCATGACATCCCGGGACCCCCTGGTCATCGTAGCCCTGTCGGGCGGAGTGGATTCCGCCGTAGCCGCGCTGCTGCTGCAACGGCAGGGCTATCGCGTGCAGGGGCTCTTCATGAGCAACTGGGAAGAGGACGAGGAAGGCTATTGCACGGCGGCCGATGACTACCAGGATGCGCGGCGCGTCTGCGAGGTGCTCGAGGTCCCGCTCCACAAAGTGAGCTTCGCGGCGCAGTACCGCGAGCGCGTGTTCGCCGACTTCCTGCGCGAGTACCATGCCGGCCGCACGCCCAATCCCGACGTGCTCTGCAATCGCGAGATCAAGTTCGGCGTGTGCTTCGAGTATGCCCGCCGGCTGGGCGCGACGCTGTTCGCGACCGGTCATTATGCGCGCATCGCGAGCGACGGCCTCCACCATCGCCTGCTCAAGGGCTGCGACCCGACGAAAGATCAGAGCTACTTCCTGCACTCCATCGATCGCGACGTGCTTGCGCACATCCTGTTCCCGATCGGACATCTGAGAAAGAGCGCCGTACGAGAGCTCGCGCGCGAGGCGGTTTTGCCGGTCTATGACAAGAAGGACAGCACCGGCATCTGCTTCATCGGCGAGCGTCCGTTCCGGGAATTCCTGTCGCGCTATCTGCCAGGGCAGCCCGGATTCATCGAGACCGCCGCTGGCGAGGTAGTGGGTCGTCACGAAGGGCTCATGTACTACACGCTCGGCCAACGCCAGGGGCTCGGTATCGGCGGGCTCGCGCGTGGCGCGGAAGCGGCCTGGTACGTGGCGGCGAAGGACCCCGCGCGCAACGTGCTCACCGTGGTTCAGGGGAGCGAGCATCCGTTGCTCTACGCGAGCGCGCTGCGCACGGAAGCGCCGCATTGGATTTCGCCCTTGCCCCATGGGCGCGTGCTGCGCTGCTCGGTGAAGACGCGCTATCGACAGGCCGAGCAGGATTGCACAGTGGAGTTCGATGCGGACAGCACACGCATCACCTTCGACACGCCGCAGCGGGCCATCACGCCGGGACAATCGGCCGTGTTCTACGCGGGCGAGGAATGCCTGGGCGGCGCCGTGATTTCCAGCGCACTCGCGCAACCGGCGGCGGGCGCCGCGTCGAGTGCTTTGGCGAGGGCGATGCCGATATAATTGGTGCGCACTTCGCCCGGCCCGCGCTCCGGGCCGCCCCCGGAGGGTCCATGCGAGACAGTTTCAAGACCCGCACGTCATTGCAGGTCGGTGGCCGCACCTACGAAATCTTCAGCCTTGCCGCGCTGCGCGCGCAGCGCGTAGAGCGCCTGCCCTTCTCGCTCAAGGTGCTGCTCGAGAACCTGTTGCGCTTCGAGGACGGGGTGAACGTCACGCGGGCGGACATAGAGGCGTTGCTCGCCTGGGATCCAAACGCACAGCCGAGCTACGAGATTTCCTTCACGCCGGCGCGCGTGATCATGCAGGACTTCACCGGCGTACCCGCGGTGGTGGACCTCGCCGCCATGCGCGAAGCGATGACCCGGTTGGGTGGCAAGCCCGAGGAAATCAACCCGCTCGCGCCCGCGGAGCTCGTGATCGATCATTCCGTGCAGGTGGATGAATACGGCTCGCCGCGCGCGCTCTCGATCAACAACCAGATCGAGTTCCAGCGCAACCTCGAGCGGTATGCGTTCCTGCGCTGGGGGCAGACCGCTTTCGACAACTTCAAGGTCGTGCCTCCGAACACCGGCATCGTGCACCAGGTCAACATCGAGCATCTCGCTCGCGTGGTGTTCGATGACGAGCAGGACGGCGTGCGCCTCGCCTACCCGGATACGCTGGTCGGCACCGATTCGCACACGACCATGGTCAATGCACTGGGCGTGCTCGGCTGGGGTGTGGGCGGCATCGAGGCGGAAGCGGCCATGCTGGGTCAGCCCGTGACCATGCTGATTCCGCAGGTGATCGGCTTCCGTCTCAACGGCAGCCTCAAACCGGGCGCGACGGCGACCGATCTCGTGCTCACGGTCACCGAGATGCTGCGCAAGAAAGGCGTGGTCGACAAGTTCGTGGAGTTCTTCGGCGACGGCCTGGCGGCCCTGCCGCTCGCCGATCGCGCCACGATCGCCAACATGTCGCCCGAATTTGGCAGCACCTGCGCCATGTTCCCGATCGACGCGGAAACGTTGCGCTACCTCGAGCTTTCGGGCCGCACGCCGGAACACATCGAGCGCGTGGCCGCCTATGCAAAGGCCCAGGGCCTGTGGCGTGAGAACGGCCAGCCCGCCGCGCAGTACACCGACGTGCTCGAGCTCGATCTCGGCACGGTTGAGCCGAGCCTCGCGGGGCCACGTCGCCCGCAGGATCGGGTGCCATTGCGCACGGCCAAGGCGACCTATCAGGCGCACCAGAAAAAGATGGCGGCGGAGCGTGCCGAGAAGAACCCCACGGCGACCGGCCAGGCGACGGTAACTGTGGGCGGCGCCACGTTCGAGCTCAAGGACGGCGCGGTACTGATCGCCGCGATCACGAGCTGCACCAACACGTCGAATCCCGCGGTGATGGTCGGCGCCGGACTGCTCGCGCGTAATGCACGCCAGCGCGGGCTGGTCGCCCAGCCATGGGTCAAGACGAGCCTGGCGCCGGGTTCACGCGTCGTCACCGACTACCTGGCGCGGGCGAATCTGCTCGACGACCTGGGCGCGGTTGGATTCTTCACGGTGGGTTACGGGTGCACGACCTGCATCGGCAATTCCGGGCCGCTGCGGCCGGAAATCTCGGAAGGCGTGCGTCAGGGCGACATCGTGGGTTGCGCGGTGCTCTCCGGAAACCGCAACTTCGAGGGCCGCGTCCATCCCGAAGTGAAGATGAATTTCCTGGCTTCGCCGCCGCTCGTGGTCGCATACGCCCTGGCGGGCTCACTCAATGTCGATCTCACCAGCGAACCCCTCGGGGTCGGCACCGACGGCAAGCCTGTCTATCTGAAGGATGTGTGGCCCGACGACCACGACGTGCAGGACACGATCCTGCGGAGCGTCGATCCGGCGATGTTCCGCAAGAGCTATGCGAGCGTCTTCGCCGGGGACGAGCACTGGAACTCGATCAGGGTGCCGGCCGGTCAGATCTACGCCTGGGACAGCGCCTCCACCTACGTGAAGAATCCGCCCTACTTCGACGGCATGAGCATGCGTCCCGACCCGGTCGGCGACATCGCCGGCGCGCGCGTGCTGGCGCTGCTGGGCGACTCCGTGACCACCGATCACATCTCCCCCGCGGGCAACATCTCCAAGACCAGCCCGGCGGCGAAGTACCTGATGGATCTCGGCGTGAAGCCGGTCGATTTCAATTCGTATGGCGCGCGGCGCGGCAATCACGAAGTGATGATGCGCGGCACGTTCGCGAATATCCGCCTGCGCAATCTCCTCCTGCCCGGGACCGAGGGCGGCCTGACGCAGCACGTTCCGAGCGGCGAGCAGATGAGCATCTACGACGCGGCGATGCGCTACAAGAAGGAGAAGACGCCGCTGCTCATTCTCGCGGGCAAGGAGTACGGCACCGGCTCATCGCGCGATTGGGCCGCCAAGGGCACGATGCTCCTGGGCGTGAAGGCCGTGATCGCCGAAAGCTTCGAGCGCATCCACCGCTCGAACCTCATCGGCATGGGCGTCCTGCCGTTGCAGTTCCGCGAAGGCGAGAACCCCCAGAGCCTCGGGCTGAGCGGCCAGGAGACCTACAGCGTCGCGGGCGTCGACGGTGGCAAGGCGAAGGTGGTGACCGTCACCGCGACTCACGCGACCGGCAAACCGATCCGCTTCGAAGCGCGCGTGCGCATCGACACGCCCAAGGAACGTGAGTACTACCGCCACGGCGGCATCCTGCACTACGTCCTGCGCCAGCTCGCCTCGGGCAAGGCCGCCTGATCGCGTCCTTCGGCCACTTCACGTCTGCTCGGCGATCGCGCGTCGTGCGCGGTCACTCAGGTGATACCAGTCGGTTTGGCGGGTGACCCACATGATGGCGGCCAGCGCCGCGAACACGAGCGTGGCACCGAGCAGCAACGAGTAGTTCTCGGACAGGATCAGCAGGTACAGCAGGCCGTAGACAGCGCCCAGCCCACTCGCGACGATGACACCCACCCGGCCGCTCTTGAGTCCGCTGCCCAGGTAGATGCCGATGAGCAGCGCCTGCGCGGCCGCCGCGGCGAGGTACGACCAGGCGAAGCGAACGTGCTCGCTGAGCGCGATCAGCAACAGGTAGAACACGCACAACGCAAAACCCACCAACAGGTACTGCATGGCGTGTATGCGGTTGCCGGTGAGCTGCTCCCACAGGAACACGCTCATGAAGGTGAGCGCGATGAACAGCACCGCGTACTTGAGCGCGCGTTCGCTGCGCTGATAGATATCGACCGGCTGGAACAGGCTGACGCCGAAGCCCGCCTCCATCAGCTGATGCGCGGGGACGTCCTGGTCGATCCACGACTGCGCAAAGCCGCGATTGAGCTCGAGCACCTGCCAGCGCGCGTCGAACCCCTTATCGCTCAGCTGGTAAGAAGCCGGCAGAACGGCGCCGTCGAAGCTCGGATGCGGCCAGGTGGAGCGCAGTTGCACGGTGGTCGCGCCGGCCAGCGGCAGTGCACGGAACGTGCGGGTGCCGGCCAGCTCGAGCTCGAGCAGTAGCTCGCGCGTCTGTCCGGCACGCAACGCCGTCACGTCGACCGGAGCACTCACGCCCTTGAGGCCGTCGTATTCCGCGGGTTGCAGATTGAGCGCCTGCTCGCCCCAGCGCGCAGTGACAATTTCGCGGATGCCGCGCAGGTCCCCGATGGGCACGAACAGGGTCGCTTCCCCCCAGCGCGCGTTCGACGTCTCGCCTTCGGTGACCGGCAGAGTCAGGCTCGCTGGCGCAAATGCCGCAGCGATATGCAGGCGTGTCTGGTAAACGGGCACTGTGTAGATGCCCACGTGGCGCTCCTCGGTCTTGAGCTCGCCGCGGATCTCGGCATTGGCTGCGAGCACCCGATACCGCCCTACGCGCACGATCGTGCGGAAACGAGACTCGCGCTCCACCTCGAGCGGCAGCGTGAGGATGGGCGCACCGATGCTCTGCATGCCTCCCCAGCCTTCCGCTACTCTCGTCGCCGCGAGCTCACGCATGCTCGAGCGTTCCCAGACCAGGTCGCGCAGTTGCGCGAGCGGCATGAGCAGGACGAGCGTGAGCCCGCCGATCGCGAGCGCCTTGCCGAGCAGTGGATTCCAGAAACGCGGTGCATTCATCGCCGGCTCCCTGTCAATCACACCCGCCCCACCGTAGAACCGCATCGTGGCGAAGTGCGGGCGCAATCCGGGCAGAATCGGGCAGCCGGCGCCGGTGTTTGGTTTAATGGGGCGCATGCGCATCGCCCTCTTCGACCTCGACGGCACGCTCACGCGGCGTGACAGCCTGTTTCCCTACGTCCTCGGATTCTGCCTTCGCCACCCGCTGCGCCTGCCACGGCTTCTGGCGATGCCGTGGCAGGCGCTGCGTTACTTGTTCGTGCATCGCGATCGCGGCGTGCTCAAGGAAGCGTTGATCGTCGCGGGTCTGCGCGGCGTCTCGCGCGAGCAGGTTGCGCGCTGGAACCAGCGCTTCGTCCGGCGCCTGGTGGAGCGAGGCATGTACCCGGAGGCGCTCGAGCGTCTTGCCTTGCATCGCGCGCGCGGTGATTACCTGGTGCTGATGTCGGCGAGTCCTGATCTATACGTTCCCGCCGTGGCCCGCGCCCTCAAGTTCAACGAGACCATCTGCACCGGCGTACGCTGGAACGGCATGACGTTGTCAGGTGAGCTGACGACGCCGAACCGACGCGCGGAAGAAAAGCTGCTGGGTGTCGAGGCGCTGCGCGCGCGCTACGACGGCAGCCAGATCACCGGTTACGGCAACAGCGCCTCGGACGTGGTGCACCTGCGGGCCTGCGACGCCGGGCATCTCGTCAACGCCTCGCCGCGCGCCGCAGTCGAAGCCGCGCGCGCCGGTGTCGCCGTCGGCTGGCCTTTCGAGAGCGTGGCACCGCCATCGAGATAGCCTGAGTATTCAGTCGCAAGATATTGATCTATAAAATGGACTGGCAGAAACCTAAACCCAATTGCAAATCATTCGCATTTTCTGCACTATCCTGCGCAGTCGCACCATCCACCTGGACTGCCATGTTCAAGCTATCGATCGGCGCCTTCTTACTCGGCTTTCTCGCGAGCACCGCGAGCCTCGCGGCGGATCCCCTCGAGTTCAAGCTCGTGATCAAGGACCATCGCTTCGTTCCCGCCGAGCTCAAGGTCCCCGCGGGACAGAAGATCAAGCTGCTCGTCGAGAACCAGGATGCGACCCCCGAGGAATTCGAAAGCTACAGCCTCAATCGGGAAAAGATCGTGTCCGGCAAGGGCAAGATCGTCGTCATGGTCGGGCCGCTGAAGCCCGGCAAGTACGAGTTCTTCGGCGAGTTCAACATGGACACGGCGCAGGGCGTGCTGATCGCCGAGTAGCGCCATGCTGCAAGCCTTCATCATCGTCCTGCGCGAAGTTCTCGAAGCATCGCTGATCATCGGCATCGTGCTCGCGGCTTCGCGCGGCGTGCCGCGGCGCGGACTCTGGGTGCTCGCGGGAGTGGCCGCCGGGGTCGTGGGATCGATGGTGGTCGCGGCCTTCGCCGAAGGCATCGCGATGGCGCTCGAGGGCGTCGGACAGGAGATCTTCAACGCCGGCGTGCTGCTGCTCGCGACGGTGATGCTCGGATGGCACAACGTCTGGATGAAGAGTCACGGCCGTGAGCTCTCGCAGCAGATGAAGAGTGTCGGCCAGGCGGTGAGCGCCGGGGTCAAGCCGCTCAGCATGTTGCTGATCGTGGTAGGCCTCGCCGTGCTGCGCGAGGGCTCGGAGGTCGTGCTTTTCCTCTACGGCATCGCCGCGGGTGGCACCACTCCCCTGCTGCTCTGGGTGGGATCGCTGCTGGGTCTCGCCGGCGGCGCCGCGCTAGGCGCGCTGATGTACTTCGGATTGCTGCGCATCCCCACGAGGCATCTGTTCACGGTGACCAGCTGGATGATCCTGCTGCTCGCTGCCGGAATGGCGAGCCAGGCGGCCGGCTACCTCGTTCAAGCCGGTGTCCTGCCCGGCTTGATCGAGCCGCTCTGGAATTCCTCGTCGTGGTTGCCGGAAGGGAGCGCCGTCGGCGCCGTGCTGCATGCCCTGATCGGGTACGACGACCAACCGAGCGCCATGCAGCTCATTTTCTTTGCGATCACCTTCGTGGTGATCGCAGCGCTGATGCATTGGGTCGACCGGCGTGCGACGCGGGGCACGATCACGAACTCACGCAGCGAATCGCGGCCGACGGCTCCTCAGCGCAGCTGAGTCCGCTCCGGTTTTCCTCTGTCTCCGCGCGGCGACGAGTCGCCTGAAACCTTTTCAATCAGTTATCGCGTCGCCGGACAGAGGCTGTTCTTCCTGCACGATGGGCGCACGCGTGATCTCAAGCGAGCCATCCAGGAGCACGCGAGCAGCGGCAATTCGCAGTTCGGACCCTCCGAGGCGAACCGGGTCGTCAGCAACTTCAACAGCTTGACGTCGCGGCAGCAGCAGGAAGTTCTGAACTTCCTGCGCTCGCTCTGATGGCTTGGACCCATCGGGGCACGACCCCACGCCGGGTTCCGCCGCCGCGTCGACTCCGAACGCGACGGCGGGCCCGGCGGCGGGTGGCGTCGCGCTTTCCCTGGTGAAA
>DATFEQ010000027.1:0-6071 GCA_035250905.1 Steroidobacteraceae bacterium
CGCGGCCACCTTCTGGCGGACGGCGTCGCGCGCGACCGGCGTGGCGAAGAACTCCCAGGCCAGCTCGTCCAGGTTGGCGAGCTCCACGGCGCAGAACTCCTCGAACCGCGCCGTCTCGAACCGCTCGTTCGCGATCTTCGCGTAGGCGGAGAGGCGCTCGCGGTACGGCATTTCCTTCTCGGCCGCGACGGCGTAGAACGGCTCCCAGTCGAGATTCTTGCGCATGCGCCGCCGCGTGGCGGCGCAGAAGATCGACCAGCGCAGGTTCGCCTTGATGAGCCACGGAAAGTGATAGTGGAGCGAGGTGACCTGCGAGTCCGGGCAGGCGTTGGCGAAATCGATCGGGTACCACTCGCCCTTCCTGAGGAGCGCCTCGCAGGAGTTGAAGTCCCAGCCGAAAAACGCATTGATGGTGAGCGTGATGTCCTCGAGCACGCGCTGTTCTTCGGGCTTGAGGAATCCATGATCCATGCGATAGCGATCGTGCAGCGGTGCCGACGGGTCGTAGTTGACGACGCGCGTCTGGGGGCCCAGGCCGACGCAGCGCACGAACATGTCGTACGGGATCACGCCTGCCTGCAGGTGCATGATCTTGGTGCCGCTCGCGTCGTACGCCGTCCTGAGCGCCGCCTCGTCGTCGATCTTGCTCACGCCCACCCAGCCGCCGCCGTCGTACGGCTTCATGAAGAGCGGGTAGCCGATCTGCTGGCCGATCTGGCCGAGATCGAAGAGCCGCGCGTAGCGCTGTAGCGTGGGCTCGAGGTCGGCAGTCTTGTCGTAAGACTTGGGCGGCAGCATCCAGGTCTCCGGAATCGGCAGCCCGAGCCGCATCATCGCGCCGTAAGTGGTGTGCTTTTCGTTCGCCTGGATCGACCACGGGTTGTTGAACACGTAGAGATCGTCGAGCACCACCGCCTTTTTTATCCACTCGCGGCTGGTGTGATACCAGTGCGTCAGGCGGTCGATCACCAGGTCGTAGCGGCACGGTTGGCGCAGGTTGAAGGGCTCGATCGTCACCCGGCTGACGTCGAAGGCGAGCGTGTCGCCCTGCCACGGAATGGCGAGCTTGAGCCGCCGCATGATCTCTTCGTAGCAGATCGGCCAGCAGATGTCGGCGCCGAGCGAGAGGCCGATGTGGCGGGTGACTTGAGCCATGCGCGGGATGTTATTGGTTTGTCGGCGACAGATTACGCTTCTACTCGTACACCATCCACAACGGCCCCGGGAACAGCCACGACAGGCCCGCGCGCAGGCGGTCGCGCCAGTTCTCCCAGTTGTGTCCGTCGCGCACCTCTTCGTAGCGCACCTGGATGCCCTGGTCGTTCAGCAGCGGCACCAGCGAGCGATTCTCGTAGATGAGTGACTCATAGATGCCGCAGCTGAGGTACATGCGGGCCGCGGCCTGGCCCGGGCGCTCGCGGAACTCGTTGACGAAGCGCACCACCGGATCGAACACCGGCGTGCGCCGGTGGTGGCCGATGTCGGAGAAGGCGAACGATCCTGATTGCAGCAGCAGCCGCCCGTACAACCCCGGATAGCGCCAGGCGGTGTGGAGCGCAGCGACCGCGCCGAAGCTGGCGCCCATGAGGCCGCGCCCGCCGGGCTCATCGAGCAACGGGTAGTGCGCGCGCATGAGCGGCAGCAGCTCCTCGCTCAGGAAACGCGCGTGGCCGACGTCACCCGCGTACTCGTGCAGCCGATCCGCGGATTGCGTGAGACACACCACCATCGGCGGGATCTCGAGCCGGTGGATGAGATTGTCGAGCACGATCTTGAAGTCGGCGAAGCGCAGGTAGTCCTCGCCATCGTGCACGATCAACAACGGATAGCGGCGCGTGCGCCGGAAGCGCGCCGGCACGTAGACCAACAGGCGGCTCACCCGTCCGAGCGCTGCGCTGCTCAGGCGCAATTCCTCGAGGGCTCCGCGTCGTGAGTCGCTGTCGGGCAGGGTCCAGGACGGGCGCTCGTAGCCGAAGCCCTGCGCGACCGAGTTGGCGCCGTATGGATCCACGGCCCTGTGGGGATTGAGCGGATCCGTGATCCACTCGCTGCGCTCGCCGCGCACTACGTCGAACTTGTACTCGATGCGCGAGTTGGGCGGCAGGTCGATGCGCAACACCCACAGATCGGTGTCGGCCACGCGCTCGAGCGCCTGCGCGGTAGGCAGCCCGTGGATCCAGCAGCGCAGCAGGACCGAATCGGCGGCACCGCGGTAGACGAACGTGACGCCGGTACGATCGACCAGCGGGAACTCGTGAGTCGCAATGAACCGCTCGATCGCTGCTGCGCTCGGCGCGCCGCCGCCGAGGAGCTCGCGCAGCGATTCGCTCATGCGACGCGCACCTCGTCGAGCACGCCCTGGCGGGTGAGACGCCAGCACGAGGCCGAGCCCGCGAGCTTGCCGGCGCGCCAATGGAGCAGCGTCCCGTGATCGAGCGTGAGACAGCGGGCCGGCGCGAACCGGCGCGCGAACATCGCGACGCGCTCGCTTTCGTGCAACGCGATGCGCGTCTGCGCGTGCGGCAGCGCCACCACCCCCCGCAGCAGGCCGAGCCCGGAATCGAACACCTCGGCATTGCCGGCGCCCTGCGGCGGGTGGTCGTGGAACAGCACGATGCAGTCGCTCAGGGCCATCGCGCCCGCCGACCAGGCGATCAGCGTCTTGCCGGCGAGCAGTCGCTGCAGGTCGAAGAGCCGCAGCCGGTTGGCGAGCACGGCGACATGGCCGCCCGCCACCAGCACGGCCGCGGCCGGCTCGATCAGCTCGCGCAGCTCGCGGATGTGCGGCACGACGCTGGCGCGCTGCTGCGGGCGAAGACGGCGCCGAAAACTCGCGTGCTCGCGTTCGATCGCGTGCAGATGCTCGCGATCCAGCGCGCGCAAGGCGCGCAACGCCGCGCGTTGCGCCGGGCGCACGAGGGCCGGATCGCCCTCGCGCTCCATGAGCTCGCGCGTCGCATCCTTGGCATGCGTGAGTCGCAGGCGGTACAGGTCCTGCTGCTCGCGCAGCAGCGCCTGGCGCTGACGATAGGCGACTGCGAGCTCGGCATCGGAGGCCAGCACGGCTTCGGCACGCGCGTACAGACCGAGGTCGGTGACGGGCATCCCCACGTGGGTGTGCAACTCCTCGATCTCTCCCTCGCGCTCCTGCCATCCGGCGGAGATCGACACCAGCGTCCCGCGCACCTGCAGGCGGCGCAGGGCGGCCGCGAGGTTGGGCTCCTGGAACTGGGGACCGAGAAACGCGACGTCCGGCATGCGCGCGATGATAACGAGTTGTCAGCCGGCGGTGGGCGGTGAAGAATTGCGCCCACCGGTCGAGTCGCGGTCGGCTTGCACGCCGGAACGATCCGGCAGAGGACACGCTTTGAGACTCAGGTTGTTGTTGGCCGCCGTGCTCGCGGCGGCGGTAATTCCGGTTGCGGCCGAGCCGCGCGTCTTCACCGCGGAGTCGCTCCTCGACTGGCAGTTCGTCGGCGACGCGCGCATTTCACCGGACGGCACACGCATCGCGTACGTGCACGTGCGCGTCAACCGCGACCTCGATACTTACGATCGCGACCTGTGGTTGGCGGAGGGAGATGCCAGCCCGCGCCAGCTCACCTCCGGTGCGCACGACGATGAGGCGCCACGCTGGTCGCCTGACGGCGCGCGTCTCGCGTTCGCTTCGAACCGCAGCGGCAAGCGGCAGGTCTACGTGCTCGATTTCGAAGGCGGCGAGCCGTGGCAGCTCACCGCCGACACGGAAGGCGTCGCCGCCTTTGCCTGGTCTCCGGACGGCAGGCGAATCCTGTTTGCGTCCAGCACGGCGCTGGCGGGCGACACCGGCTTCGAACCCGACGCGGCCAAACAGGCGAAAGAAGGCGCGCGCGCCAAGCCCGCGTTCGTCACCGAGCGCCTCGTCTATCGCAACGACGGCACCCCCGGTTACCGCGGAGTCAGGCGCACGCACATCTGGGTGGTGGCCGCGGATCGCGGCGCGAAACAGCCCGCGCGGCGCATCACGAGTGGCGACTTCGACGCCGAAGACCCGGCCTGGTCGAGCGACGGCAAGCACATCTACTTCACCGCCGTGCGCCGCGAGGATGCGGAATACGAGGCGGAGGATTCCGAGATTTTCTCGGTGCCGACGGAGGGCGGGCCGACGCTGACGCAGCTCACCTCGCGCCGTGGACCGGACGAGGGCCCGGTGCCGTCGCCTGACGGCAAGTGGATCGCGTACACGGGATACGACCTGCGCGAGCCGCCACTCAGCAGCTCGGTGACCAATCTCTACGTCATGCGCGCGGATGGCTCGCAAAGCCGCCAGCTCGCGACCAGCTTCGATCGCAACGTCGGCGAGACCCTGCTGGTCGACGCGGCAGCGCCACGCGTCGGCGGCGAGCGCATCGCCTGGTCCGCCGATTCGCGCCGCCTACTGCTCACCGCGGCCGACCGCGGCCAGGCGCAGCTCTTCACGGTCGAGGTTGCGAAAGGAGACATCGCTCCCGTCACCCACTTTACCCAGGGCGAGCTGCGGGAGTTCTCCGTGAGCCGCACCGGGGTCGTGGCGGGCGTCTTCAGCGCGCCGACGCGTCCCGCCGACGTGATTTCGTTCGCGCTCGCCACTCCGGCGCGCGAGAGCTGGCGCGAAGTGTCGCGCCACACGGCGGGTTTCGCTCCCGAGAGCGGTTTCTCGGCGTACGAGGAGCTCTGGTACGACTCCTTCGATGGCCAGCGCATCCAGGGCTGGGTGATCAAGCCGCCGGGCTACGAGGCCACGCGCCGCTACCCGACCATCCTCTACATTCACGGCGGCCCGCACGCGATGTACGGGACCGGCTTTTTTCACGAGTTCCAGGTGCTCGCGCAAGCGGGCTTCGTGGTGCTGATCACCAACCCGCGCGGCAGCACCGGCTACGGCGGCGAGTTCGCCAACGTGATCCAGTATCGCTACCCAGGCGATGACTTCCGCGACCTCATGAGGGGCGTCGATCTCCTGATCGAGCGCGGCATCGCCGATCCCGAGCGCCTCGGCGTGGCCGGCGGCAGCGGCGGCGGACTGCTCACGAGCTGGACGGTCGGGCAGACGGATCGCTTCAAGGCCGCGGTCGTGGAACGCGCGGTCACCAACTGGCACAGCTTCGTCGGCACCTCGGATCTCAACTACTACTTCGTCACGCACTGGTTCCGGGATTTTCCGTGGCGCGACAGCGCGGACTACCTGGCACGCTCGCCGTTGAGCCAGGTCGACAAGGTGAAAACGCCCGTGCTCGTGATCCACAACGAGTCGGACTACCGCACGGCGCTCGACCAGGGGTTGCAGTTCTACGCGGCGCTCAAGATGCTGAGGAAGCCCGCCAAGCTCGCGGTCTTCCCGGACTCCTCGCACGGCATGAGCCGCGAAGGCAGGCCGAGCCAGCGGGTGGAGCGGCTGAAGCTGATCGAGGGTTGGTTCAGCGAACGGCTCAGGAACTGAGCGCGCTCAGACCGCGCCGTTACCGCCGCCGTCCCCGTTGCCTCGCCGCGGCACATCGCCTGGCGCCTGGTTCTGGGCATTCAGGAATTGCTCCACGCTCTCCTCGAGGTGGCGGGACATGAACGCCTGCAGCGAGTTGCCGTAGAGCCGGATGATCGATTCGAGCAGGGGCGTCGAGAGCATAGGCTGGCCGAACTGTTCCTGCTCGGCGATCACGTGCAGCAGGATCAGGCGGGTGATGTCCTCGCCGGTCTTGTCCTCCACCACGCGGATCTTCTCGCCCTGCACGATCAGCGCGCGGATGTCTTCGAGCGTGACGTGCCTGCTGAGCGTGGGATCGTAGAGCCGCCGGTTGGCGTATTTTTTTATGGTTCTTTCGCCACTCATGCGCTTCGAGTGTACCTGAAGAGCCCGCGGGAACCGCGCCCGGGCCATCCCTTCGTAAGTGTACAAAACAATGACATACTCGGATGCCCACCTGCCAACCGTTCGCCCGAGCCCTCCATGTGTTCGATCCCCTGTCACCGCACCTGGCCGCTGGCGCTCGCCGTGATCCTCATCGCCGCCGCGGGTTGCGGGGCCCGGGAGTCAGGAGGCGGGGACGAGGCCGGGG
>DATFEQ010000073.1:0-9861 GCA_035250905.1 Steroidobacteraceae bacterium
GGTGGCGGTGAACGTGCTCGACAACCTGGCGATCACGTTCGACGGCATCAACCTCACGGACGAAGAGATCGTGCAGTTCACCGGGGAGAAGTTCCGGCCGCGCGCGATCTACGACAATGGGCCGGTGTACTTCGCGGGCGTCCGCGTAAGGTTCTAAGACCCCTCTGCTCACTCCGTCCCTCTCCTGCCTGTGGGGAGAGGGCGGGGTGAGATCCCTCAGGCTTGATACCCGTAGCGCGCCAGCAGCGGCGCGAGTTGCGGCAGGAACGCCTTCAGATGCGCGGCGTAGTGCCGGTGCCGGCCGATCGAGCGATCGTTGAGTTTCTCGGTCACCTGCGCATAGCTCGGCGTGGGCGCGTAGCGGCGCGTCTCGTGGAAGCTGAGGCAGGACTCCTCGAACTCGAGCCCCAGGTGGGCGAGCAGGCGGCGCGTTTCCGCGGCCTGGTCGGCGACGAACGACTCATAGCGCAGCTCGAGCTCGCCGACCTCGAGCTCGCGCCGGTAGTGCTCGACGACCCCGAACACCGCCACCAGGTGATGCACGATGTCCTCGATCCGGTAGCCGCAGTGGAAGCCGTGCGTGAGGTGATTCGCCATCACCGAGACGCACACGTCGAGCGGGTGGCGAATCACGTGCACGACGGGCGAGCGCGGGAACGCCATGCGAATGAGCGGCAGCCAGATCTCGTTGAAGGGCATCTTGTCGACGAAGAAAGCCTTGCCGGGCCCGAGCAGCCCGTATTGTTCGGCGCGCGCGAAGTAGTAGTCCCGAAAGAGGGTGGCCGCATGGGCGTTGTCGGCGGTCCACGTGCGCGCGAGGTTCTCGGGGAAGGGCTCTGTCGCCGTCCCCTGGAACAGAGAATTTGCAAGGCGGCGAAAGTCCCCGATGAAAGCGAGCTCGCCCCCTGCACGCACGCCCGAGTGACTGGCGAGCACCTGCTCGATCAACGTCGTCCCGGAACGCGGAAAGCCGACCACGAACACGGGTTGGGGAAGCTCGGCGCGCAGCGCCGCGCGCGGCAGCAATTCCACGTTGGCGCGTACGAAGAACTGCTTCAGGCGCGCAAAAAAAGTCTCCACGGCATCGGCGCGGTATTCGAGGCCGCCGCCCTCTGCCGCCAGTCTGCGTTTGCCCTCGGTGAAATCGATCCAAGCCTCTGCGTAGTGGCCGAGCCGCTCGTTGATGCGGCCGCGCTCGAGGCGCGCATCGCCGTTGAGCGCGGGCGCGGCATCGAGAATTGCCAGCGCATCTTGCAGGTGACCCATGCGCACCAGGTAGTTCGTGCGCAGCAGGTTCACGTGCTCGGGCGACGAGGCCGCCGCCGCGCGATCGAGCAATTCGCCGGCGCGACTCAGGTCACCCTGGACCTCGTAGAGCTTCGACCAGTGCGCGAGCGTGGTCGTGTCGCGCGGTGCAAGCGCGTCGGCCTGCTTGAACGCCTCTTCGGCCTCCGCCGTGCGCCCCTGCTTCATCAGGTTGATCGCCAGGTTGAGGCAGGCGGCCGCCTCGCCGGGCGCGAGCTCGAGGGCGCGGCGGAAATGCCATTCGCCCGACGGCAGATCGTTGAGCTCCGAGAGGAGGGTGCCGAACAGATGATGAGCCTGGGCGTTACGCGGATTGATGCGGAGCGCGACGCGCGCGAGCTGCTCGGCATCGCCGCGGCGGCCGCCGGTCATCAGAATCTGGATCAGGCCGCTGTAAGCCCAGTCGGCGCGCGGATCGATCGCGATCACGGCGCGCAGGGTTTCCGCCGCAGCCTTCAACTCCCCCTTGCGATGCTGCACCAGGTATCGCAACTGCAATGCCTGCAGGTCGCGCGCATCGAGCTTGAGGAGCGACTCGGCCGCGGCGGCCGCCGTCGCCACGTCGCCGCGCTCGAACGCGGCGCGTGCTTGCAGGACCAGGGGATGAGAGGAGGCGGACATTTCCACTATAGTGCCGGTTTCCACCGCGCTTGTTTACTCCCTCCGGCGCGGACCAGGAGCGAGGTTCGATCGTGCTGACTTACGGTCGGGGACTGCAAGCGGCGCTCGGTGCGTTGAGCGTGCTCGCGTTGCTGGCGTGCAGCTCGAGCCGTAACGAAGACGAACCGCCGATTCCGGAAGTCTCGGTCATCCCGCTGCCGCAGGAAGTGACCGCGACGTCGGGCGCGTTCACGTTGCGCGATGGAGCCCCGGTGATTTTCGCGCCCGATCCCGAGTCCGAGCGCATCGCCCGGTATTTCACCGAGCTCGTGGCGCGCAGCGCGAACCTCAGGCTCGAGCCGGCAGCGGCAGGCGCCGCCAACACTGCAGCCGCGATCGATCTCAGACTCGAGGCCGTCGAGGGTGTTGCGGACGAGGAAGGCTATTCGCTCCATGTCTCCCCCGAGCGGATCGTCGTCAGCGCCCGCAGCCCTCGCGGCCTTTTTTACGGCACGATCACGTTGTGGCAACTGATCACCGCCGCGACCGCGGCCAACTACGGCATCAGCCTAGAGTCGGTCACGATCAACGACCGGCCGCGATTCAAGTGGCGCGGTTTGATGCTGGACGTGGCGCGGCATTTCATGGCGCCCGACCTCGTCAAGCAGATGATCGACTGGATGGCGTTGCACAAGCTCAACACGCTCCACTGGCACCTGACCGACGACCAGGGCTGGCGCATCGAGATCAAGGAGTATCGGCGACTCACCGAGGTCGGCGCGTGGCGCGTGCCGGCGGGCGCGGCCGGCACGGATCCTGCGAGCGGTGGCGTGCGACGTTACGGAGGCTTCTACACCCAGGACGAAGTGCGCGATATCGTGCGCTACGCGGCGGAGCGCTACATCACCGTGGTGCCGGAGATCGAGATGCCCGGCCATGCGCAAGCGGCGATCGCGGCGTACCCGCAGTTTGGCTCCCTCGGCGATTCGCCACGCGTCTCGCCCGACTGGGGCATCCACACGTACCTGTTCAATGTCGAGGAGGACACGTTCGCGTTTCTCGAGAGCGTGCTGACGGAAGTGATGGCTCTCTTTCCCAGCCCGTACATCCATGTCGGCGGGGACGAGGCGGCCAAGGACCAGTGGCAAGCCGCGGCGCGCGTGCAAATGCGGATGCGCGAGCTCGGCGTCGCCGACGAAACGGCGCTGCAAGGCTACTTCGTTCACCGCATCGATCAGTTCCTGCGCAGCAAGGGCCGACGGCTGATCGGCTGGGACGAGATCCTGGAAGGAGGACTGCCGGCGGATGCAGCCGTCATGTCGTGGCGTGGCATGGATGGCGGACGCGAGGCGGCCCGCCAGGGGCACGACGTCGTCATGGCGCCGGCGCCCGATCTCTACTTCGACCACCTGCAGAGCGATGCGGCCGACGAACCCCCGGGCCGGCCCGGCACTGAATCGTTGGCGGACGTCTACAGCTTCGAGGCGGTGCCCGAGGACCTGACGGCAGAGCAGGCGAGCCACATCCTCGGAGTGCAGGCCAATCTCTGGACCGAGCACGTGCGCACGCCCGAGCGCGTGCAGCACATGGTGTTCCCGCGGCTCGCCGCGCTCGCTGAAGTCGCGTGGTCCCCGCAGCAGCGGCGCGACTGGCGCGGCTTCCTGGCGCGCATGCCCGACCAGCTCGATCGCTATCGCGCGCTCGGCATCCAGTACGCGCAGAGTGCTTTCAAAGTCGCCATCGCGCCAGATTACAATCCGGCGACGGAAGCGCTGCAGATCCGGCTTTCAACTCAGACCGAGCTCGGCAAGATCCGGTACACCCTGGACGGCACGGATCCGACACCGCAGTCGAGCGCCTACGACGCACCGATCGCCGTGAAAGCGCCGGTCGAAATCCGCGCCGCCAGCTTCCTGGACGGACGGCCACTGTCCGTGGCGAGCACGGGGGTCCTCGATGCCGTCACACTTCGGACCCGCACCAACGGCGAGCTCAGGTTGTGTGGCCAGAAACTGCCGCTCCGGCTCGAGGATGACGCGCCCTTCGATGGAGCGCGCGCCGTGTTCCTGGTCGACATCATGGATCCCTGCTGGATCTTTCCTGGCGCGGCGCTCGACGGTGTCACGCACATCGACGTGCGTGTCGGGCAACTGCCGTACAACTTTCAGCTGTGGAAGGACGCGAGCGGTATCGTGACGCGTGAACCCGCGACAGAAACGGGGGAACTGCTGGTGTATCTCGATTCCTGCGAGGGAGAACTGCTGGTGAGCCTGTCATTGGCGCCGGCAGTGACGGAGCCCGCGCTCACAGACCTCAGCGCCCCAATTCTCGCCCAGGCTGGCACGCACGATTTGTGTTTCGTGTTTACCGGGAAATCCCCCGAGCCGCTGTGGGTGATCGATGCCGTTTCACTGCACCTGTAGCTGAGATCAGAGCCAGCGGCGAACGCGCCTCGCGTAGGCCTGGTAAGCCTCGCCAAACTGGGCAGCGAGGATCGCCTCCTCGCGGCGGATGAACCGCGCCGTAATGAACCAAGCAAAGAGTGGCGGCACCACGAACGGCGTCACTGTGCCAAGCACCATCGCAATGCCGAGCAGGGCCAGTGTCAATCCCAGGTACATGGGATTGCGCGTGAAAGCGAACGCGCCTTCGGTCACCAGCGACTGCGGTCTCTCATAGGGATGCACCGGCGTATTGGCGCGCTTGAACTGCCAGTCGGCATACACCGTGAGGGCAAAGCCGCCAAAAATGAACGCGGCGCCGAACAGGTCCCACGGCCAGCGCACGATCACGTCGATCGGGATTACAAAGTGGCCGAAGAGCTGCACCAGGATGGCCACGAAGAACCAGGCGGGCGGCAGGATCTTTCCCTGGCCGGCTTCAGGGGGCACGTTCACGGCAGATCCCTCAAGGCCCGGATGAATTCCTCCGGCCGCACGGGCGTGAGCAGCCAGGGACGCTTGTCGCCGCGCTCGATCCAGACGTAACCGTCGGTGCGCGAGATGTACATCTGCACGAGCCCGCGCCGGCGTGTCCAGAGCAGCCCGAATCCGCCCCACAGGCCGCCGGCTCCGACGCGTGTGCCCCAGCCGATCTCGCGCGTCAGCTCCCCGCCGTCGACGAGGCGCAGCGCCGTGATCTCCTCGCGGGGAATGCGGCGGCGCTTGAGCGGCCAGATCACCTCGAGCGCGTTCGCGTACACGACGAACATCGTGGGTCGGAAGCGCAGCCACACCCAGGCGTAGATCAGGATCAGGAGCACCGCGGGCAGCGCAAGAAAATATGCGCCGGTAGCGCACATGGCCACGAAGAACACCGGGATGACCAGCAGCAGCACCGTCAGCCAGCGGATCAGCGGCGACATCGGCGCCAAAGGGAAGCTTTTCACGGCTGTGCGTTTATTGGGATTCGCATCGCCCGGACCGGACAGGCGAATTGTGTCGGGCGGCGTGTCGCCCGTCCAGTGATGAGCGGGCTAGCGGCGGCGTGCCGAGTCCTGCTGTTGCAGCATCTGATCGAGCTGCTGCTGGTGCAGCGGGTCGAGCGGGTAACGGCGCAGGAGGGTACGGGCCTCCTCAGGATTCGACCAATGCAGGCGCACGGCGGTCTGTAGTACGGCGCTCATGCGTTGCTCGCGTGACTGGATCTGGTCGATCAGGCCGAGCGCATCGTTGGCGTTCGAGGTGGTGGTGATCGCGAGCTGGGTCAGGCCCCGGTCGCGGACCGCGCCGACCGGTTGCGACATCACCCACTTGCGCGCGCCCGCCGCGTCGTATTGGCCCCAGGTGCTCGCGAGGTACTCGACCGCTCGTGCACGCGCATCATCGTCCGAGATCTTCGCCACCCACCGCGAGGCGACCTCGGGTGATTGCTTGCCGGCACCCTGCATGACCATGTCGGCGAGCATCTCGTCGCGCTTCCGGCCGCTCGCCGTCCGTTCCACCAGCTCGAGCGCAGCATCCGGGCTCCTGACCGCGAGCTCGCCCGCGAACTGCTGCACGATGAGCTCGTATCCCGGATCGTTCTCGAAGCGCCGTACCCACTGAATGCCCTGGTCGACGTCCTGGGCGACGTACGAGCGCGCGACCGTGGTGATCCACCAGTTGCGCATCTCGTCCGGCACGTGCTCGATCATGCGCGCCGCGGCATCGACGTCTTCCCACGCGAGCCGGCTGCCCAGCTCGACGAGACCCTGCGAGCGGGCTTGGCGGTCGGGCAGGTTCCCGATCCAGTCGATGGCATTCTCGGGCGAGGTCTCGGCCATCTGCATCGCAATTCGCACGGCCGTCTGCGTGCGCTGCGGACCGGCCGGCAGATCTTCGAGATAGCTGATCGCGAGCCCGGGATCCTGGGCCGCGATCGTGCTCAGCACCGCGCCCATGGCCTGGGAGCGCTGTGCCGGGTTGTCCGCCGACCTCGCCAGGCGCAACGCTTCCTGCGGATCCTGTTGCGCGACGAGCCCCACCATGTGCGACCACAGGTTGCGTCCGGGCGAACGACTGATGCGCAATGCCCACGCGAGCGCCTCGCCCGGCTGCTGCGCGACGTACGCATCGGCGATTTCGTACGCCAACCGCGCCTGCTTCCGTCGCTCGAGCGACTCGATCCACTGCCCTGCGCCGGCCGGGTCGAACCGCGCCCACTCGTCCGCCACCAGCGCGTGGAACGCATTTTGGTCGGACACATCCACCGTCGTGAGAAGCTCGAGCGCGAGCCGTGGGTCGCGGCGAACGAGCTCGGTGGTGACCTGGCGAAGCAACTGCTCGCGTTGCCAGTCGGCCGGCATCGAAGCGACGCCGGCAAAGGCGCGCTCGGGTTGCTCGCTGGCCCACGCAGCGACGATGGCACTCTGGAATTGAAAGCGCGCCGCGGGATCGGAGATGCGCTCAGCCTCTCTCCACGCCTCTTCGGGCGAAGTGCGCGCCCACGCCCAACCGATGCGTGTGAGCTGCTGACGGCGGGCGACATCGCTGCTGAGACCGAGCGCCTTCTTCAGGGCTGGCTTGGGATCGTCAACGGGTTCGACTGCGAGCGCCTCGAACCGGGCTTCCGAGTCGACGCCGGCGGGTGGGAATGAAGGAAGGTTGGGCGCCTGGCCGGTCGAGTCATCGACCGATGCAGGATCGTCGGTACCGAGTGCGTCCCCGAACGAGACCAGCGCATGGCGCGTGCCGAACCAGAAACCACCGGAGCCGGCCAGCGCGGCCACCGCAACGATCAGGAAAATTCGCGGAGTCATCCTCGCCACCCCTCGAGCGACCCGTCCTGACCAAGACCATCGTCGCGGCGACTCGTTCGATCCATTCGTCCCGCCGCGACCTTGAGCTCACCTCGGGCGGCAGGCTGTGCGTCCAGCGTACTTGAGGATTGCTACCACCGGCGGTGCGTCTGGCGTTGCTGTTGCAGCCTCATGTCGAGCTCCCGCTGGCGCTGCGGGTCGAGCGGCTGACGGCGCAACAGGATCCGCGCCTGCTCCGGATCGACGTAGCTGAGGCGTTCGGCTGTGCGCATGACAGCCTCCATGCGCTGGTCCTGCGACTGGATCTCGCCGATCAGTGCGAGCGCCGCATCCGCCGTCGACGCGTTGGCGCTCGCGAGTTGCGTCAAGCCACGGTCGCGGGCGGCGCCGGTGGGCTGGGACAGGACCCATTTGCGTGCGGCCTGAAGATCATACTGCCCCCACGCGCCGGCCAGATGTTCGACTGCTTGTGCACGCGCGTTGTCATCGGACATCTTCGTAATCCAGCGCGAGGCGATCTCGGGCGACTGATCGGCCATGCCCGAGGTGATCATGTTGGTCAGCATGCGGTCGCGCTGCGTGCCATCCGCAGTACGTTCCACGAGCTCGAACGCCGCCTCCGGATCGGTCATCGCCAGGCCAGTCGCAAAGTCCCCAATGATCCCCTCGTATCCCGGTTCGTTCTCGAACTGTTTCACCCACTCGATGCCCTTGTCGACATCCTCATAGGCATAGGCACTCGCGACGTAGTTGATCCAGGAGCCACGGAATTCCTGAGGCACGCGATCGCCAAGCTGAGCGGCAGCGTCGACGTCTTCCCACGCCAACGTCGAGACGATGTTCGTCATCGCCTGGTATCGTGCGCCGGCGTCGGGTTGGTCCGCGAGCCAGTCCAGGGCGGCCTCGGGCGAAGTCTTGGCCATCTCCAGTGCGATCTGTGTCGTCGTCTGCATGCGTTCCGGCCCCGCGGGGAGATCCTTGAGGTAGCTGATGGCCAGCGCGGGATCCTCGGCGGCGATGTTTCGCAACACCGCTCCCATCGCGCGCCCGCGCTGCGCACGATTCCCGGCGGACTGCGCAAGACGCAGCGCCTCCTGCGGATTCTGCTGGGCCAGGAGCCCGACCATGTGTGACCAGAGGCGTCCCCGCAAGCGGCTGATCCGGAGCGCCCACGCCAGCGCTTCGTCCGGCTGATGCGCGATATAGGCATCGGCGATCGTGTACGCCAGTTGCAACTGGGTCAGTCGATCGAGTGTCTCGACCCACTGCGCAGCGCCCGCCGGATCGAAACGCGACCACTCATCGGCGACGATGGTTTGAAACGCGCGCCGGTCCGAGACTTTGGCGTTCGCCAACAACTCGAGCGCGAGCCGCGGGTCCTGCCGAGCCAGCTCAGCGGTGACTTGTCGCATCAGCTGATCGCGCTGCCAGTCGCGGGGAAGCGCGGCCACGTACGCGAAGGCCTGTGCGGGCTGCTCGCTCGCCCATGTCGTCACGATCGCGCTTTGCAGTTGCCAGCGAGATGCGGTGTCGGAGATCTTTGCCGCCTGTTTCCAGGCCTCTTCAGGTGAGGCTTTTCCCCACGCCCAGCCAATACGCGCGAGTTGCTGCCGGCGCACCTTGTCGTCCGTGAGCCTGAGCGCCTTCTTGAGCGCGCGTTGGGGATCGTCGATCGGTTCGGACGTCAACGCGACAAAGCGCGCGTCCGAATCGGCGGCAGAGGAAGGCAGCGAGGCGAGGCGCGCGTCTTCGCTCGTGATCGGCGAAGGCAGCAGCGCGGCTGCCCCGTCGGCGATACGCCCATCAGTGTGCTGGGTCCCCAGCCAATAGCCGCCGCCACCTGCCAGCCCCAAGCCGGCGACGATCAGCAGTGTTCTCAGAGTCATCCCTACCACCCGCGAGCGACCCTGCCTGTCGGTTTCTAGAGCTTGACCATCACGTGTCGCGGAACGGTGTAGTCCTCGAGCGCGTACATCGACAGGTCCTTGCCGTAGCCCGAGCGCTTGAAGCCGCCGTGCGGCATCTCGCTCACCAGCACGAAATGCGTGTTGATCCAGGTGCAGCCGTATTGGAGGCGCGCCGCGACCTGCATGGCCTTGCTGACGTCCCTGGTCCAGACGGAGGAGGCGAGCCCGTATTCGGAGTCGTTCGCCCAATCGATCGCCTGCCCGATGTCCTTGAAGCGCGTGACCGACACGACCGGGCCGAACACTTCGCGCTGCACGATCTCGTCGGTCTGCTTGGCGCCCGCGATGACGGTTGGTTCGTAGAAGAAACCGCCGCTGCGTGACTTGCCGCCCGTCGTCACATCGACGTGGCGCAGATCCGCCGCGCGTTCGACGAATCCGGCGACGCGCGCGCGATGGCGAGCGCTGATCAGCGGGCCCATCTCGACTCCTTCCTGCTGCTGCGTGCCGACCTTGATCGACTCGGCCGCGCTCGTGAGGTCTGCGACCAGCCGGTCGTAGATCTTGGCGCCGGCGTAGAGCCGGCTCGCGGCGGTGCAATCCTGTCCCGCGTTGTAGAAGCCGAAGGTACGCACGCCCGCAACCACCGACTTGAGATCGGCATCGTCGAAGACGATCACCGGGGCCTTGCCACCGAGCTCGAGATGCGTGCGCTTGATGCCTTTGGAAGCGGCCTGCAGGATCTTCTCGCCGGTTCCGATGCTCCCCGTAAGCGAGATCATGCGTACGCCGGGATGGGATACCAGTGGC
>DATFEQ010000052.1:0-14999 GCA_035250905.1 Steroidobacteraceae bacterium
AAGCGTTCCACGATTTCGCCGGCAAGCTCGAATTTCACGTCACGCGGATTGCGGCCGGTGGCCACCTGCTCACGGAGCCTGGCGATCTCCGCGCTGCTGCGCGCGCTCACGAGATCGAAGTAGCGCCACATCAGCTCATCCGAGATCGACATGAGCTTGCCGTACATCTCGGCCGGCGGCTCGGTGATGCCGACGTAGTTGCCGAGCGACTTCGACATCTTCTGCAGGCCGTCGAGGCCCTCGAGCAGCGGCATGGTGAGCACCACCTGCGGCTCCTGGCCATGCGCCTCCTGCATCTGCCGTCCCACCAGCAGGTTGAACTTCTGATCGGTCCCGCCGAGCTCGACGTCGGCTCTGAGCGCGACCGAATCGTAGCCCTGCACCAGGGGATAGAGGAACTCGTGGATCGCGATCGGCTGGCCGGAGCGATAGCGCTTGCTGAAATCGTCACGCTCGAGCATGCGCGCAACCGTGTGCTTGGCCGCGAGCTCGATCAGGCCGACCGCGCTCATCGCGCCCATCCAGCGCGAATTGAAATCGATGACCGTGCGTTCGCGATCGAGGATCTTGAAGATCTGCTGCTCGTAGGTGCGCGCGTTCTCCTGCACCTGTTCCGGCGTGAGGCGCGGGCGCGTCGTGTTGCGCCCGGACGGATCGCCGATCAGCGACGTGAAATCACCGATCAGGAAGATCACCTCGTGCCCGAACTGCTGGAACTGGCGCATCTTGTTGATCAGCACCGTGTGCCCCAGGTGCAGGTCGGGCGCCGTGGGGTCGAAGCCCGCCTTGACCTTGAGCGGACGCCCGCGCGCGAGCTTCCGTTCGAGATCCGCCGTCAGGAGAATCTCGTCGACGCCGCGGCTGAGCTCCGCCATCTGTTCGGACACTGACTTCATCGACACCTCGGGAGCACGCTGCGCAACATAAGTGATTGAACCTGATCGCGGCAGCACTCTAGGGTGCGGCGTTGCCCCGTGCAATTCGCTTCCCCCGCCGCCTGGCTCGCGCCATGGCGTTCGCCGCGCTTACCGCGCTCGCGCCGAATGAGAAATGAGTGGTTGACCGCGCCGGCCGTCGCGGATAGTTTAAACGCCTGTTTTGGCTGAGCATTTGGTTCCGTGACCCAGTCTACCGGCGCGCTGCGCATCGATTATCGTGATCGCCAACCGCCGCGCGCGCAGCGGCGTCTGGCCCTGATGCTGTGGTTGGGCACCCTCGCCGTGGTCGGCTTGACCGCAGCCGTCGGTGGAATTCTTCCCGAGCTGCGCGGCCCGTCGACGGATGTCTCCGTGCAGGCGCTCGATGCAGAGCCCGCCCCGCCGCCCCCGGTCACGATCGCGATGCGGGCGGCGCCGGTCGCGGCCACGTTCGGCTTCGATACCATCGACGTGGTCGTGGGTCGCAACGACACGCTCGACCGCATCTTCCGCCGGCTGAAGCTCAACCTGACCGACCTCGCCACGATTCGCGAATTGCCCAGCGTGCGGCAGGGCCTCGACCTGTTGCGACCCGGCGATCAGATCAGCGTCACGCACCAGAACGGCGCGTTGCACGGCCTCACGCGTCAGCTCAATGTCACGCAGACACTCGAGGTCAAGCGCGAGTCGGAGGGTTTCGCCGCACAGATCATCGAGAACCCGGTCGAGCGTACAATCGAGCGCCGGCGCGGGATCATTACGAGCTCCCTCTTCGAAGCCGCGGACGAAGCAGGCATCTCCGATCAGACCGCCCTCGCGGTGGCCAATATCTTCGGGTGGGACGTCGACTTCGTGCTCGACATCCGCGAAGGCGACGCCTTCATCGTCGTGTACGAGCAGGTGTGGCAGGACGGCAAGTTCGTTCGCGACGGCGATATCATTGCCGCCGAATTCGTCAACGACGGCCACGTCTACCGGGCGCTTCGTTACACATTGCCCGACGGGCACGCGGAGTATTTCGCGCCCGACGGCGCCAGCATGCGCAAGACCTTCCTGCGCGCGCCGGTGGAATTCAGCAGGATCAGCTCGCGCTTCAATCCGCGCCGTCGCCACCCGATCCTGAACACCATCCGCGCCCACAAGGGCGTCGATTACGCGGCCCCCACCGGCACGCCGGTGCGCTCAGCGGGTGATGGGCGGATTCATTTCCGCGGTCGCCAGGGCGGCTACGGCAACGCCGTCGTCATCGAGCATGGGGGCGGCATCTCGACTCTGTACGGACACCTGTCGCGCTTCGCCAAGGGTGCCTCGCAGGGCCAACGCGTACGCCAGGGCCAGGTGATCGGCTATGTCGGCCGCACCGGTCTCGCGAGCGGTGCGCATCTGCACTACGAGTACCGCGTCAACGGCGTGCACCGTAATCCGCAGACCGTGAAGCTCGGCGACGCGCACCCGATTGCGGACGAGCTGCGGGCCGATTTCACGGCGCGCAGCGCACCGCTGCTCGCCGAGCTCGATCTGATCAACCGCGGCCCGCTGCTCGCCGACCGCTGAGCGCGGCTGCCGCGCCGCCACCCCTAAATGACGCTCTATCTCGGGCTGATCTCCGGCACCAGCATGGATGCGATCGATGCGGCGCTGGTCGACATCGAAGGTACGCGCTGCACGTTGACGCAAACACTGTCGCGTCCATACGCAGAGTCGCTACGCACCCAGCTGTTCACGCTCATTGCCGCGCCGCAGCGCTGCAGCCTGGACGACGTCGGGCGGCTCGACACGGAAATCGGCGAGGCGTTCGCGACCACCGCGCTCGATCTGTTGCAGGAATCCGGTGTTGCCGCCGCGCGTGTGCAGGCAATCGGCAGCCATGGGCAGACACTGCGTCACCAACCCCTCGGTGAGCATCCCTTCACGTGGCAGGTGGGCAACCCGCACCTGATCGCCGAGCGTACGGGCATCACGACGGTGGCCGACTTCAGGCGGCGCGATGTGGCGGCGGGCGGCGAAGGCGCGCCCCTCATGCCGGCGTTTCACCAGGCCGTGCTCGCGAGTCCGGACGAGAATCGCGCGGTCATCAATATCGGTGGCATCGCCAATCTCACCTGGCTGCCCCGGGCGGGCACGGTAATCGGCTTTGACACCGGTCCCGGCAACTGCCTGATGGACGCGTGGGCGACCCGTCATCTCGGTGTCGCCTTCGACCGCGAAGGTGCCTGGGCGGCCAACGGTCGCGCGCATGCTGAGTTGCTCGAGCACTTCTTCACCGAGCCCTATTTCGCCGCGGAGCCGCCGAAGAGCACGGGACGCGAGCTTTTCAACATGAGCTGGCTGGAGGGGCACCTCGGCGCCTTCCACGAAACGCCAAGGCCGGAGGACGTCCAGGCCACGCTTTGTGAGCTCACCGCGCGCAGCCTTGCCGAGGCGTGCCGGAATCTGGGCGACCTGGATCGGGTCCTGCTGTGCGGTGGGGGCAGTCATAACCTCGAGCTGCGCCGACGCCTGGGGGCGCATCTGCCGCGCACGCACGTCGAGACTACTGCGGCGCTCGGCCTCGACCCAGACCATGTCGAAGCCACCGGTTTCGCCTGGCTGGCGTATCGCGCCTTGACTGGACTGCCGGGCAACCTGCCGGCCGTGACCGGAGCGCAGCGCAGCGTAATTCTGGGCGCGATCCATCCAGGAAGAACTGTCACAAATTCTTGACAGTCCGGACTGCTAATATTTTTGGCCGATGGATGCACCCAACCTCAAGTCGCCTGAGTTCTACATCAACCGCGAGCTGAGCTTTCTCGAGTTCAACCAGCGCGTGCTGGAACAGTGCAAGGACCAGAGCCTCCCGGTGCTCGAGCGCGTACGCTTTCTCGGTATCTCGTGCAGCAACCTCGATGAGTTCTTCGAGATCCGCGTCTCGAGCCTGAAACAGCGCATCGAGCTCGGTTCGTTCGACGCAGGTCCCGATGCGCTCAGCCTTCCCGAGCAGCTCGAGGCGATCCACACGCGCGCGCTCTCACTGGTGGCCGAACAGTATTCGCTGCTCAACAGCGTGCTCACGCCAGCGATGGAGCAGTGCGGCATCCGTTTCGCCAATCCCGACAACTGGACGCCCGACCAGGCACGCTGGCTCGAGGAGCATTTCGACAAGGAAGTGGAACCGGTGCTGACGCCGCTCGCTCTCGATCCGGCGCGACCGTTCCCGCGCATCCAGAACAAGAGCCTGAACTTCATCGTGCAGGTGAAGGGCAAGGACGCCTACGGGCGCAACACTTCGCTCGCGATTCTGCAGGCGCCTCGCTCGCTGCCACGCATCATCCGGGTGCCCAACGAAAGCGGGCGGCGCGATTTCGTCTACCTCTCCACGATCGTCGAGGCCTTCGTCGCAAAGCTGTTCGCCGGCATGGAAGTGCTCGGCTGCTACCAGTTCCGCGTGACACGCAACAGCGATCTGTTCGTCGACGAGGAAGAAGTCGACGACCTGCTGCGCGCGGTCGAAGGCGAGCTGGCCCAGCGTCGCTACGGCGAAGCCGTGCGCCTCGAAACGGCGCACGACTGTCCTCCCGACCTGACGCAGTTCCTGCTGGATCACTTCGCGCTCACGCCGAATGATCTCTACCAGTTCGACGGACCGGTGAATCTCAACCGCCTGATGGCGATTTACGACCTCATCGACCGGCCCGATCTCAAGTACCCGGCGTTCACGGCCGGTGTGCCGCGACGGTTACAGGGGGTGAGCGACGTCTTCGCGGTCATCCGCCAGAAGGACGTGCTGCTGCATCACCCATATCAGAGCTTCGCGCCGGTCACCGACTTCGTGCGCCAGGCAGCCGCCGATCCCGAGGTGCTGGCGATCAAGCAGACGCTGTATCGCACCGGTGCAGATTCGCAGATCGTCGATGCACTGGTGGAGGCCGCGCAGGGCGGCAAGGACGTCACCGTCATCATCGAGTTGCGCGCGCGGTTCGACGAGGCCGCCAACATCGAGCTCGCCACCCGGCTCCAGGAAGCCGGCGCGCACGTGATGTACGGCGTGGTGGGCTACAAGACGCACGCCAAGCTCATCATGGTGGTGCGCCGCGAAGAGGGTCACCTGCGCCGCTATTGCCACGTCGGCACGGGCAACTATCACCTGAAGACGGCGCGCGCCTACACCGACTATGGTCTGTTCACCTGTGACGAGGCGATCGGCGAGGACCTGCACGAGCTCTTCCTGCAGCTCACCAGCCTCACGCAGGTGCCGCGGCTCAGGAAGCTCCTGCAGTCGCCGTTCGCATTGCACGGCTCGCTGATCGAGAAAATCGCGCGCGAAACCGCTCACGCGCGCCGTGGACGCAAGGCGCGCATCATCGCCAAGATGAACGCGCTGATCGAGCCGCAGATCATCCAGGCGCTGTATGAGGCCTCGGGCGCCGGCGTGAGCATCGATCTCATCGTGCGCGGCATCTGTGCGCTGCGGCCGGGAATTCCGATCGTGTCGGACAACATTCGCGTGCGCTCGATCATCGGCCGCTTCCTCGAGCACTCCCGCGTGTACTACTTCCGCAACGACGGTGACGAGGAGCTCTATTGCGCCAGCGCCGACTGGATGGAACGCAACTTCTTCAGGCGCGTGGAGGTGGCGTTCCCGGTCGAGCGGCGCAAGCACCGCGAGCGCATCCTGCGCGATCTCGACACCTACCTGGGCGACAACACGCACGCCTGGGAATTGCGCGCCGACGGCAGCTACGCGCGCGTTCTGCGTGATGGGGATGAGCCCCTGAGCGCCCAGCAGCGGCTGCTGCAGGAGCACGCGGCGCCCGGCCAGCTCAGTGCATGAAGTCGAATACCCGCAAGCGGTAGCCGATTCCCTTCCAGTACTCCACTTCCTGCTGCAAGTCCGCGATCGTGAGCGGATGGTCCTTGAGCCAGCCGCGCGGAAACTCGATCGTGAGCGACCGGCCTCGCGGCAGGAGCTTGATCGCCGGCAGCTGCTGGGAACTGTGCCCGCGATGCATGAGCGCCGCGAGCCGCAACACGAGGATCAGCAACTCCGCCTTGCTGTCCCATGGCGGAATCAGGTCCTCGCAGGTATCGAGGGAGATCTTGCGCCGGTGCGCGCCCACGAGGCAGGCGAGCAGTCGCTGCTCCTCGCGCGGAAAGCCCGGCATGTCGGCGTACTGGAGCAGATAGGCGCCGTGCTTCTGGTACTGGGAGTGCGACACGTCGAGCCCGATCTCGTGCAGCCGCGCCGCCCAACCAATGGCGAGTTCGGCCAGCGGCTCGGTCATGCCCCACGGACCGGCAACCTGCCTGAGAAAATCGAGTGCCGTGGCCTCGACGCGTGCGGCCTGCCCGGCGTCGACGTGGTAGCGCTGTTCCATCGCACGCACGGTGCGCACGCGCGCATCCTCGTCGGTGAAGCGGCCGATCATGTCGTACAGCAGCCCTTCGCGCAGGGCGCCATCGGCCACCCGCATGTGCTGCACTTCGAGCACCTCGAAAACCTCCGCGAGGATCGCGAGCCCGCCGGGAAATACCGGCGCGCGCTCGGGCGTGACCTCCGGCAGCTTGATCTCGCTCACGTGCCCGGCGTCGGTCACCGCGTGGATCAGTCGTTCGAGTCCCTCCGCGGTGATGTCGACCGCCGAAGGATCGATGCGGCGCACGCTGTCGGCGATGACCCGGATGGTGCCGGAGCTGCCGACCGCGTGCTCCCAGCCCTGGGAACGGAATGCGGCGTGCACGGGCTCGAGCTCGAGACGCGCCTTCATGCGTGCCCGGCGCACGCGCTTGTCGGAGATCTTGCCGTCGCGGAAATGGTCCAGGCTCATGCCCACGCAGCCCATGTGCAGGCTTTCGAGCCTGAGCGTGTTGAAGCTCTCGCCGATGATCAGCTCCGTGCTGCCGCCGCCGATGTCGACCACGAGGCGCTTACCCGGGTCGTTCGGCATGGTGTTCGCGACGCCGAGGTAAATCAGGCGCGCCTCCTCGATGCCGGAGATGATCTCGATCGGATGACCGAGCGCCTCGCGCGCCCGCTCGAGGAACACCTGCTTGCGATGCGCCTTGCGCAGCGTGTTGGTACCGACCACGCGCACGCCTTCGGCCTTCATTTCGCGCAGCCGTTGACCGAAGCGCTCGAGGCAAGCGAGCGCCCGCGCGGCCACCGCCTTGTCGAGCCGCCCGTCCTCGTCGAGCCCTTCGGCCAGACGCACCATCTCACGCAGGCGGTCGAGGATCACGAGCTGCCCGTGCGAGTAGCGCGCGACCACCATGTGAAAGCTGTTCGATCCGAGATCGACAGCCGCGATGACGTCGGGAATCTTGGCTGAGGTCTTGCCCAGGAGCGGGACTCGCGGGCTCTTACACGGAGAACGACGACCCGCAGCCGCAAGTCGTGGAAGCGTTGGGATTGCGGATGACGAACTGCGCGCCCTGGATGTCCTCGCGGTAATCGATCTGCGCGCCCATGAGGTACTGGTAACTCATGGGATCGACGATGAGCTTCACGCCCTGGTTCTCGACGCAGGTGTCGCCTTCCTCGATGTTCTCATCGAAGGTGAAGCCGTACTGGAAGCCGGAGCAGCCGCCGCCCTGCACGAAGACGCGCAGCTTCAGGTTGGGATTGTCCTCGCCACGAATCAGCTCGCCGACCTTGCTGGCGGCCGCGTCCGTGAACACGAGCGGCAGCGGTGGCGCGTTGGGGGGCGTTTCAGAAACGGCGGTCATTGCGTGGTCCAGGGATTGAATCTGTCGGTCAGTCTAGGGGCTCGGGGCAGTCATGGTCAAAAGAGTGCGTTTTCAGGCCTTTGCGCCGTGCGCGAGCGCCGCATCGACGGGCTCATCCGCGTCCTCGGGTGCGTGAATGAGCTTGCCATTGATCGAGGCGCCCATGGCCATTTCAATCACGGCGTAGTGCACATTGCCGTTGACCCGCGCCTTGGCGCCGAGTTCGACGCGGTCGCGCGCGCGGATATCGCCTTTTACGGTGCCGTTCAGCACCACGTGCGGCGCATCCACCGAGCCCTCGATGCAGCCGTGCTCGCTCACGCTGAGCACCGAAGTCGTGCCCGCCTCGGCGCGCACGTTTCCGGTCACCTCGCCGTCGAGGTGAAAGCCACCCGTGAAGACGACGTCGCCGTTGATACGCGTGGTGCGGCCGATCAGGGTGTCGATCGTGCCGCGGACAGGTTCGGTGTTGCGGTTGCGTTTGAACATCGGCTGTGGAACTCCCGTTTAGAGAATCAGGTGGGTTGCACCGTCCAGTCGAATGACTGGTTGAACGGCGCACCGCTCCGTCCCGAGGCGCGCACTTCGACGCTCACGCGCGCGGGCTGGAACCCATCGGGTAGCACGATCTCCTGGTCGAGATCCTGGACGTAGCGGAACGAAAAAGGCAGCTGATCGCGTCCATCGGACGTGAGGCGCCCCAGACTGTAGGTCACAGGCTTGCCGCGCTCCGTGCCCTGCACCGTGAGCGCGACGCTGCCGGCGACGACGTTGTCGGGTCGCACCGCCTGCACCAGGACGAGGCGCAACCGGTGATGCCGCGGCTCCGTCCCTGGATGGACCTGGAAGCGTTGCACTTTGATGGTCGGGGCACCGATGGTCGAACCCACGATGCCGCGATAGAAGGCGAGGTCCTGGCTCTGGCGCGCCACCTGGGCCTGCAACTCGGCCACGGAGCGCGCGAGCTCGGCGCTCTCCTGCCGGTGACTCATGTCGCCGGTCTCGAGCTCCGCCACCTGGGCGCGCAGCTCCGCGTTGGCTTTTTGCAGACGCTCGATCTCGACCTCGAGCTCGCGCCGATTCTGGCCGACCGTGAGGCGATCGTAGCCGCCATCGAAACGGCCGAACTCGTACACGAGATAGAAAGCGATCGGCAGCACGGCGAGCCCGGCGATCCAGATGAGCCGGCGCAACCACGGACGCTGCATCCGGATGACCAGGTTCGGCGCTTCGACCGGCATGGGGTGCGGCCACCTCCAAAAAAGAGGGCGCTAGATTACCCTAGCCGTCCGCGCGCGGGGCATGACGCAAGTCGCGGCCGGACCCCTTTTTAGGGTCGCGATCTGGCGACGTCTTTTTGCGGGCTGAGCTGCTCGGGCCAGCCGGCCGGATAGGGGGGTAAGCCCTGGGGAAAGGCCAGCGCGCCGAGCTCGTGCAATGCGCGCACGTACACGCGCCGCTTGAAGTAGATCACTTCCTGGACCGGGGTCCAGTACGGAACCCAGCGCCAGCGCTCGAATTCCGGCTCCGGCGTCGAATCGAGCCGAAACCGGTCGTCCGATGACTTGAAGCGCAGCAGGAACCAGCGCTGCTTCTGCCCGATGCACACCGGTGTCGAGTGGCGCCGCACATACTGCGAGGGCAAGCGATAGCGCAACCAGGAACGTGTGCTGCCGAGCACTTCGACGTCGCTCGCCTCGAGGCCGACCTCCTCCCCCAGCTCGCGATACAGCGCCTGCTCCACGGGCTCGTCGCGGCGCACGCCGCCCTGCGGGAACTGCCAGCCTCGGCCGCCGGTACGCCCGCCAAGGAAGAGCTCCCCGCCTTCGCGCATCAGAATGATGCCGACGTTGGCCCTGAAACCGTCGGAGTCGATCCAATCCGCCATGTGAAATTCCACCGCAGCCATTCTTTCACACTCCCCGTGTCCGCCATAAGCCTCTCGACACGCACTGCGACGCGCCCGTACTCTGCTTGCACCATCACCCCGCCCGCACCGCGTGAAGCGCCCCCCACTCGCCCTGTCGTTTGCACTCCTGACAGCAGCGGCCGTCGTGAGCCTGGCAGCGGCAGTGTCCATCGGCAGCACGGCGCTCGAACCGATCGAATTGTGGCGCGGACTGTTCGGCGCCGAGGATTCCCTGGCGCGCGCCCTGGTGCTGGAGCTGCGGCTGCCACGCGCCTTGTGCGCGTTCGCCACGGGCGCCACGCTCGCCCTCGCCGGCGTGCTCATGCAGGTGCTGCTACGCAATCCGCTCGCCGATCCGTACATCCTGGGCGTGTCGGGCGGCGCTGCCGTGGCCGCATTGGGTGCGATGCTGGCGGGGCTGGGAGGAATCTGGATCGACGCGGGCGCAGCGCTCGGCGCGCTGACGGCGACGCTCCTGGTGTTCGCACTCGCTCATGGCAGCGGTGGATGGACGCCCACCCGATTGCTGTTGACCGGTGTCGTGGTCGCCGCAGGCTGCGGCGCGATCGTGAGCCTCATGCTGGCGCTCGGCAGCGAGAGCCGGCTGCGCGGCATGGTGTTCTGGCTGATGGGCGATTTCTCGACCAGCATCTCACCGGCGCGCGTGATCGCAGTGCTGGTGCCGGCGCTCGTGCTCGCGCTGCTGTTCTCGCGCTCGCTGAATCTGCTGGCGCGCGGCGAGATCGAGGCGCGCGCCCTCGGCTTGCCGCTCGGACGCGTGCGGGCGAGCCTGTTCGTGGCGGGCTCGGTGCTCACCGCCGCAGCCGTCACCACGGCCGGCAGCATCGGCTTCGTCGGGCTGGTGACGCCGCACCTCGTCAGGATGCTGCTCGGGAGCGACCACCGGGTCGTGGTTCCGGCGTCGGCGATCCTGGGCGGTGTGCTGCTGGTGCTCGCGGATCTTCTCGCGCGCACGGTGATTGCCCCGCGTCAACTGCCGGTCGGCGCGCTCACCGCTCTGATCGGTGTGCCACTCTTTCTCGTGCTGATGCGGCGTCAGCGCTTCATAGCCTAGGCGCGCGCGTTGGCCTCGCGTGAGGACTCGACGCGCCCGCGCCCCTGCGCCTTGGCGCGATAAAGCGCCGCATCCGCTTCCGCCAGCAAGCCATCGGCGATCGCCTTGAGGTCGCGGTCGCTGCGGCCTGGATTCACTGCCGCGACGCCGATCGACAGCGACAGCGTGTGAAGCCGCTCCGGCCCCACTTCGACCGGGACGGAGCAGACGATGAGCCGGATGCGTTCGGCGAGCCGCGCGGCCTCGTCTGCCGTCGCTTCGGGTAGCAGGATCGCGAACTCGTCGCCGCCGAAGCGTGCCGCCGTGTCGCTGCCGCGGATCTGGCCGTCGATACGCTGCGCCAGCTCGCGCAGCACGTGATCGCCCGCTAGGTGGCCGTAGGCATCGTTGATCTGCTTGAAGTGATCGACGTCGATCATCAGGCAGGCGACCGGTGTCGAGTGACGCTGCGCGCGCGCCAGTTCTTCCTTGATGCGCGTGTGCAGGTAGCGGCGGTTGTGCCAGCCGGTGAGAAAGTCCGTCATGCCACTGCGCAGCAGGCGCGCGCGGTTGACGGCATTCTCGAGGCATACCGCGCCGATGCTGCCGAGATGCGCCAGGAAATCCGTGGCGTGGTGGCGCGTGAAGCGCTTCGGATCGAGCGAACCGAAATTGAGCGTGCCGGTCAGCCGATCCCGGCGCGCCAGCGGAATGAGCGCCACGCTCTTGAGCGGCCGGCCCTGCGGAAAGACGAGCTGGTGATCGGGTCCGACGTACGGACCGAGCCACGGCCGCTGTAACGTCGCGAACGGCGGCGCCATGCCGGCGAGGCTTTCCACGAAGAATACGTCCGGGAAGTCCTCGAGCCGCTGTCCGCCGCCGATCAGGAGATGGCGGATTTCGTGCTGCGGATCGACCAGCACCAGGGTTACCGCATCGAGGGTGTAGGAATCGCCGAGCCCGTTCACCAGTACGCTCAGCAGTGCCGGCAGCGATTCGGCTCGCAGCAGATCGAGCTCGCGCTCCTGCGTCTTGCGCAGGATCACTTCGTTCTTGGCTGCCTCGTCCGTGAGCGTCCTGAGGCGCTCCCGTAGCTCGCGCAGCTCCTCCTCCGTCCCGCGCGGCGCCCCGCCTGTCCCGGTCGATTTCGATTCCTTGCGCGCCACGCGATCCCTCCTTGAGAAACCCGTCAGCCCGGCGCGCGCATCGCGGTGCGCCCGTCGAGATAGGACTTGCCGCGTGTCATGAGGCTCGTGAACTCCGATTCATTGTGGCCCGACACGATGCGCCGCAGGCGCGCCACCGCAGCCTCGAGCGCGCGCAGCGAGTCATCGCCGTAAGCATTCAGGCTCTGGATCTCGAAGTAGAGCGCCGGGCTCTCGGCTGCAACCCGGCTCGCGACGTCGAGCTGCGCATCGAACGTGGTGCTCGAGAGCCGCGCGAGGTGCGGAGCCGCCTCGCCGCTTTCGGCGAGCGCGGTGAAGAAGGCGATATTGAGCGCGTGTGAAAGCCCAAGCACATAGGCGATCAGGCGATCGTGCTCGTCGAGCGAGGTCACCACCTGCTCGGCCATGGTGTGCGCAAAGAGCGCGCGGGCATCCGCCACGGCCTGGGTGTGCCCGAGATCGATGAAGACGACGTGCCGGCCGGAAAGCATGTCCGTGTCGGGTCCGAACATCGGATGGAGCGACGTCACGCGCGCGCCGGCCGCGACCAGCGCCTGCAGCCCGGCACGCAGTGGCGTCTTGAGAGACCCGATGTCGAATACCAGTCCGGTAGGACGACGCTGCGCCAGGCTTTCGAGCACCCCCGCGGTCGTGCCGAGCGGTGTCGCCAGGACGATCAGGTCGTGATCGAGCGCGCCCTGCTGCCAGTCGCAGCGGTGCGCATATCCCTCGGCCGGTCCGGCTGGATCGGCGATTTCGACGCCAAAACCCTGCGAGGACAGAAATTCAACGAACCAGCGGCCCATCTTGCCGCGCCCACCGATGACGAGCGCACGCTGCCCCGTGCCGTGCGCCTGCGCGCTCACGCGTGCCTGCTCCTGTGTGGCGAGCGAGGCATGGATCATGGGCCGGAGCAGCGCTTCGGCGAGCCCCGGCGGCAGGCCGAGCTCGGTCGCATGCGCTCGGGCGCGCATCAGCACCTCGCGCTCGCGGCCAAAATCGCGGGTGGGCAGGCCCAACTCGCCCTTGACGCGGGCGATCTCGGTGGCGAGGGCCTGGCGTCGGGCGGCGAGCTCGAGCAGCTCGCGGTCGAGGGCGTTGAGCTGCTCGCGCAGCGTGTCCAGCTTCATGCTCGCAGTCGATCCGGGGTTGACTGCTCTTTTTACCGGCGCCCCCGCCGCCCCGCAAGGAGTTGACTTCCCGCTGCAAAAGGGGCCGCCGCCGGAGCACGAACGGCCCCGGCGGCAGGCTCACAGGCTGTGGCTAGTAGATGGGAAAGCTCAGGACGACCGCCGCGTCCAGGCTGGTGCGGCGGTAATGCGGCGCGTAATAGTCACCGCGCCCCCGGTAGTAGTGACCGCCGTGGTAGCGATTGTCCCAGTACCCACGACGGTAGCCGTGCCCGTAACGGTGGCCGGGCGGGGCCCAGTACCGGCTCGGTGGCGAGTGATGGTATCGCCGATGATCCCGGCGGCCATCGCGGCCCCGCCAGTGATCGCCCCGGTCCCAGCGGCCATCGCGGCCTCGCCAGTGATCGCCCCGGTCCCAGCGACCGTCGCGGCCGCGCGAATGGTCACCGCGATTCCAGCGGTCGGAGTGGTGATCGTTGCGGTCCCAGTTGCGCCGGTCGCGGTGATCGTCGGCGCTCGCCGCCGCCGAGAACAGCATCGCACTCGCGGTCAGCGCGCCGAGCCAATGGAGTCGTTTCATGTGTGCTCCCTCCAGTTTGAGGTGAGCCGACTCTAGGAGCGGGCGACTGAACTCGTGCTGAACCTTCCGTTCAGCCCGTTCAGCTTGGTTTCTGCGGATGTTGCTGCAGAAATTCGCATACCAGCGCGTTGAATTTCTGCCACTGGTCCCAGTGACTCGCATGGCGGCTGTCGGTGATGACCTGCAATTTCGCGTTGCGCATGCGCGCGACGTAATGCTCTTTTTCGGCGACCGGCGTGTAGTCGAACTCCGCCGAGACCACCAGCACCGGCGCGCGGATCTCGCCCAGCCGCCGCTCGATCGACCAGCCCTTGAGCGCGTGCACGGCCGCCACGTAGGCGTCGCGGTCGTTGCTGCTGGCGCGCGCGATGAGCCGGGCGCGCAACTCGCCCTGTTCCGGCTTCGGGAACAGGTGATTCACGACGTGGTGACTCATGGCGCGCATGCCGAACAGATGCGGCACGAGGATGCGCGTCCACGCCATCAGGCGGCGGCGCCACGAGTGCAGCCTGAAGTTGGGGGCGCTGTTCACGATGATGAGGCTCGTGAAGCGCGCCGGCTGGTCGAGCGCCATCTGGAAGGCCACCGCGCCGCCCATCGACAGGCCGAGAAGGTGACACCGCCGGACGCCAAGCGCGTCCAGCAGCGCCAGCATGTCGGCGGAGAACTGTGCGACCGAGTAGGGTCCGCGCGGCTTGGCGCTGCGGCCGAAACCGCGCAGGTCGGGCGTAATGACCTGGTAGTGACGCGAGAGCTCGGGCACCTGGTGCTCCCAGTCCTGGCTGCTCGCGCCGAGCCCATGCAGCAGCACCAGCGACTCGCCGCTGCCGTGCACGTCATAGAAGATTTCGACGCCGTTGACGAGCGCTGTCGGCACGTGCTGCGCTTCCTTCCGCGGGAGCTGGGGCGCCCATTCTGGCGGCCGCTCGAGGTGGCACGCTAGTATCGCGCGCGAATGGCCACCGAACGCGAGTTGCTACCCGATCCCCTGCCCGCCGAACCCATGACGATGGCCGTCGCGTGGCTTGCGCAGGCGTGGCAGGCGCTCGCGCAACCGAATCCCGACGCGATGGTGCTCGCCACCGTCGACTCCCGGGGTCAGCCGGCGGCGCGCGTCGTGCTCTGCAAGCAGATCGTGGCAGACCCGGGCTACCTCCTCTTCTATACCCACTACGGCTCGCGCAAGGGGCACGAGATCGGCGCGAATCCGCGCGGCGCGGCGGTGCTGCACTGGGACGCGCTGCAGCGGCAACTGCGCATCGAAGGGCCGATAGTCAAGGCGCTCCCCGAAGAGAGCGACGCCTACTTCAAGACGCGCGCCTGGCAGAGCCGCGTCGGCGCCTGGGCGAGCCGGCAGAGCGAACCAGTGGCGTCGCGCGATCTCCTCGTCGAGGCCGTGCGCGGCGCCGCGGCGCAGCTCGGCACGCCGGACGTGCTGGCGCCGTCGCCCGCCGCCAAGGACGTGGTCGTGCCGCGGCCGCCACATTGGGGCGGGTACCGGCTGTGGGCCGAGAGCGTGGAGCTCTGGGTCGCAGGTGAAT
>DATFEQ010000053.1:0-16021 GCA_035250905.1 Steroidobacteraceae bacterium
TGCGGTCGCCGACGGGGTATCCCTCTACGTGCGCACCGTGGGATCCGCAGGGCCCGTCGTGGTGGCGCAGTTTGCTACCCTTCATGGCACTCAGCTCGATCGACTCGGCCGGTCTGCACGCCTGGTCTTGTTCGATCCACGCGGACGCGGTCGTTCCGATGCCGTCACTCCCGAGCAGGTATCGCTCGATCACCTGTTGCGCGACGTCGGGGTGGTCCAGGACTGGACCGGTGCGTCCCAGATCGTAGTGGTCGGCTGGTCGGGTGCCGGGATGGAGACTTTCGTGTACGCGGCACGCAATCCAGGACGCGTATCGCGTCTCGTGCAGCTCGCGCCGATCGGGCCGCGCGCCAAGCCGTACGGCGAGATGATGATGCAGAACCGTGGCCGGCGCACCGATCAGGCGGCGAACGCGGATTTCGAAGCGCGCTACAAGCGAGGCGAGTACCGGGACCGCGGGCAGATGCTGTGCCGCGACCTGTTTGCGATCGATACGCCGCCGACGCTCGCGCATCCCGCCACTATGGAACGCCTGCCAGACGTGTGTGCGTGGAAGAACGAATGGCCGGATTCGACCGGCCCCTATTTCAATGCCCTGCTGAGCTCGTTCGGCAACTTCGATTGGCGCGCGGACTTCCCGAAGGTCGTCATCCCGAGGCTGGTGATTCACGGGGATCAGGACAACATTCCATTGGACGCGAGTCGCGAATGGGTGGCCGGGCAGCCAAATGCACGCCTGCTGATCGTGCCCGGCAGCGGGCACTGGCCGCACTATGAACAACCGGATCTCGTGATCGGTGCTATCGAGGAATTTGTAGCGGGCGGTTGGCCGCCCAAGGCAGAAACGATTGCGGCGCCGGCTGGAGGTGCCGGCGACTGAAGCGCCGACGCGCTACTTCTTGTTGGGTACCGCGCCCAGCAGACGGCCGAACCACGACCTGCGAATGAACGTCGAGCTGCCGTCAGCTTCGGCGCTGCGGTTGTGGCCTTCGGCCCACGCCCGCCAGCGCTCGCTGCGCTCGTCGAGGTTCACGAAGCCGTTGCCAGCTGTCTGCGAGCGAACCCGCTTACCACGCTTGCTCATCGGTCCTCCGCACGGCTCGTCCCGTTCGGCCTATTGCGCTCAGCTCAACCCGGGGAAAGCCCGCGACCGGTATTTCCGGTCAGCATCGACAATAGTGGGAGTCAGCTGAACGCATCTTGAACCAAAGAGCGAACGCACTGGTGACGGAGTGGCGAAAGATTCGAGGCGGTCACATGTGACAAGAAAGCCACGAGCGCGATCACATGTGACATAAGCCCTGCGTCGCGGCGAACCCCGACGAAGTCCGAAGATCTAGCGACTTTCCTGCCCGGGCATGACCTCGATGGCTTGCCCGGTCGCGTCCACGGGGACGTTCAGTTTGCGCGCCTTGGCATCGTCCATCGACGCAGATCCGACCACGACCGGAATGGACAACGTGCGCGCGAGCATTTGCTCGCCTTCGCCGACGGTCGCGATGATATTGACGTTGAAAACACCGGTGTCTTCGGGCGTCACCACGACCTGGTACCAGTACTCGGAGCCCGCCTCGACATTGCGCACCACTGCCGGCGCCGTGGACTGCCGAAGAGTGAGCCCGGTCGAGCTCGCCACCATCACGCGTACGGCGGAACTCGCTCTCTTCGGCGCCAGCGCAAAGTCGATCACCAGCGGCTGACCCACCGCGGGGGAGCTGGCGAGCTCGTACTTGATCTCGATCGGCGCGCCGGGCTTGCCAGCTGTGGGCGGCGCCACCAGGTCCTCTCGCGTCAGCTTCGGCACGTTCTCCGGTCGCGGTTGTGCGGCCTCAACTTGTGGGGCGGGCGCGGCTTCCGGCGCCGTCACGGCATGTGGAGTCGCGCTGCTCTCGGGCGTTGCCGCGGCAGGGGCGGCGGTTTCCTCCGGCGCGCGATCGCCGCATGCGGCCAGGCTCAGCACCATCCCTGCGACGATCGGAAACCCAAAGCGCTTCATGCGTGCCTCTCGACTCAGGGACTGGTGATGGTGACATTCATGCAAGTATTGCCTGGCGTGCCCGGGTCCAGGTCCGTCGCGAAGAAATCATACACCTCGAGGATGTAGTTTCCCGGAGTGAGCGGGACACTGAACAGCTCGATACCGGTCGGCGTCGAGTCGGCGAACGATGCGGTGACGAAGCCCTGCCGGTACAGCACCATGTCCGGGTCGGTGCCCACCGGCCCGGCCGCCTGGATCGTGACGCTCTGCGCGACCGGGACGTTGAAGCGCAGGAACTTGGCATTGCCGAGCGCGTTGTACTCGCCGTTGGCAGTGGAGGAGCACGCCTGTTGCGGGCCACCGTTGATCAACGCGGGGCGATAGACGGGCAGGTTCTGCGCGTTGCCACCGTTGTGCGTCTCGGTTGAACCGAGCTCGTCGATCGTCGGGCTCACGATCAGCTGCGCGCCCACGATCGCGTCGATGCCGGCGGCCGCCGCAGCATTGTTGGCGCGGAGGTGGGCCACGAACGGGAAGATGCTGGTGAAAGGCTCGATCGTGGGCTGGTTGGCGCTCAGCACCTCAAGCAGCGGGCCGAAGCCGAGCGACACGGCATCGTTGGCATCCGCCGTGGCGTCGAAGACGTCATAGATGATGAGCTGCACCGAGTCCTCGCTGAACCAGCCCGGCGCGCTGGACACGTCCGACTCGACGTTGAGATCGAAGTCCGTCGCCTGGCCGGCACCGAAGGAGTCGCGATAGTGCGGATCGCTCTTCACCATGCCCGAAAATGCGTTACCCCAACCCTCGCTGAAGGCGACGCGCAGGTCGAGGCGGTCGCCCGGACCGTGCGGCCCACCGATGCTGTCGTCGCGCGAAAAAATATCCATGACGTAGTGACCCAGCTCGTGGGCGATCACGTGCTGGTCGTACTCGTCGGTATCGACGTTCTGGTTGCCAAGAACGTACACCTCACCGCCCTGATAGCTCGTGGTGACGATCTGCCCGGTGGCGGGATTGAAGACATCGCTGGAAGCGTTCTGCGGGCTCCAGTGAATGCTGAGCGGCGTGAACTGCGCCTGCGGATTCCCGGTGAGCACGAGGGCCCGCACTTCGTAGGCGACGTCCAGCAGCGAGAACGGTGCGGCAACGCGCTCCTGCGTATAGCTCGCGCCCGTCCAGCCCGAGACAGCGCGCAGATTGAGCGTCATGGCCGTGCCGTTGTAGGTGCGCGCCGTGCTCTGCATGGCGTACAGCGCGTCGGCGTTGGTGTTGTTGACGATGCGGAAGTTCCAGCTGGGCGCGCCGGACTGCAGCAGTTGCGCCTTGACGCGCAGGAAGAAGGTCGTCCCGCTCGGCGGACTCAACGAGTAGTTACCGCTCGCATCCGTCGAGGTCGTCGCGAGGATGGTGGTGCCGTTCGCATTATCGATCGCTTCCACCACTGCGCCGCGCACCGGCGCATCGATGATGCCGTTGTAGTCGAGCCCCAGCGCGCCCGCAGAGAAGGGCACCTTGTCGTAGCTGATGCGTCCGGTAACCGGTCCGGGGTTCCCGGGAGGATTGTTGCCGCCGCCACCGCCGCCTCCGCCACCGCCTCCGCCGCCACAGCCGGCCATGAACGCCGCGCCGAGAAGCACGGCCACGGTCGCGAAATGACGAGCGTCGCTGGAAAACAGCCGGGGGCTCATCGTGCGGGTCCGCCTGGGTGTGTTGTGCAAGATTATTGTGAAACGCGTACCGCGGTCAGGTGTGCTCATCATACCGCTGCCGCGCGCGCATGCAGCCATTCGGGCGATGCCGGGTGGCGTTCTCACGTCGCCCCGCAAGGCGCTCAACCGGTGCTCTGCAGACCCTGCGAAATGCCACCAATGGATGCGAGCAGCGCATCGAAGAGCTCAACGTCTCGACGACCCGTGGCGCGCCAGCGCTTGAGCAGATCGACCTGCATCAGGTTCATGGGGTCGACGTAGGGGTTACGCAGCATGATCGAGCGTTGCAGGGTCGGGTCGCCGTCGAGCAGCGCCCCGATACTCTTGATCTCGAGGACCAGCTGGCGAGACAGCTCGAATTCGGCGCGCATGGGCGCCGCGAAGTGGCGCAGGCTCTCATCGGCGAGCGCATCGTAATAGCTCGCGATCTCGAGATCGGTGCGTGCCAGCATGGCCTCGACGTCGTCGACGACGGCTGCGAAGAAGAACCACTCCCGACGGAGCTTCCGCAGCCGCTCGATGCCGTGGCTCTCGAGCGCCGCGCGCAATCCCGTCCCGACTCCGAACCAGCCCGGCAACATGTGCCGCGACTGCGTCCAGGCGAACACCCATGGGATCGCGCGCAGATACTCGAAGCCTTCGCGTGCGCCACGCGACGCGGGACGATTGCCGATCTGCATGCGCTCGATGACATCGATGGGCGTGACCTGGCGGAAATACTCGTAGAACGCCGCTTGACGCCAGACGAGGTCGGCGTACGCCGTGCGCGACGCTTGCGCGATCGACGCCATCACCTCCAGGTCTTCCGGGGTTTCGAGGCGCGCCTCATCCGCGGAGGCGGTCGCGAAGGCCAGCGCGTGAAAAGCGCGCTCGAGTGTGCGCATGGCAACCGGTCGCAACGCGTAGCCCTGGTTGACGGACTCGCCCTCCTCGGTCACCACCAGTCGACCGTTCACCACCCCGGGTGGCGCGCTGCGGATGAGCGCATCGATCCGTCCCGCGCCGCGGCTGATCGATCCGCCGCGCCCGTAGAACACCGTGAGCCGCACGTCGAAGTTGCGCGCGACCTGCAACAGGTCGGCCTGCGCGCGATGGGTTGCCCAGCGCGACGCCGCGATGCCCGCCTCCTTGTTGGACTCGGAATAACCGATCAGCACGACCTGCTGGCCTTCGCGGGCGCGCAGGTGCCGCTGATACACCGGGATCGCCAGGAGCGTGCGCATGACCTCCCCGCATCCCTCGAGCGCTTGCATCGATTCGAAGAGCGGCGCGATGTCGAATGGCACCTCGTCGGTGCGGCGCTCCGTGACTCCGATCCAGCGCGCCAGCAGCAGCACGGCGAGGACGTCGGCGGCGGCCGCCGCGCCACTCACGACGTAGTCGCCGATCGCCAGCGGCCCGTAGCGGCGACGACATTGCGCCATCGCCTCGAACACCCGCAGGGTCCGCAGCCCAACCGCATCGAGCGCCACCCGCGGTCCTTCGTCCCGCTCGAGGGCTTCGCTCAGGCGCGCCAGGCGCTCAGCTGGCGACCGCTGGATCCAGGATTCGTCGGCGAATCCCTGCGCCAGCACCTCGTGGTGCACGTCGCTGTGCTGGCGTATGTCGAGCGTGGCGAGATGAAACCCAAAGGTGCGCACGCGGCGGAGGAAGCGCCGCACCGGGTGCAGCCCGGCACTCGCGCCGCGGTTCACCCGCAGGCTATGCGCCAGCAGCGCGAGGTCGGCGCACAGCTGCCCGGCGTTGTCGTAGTGATTCGCGCGCCCGTCGTAAGTGTTGCGCAGGCGCTCGGCGACCTGTCCGAGGAAGACACGATAGGGCATGCGATCGTGTCTCGCCGGCGTGAGCAGCTGTGCGCCCGGCAGCAACGCGGTGTATTCGTCGATGCGCGTCTGCAGCTCGGGCGTGATGCGCACGCGGCTGGCGCTCTGGCTCAGCTTCGCTGCGAGACCCTGCGCCTCGTTGAAATATGTCGACAGGATGACCTGCTGGTGCCGCGCGAGCGTTTCACGGATGGTCTTGGCATGCACATCGGGATTGCCATCCATGTCGCCGCCCACCCACGAGCCGAGCTCGATGATATTGGGTAGATCGATGGCCTGCGGATCGGCGCCAAACACCGCCTGCAGCGAGGACTCGATCTCCTCATAGAACGCTGGCACGATGCGGTAGATCACCTCGGCTATATAGAAGAGCGCGTGCTCGCGCTCGTCGGCCACCGTCAGTCGCTGGCGCGGGTGTTCCTCGGTCTGCCAGCCGGTCGTCACCTCGCTGCGGATGCTGCCCCAGACGCTCGCGCGCTCCTGCGGAGTAAGCGTCGGATCCATGCGCTCGAACAGCAATTGCGCGATGTGCAGCTGCTTGCGCAGCAGGGTGCGGCGCGTCGATTCGGTCGGGTGCGCCCTGAACACGGGCTCGATGCGCATCCGGCCGATGAGCTCGAGCGTCTGCTCGAGCGTGAAGCCCGCCTGCTTGAGCTTGGCGAGGCAATCGCCCACGCCCTGAGGTTGCGGCGCGCTCTCGCTCAGGAAGTACTGGCGGCGGCGCCGGATGCGATGAACTTTCTCGGCGAGATTGACGGCCTGAAACCAGGTGGAAAACGCGCGCACCAGGTCGCGCGCCACTGCCGGGGGACGCCCGCGCACGCGCATGATGAGCTCGCTGGCGCCCTGCGGGTCTCCTTCGCGACGGCGGATCGCCGCCACCCGGTCGCCCTCGACCCGTTCGAACAGCTCCTCCCCGCCCTGCTCGCGCAGCACTTCGCCGACCAGCGCGCCCAGCTCATGCACGTCCTCGCGGAGTGCCGCGTCCTTCGGCGGGAACTGGATGTCGTGTCGGTGCATCGCGAGCGCCGCTCCCCTTCGGCGTGGCCGCGCACTCTAGCACCACGGGAGCTGCCCTAACAATTGCGGAGCCGCTGGCGAGCGGGTGCCCTGCGGCCCAGGGGGCTGGCATAGTGACGCTCAACTTGGTACATTGGTACACAGATAGCATGTGGAGAAGACGATGGCACGGGCGAGTGCGCGGCGACCGGTGGAACGGGTCCAGACCGGGATCCGGCTCGAGAAGCGCCTGCTGAAGGTGTTGAAGGCGCTCGCCGAGTACAAGGACATGAGCCTCGGGGACCTCATCGAGGGCATCGCGCTGCATGCGCTCGAGGGCAAGACGCCGTTCGCAGAGGCGACGCTCGCGCACGTGCGCGACCTGAGGCGCATCTATGGGCTCGGCTTGCGCGCGACCGACAGTCACCGACTGGTGGAGCGCGGGAGGGATCACCGATGAACGACGACCAGTTCCTGGAGGCGCTCGAGAGCTGCAGCCTCGCGCCGGAGCTCTTCAGCCACCGCGAGCACGTGCGCGCCGCTTTCCTCTACCTGGAGCGACTGTCGTTTGGCGCCGCGATCGATTCGATGCGTTCCACGCTCAAGCGCTACACGGATTTCCTCGGTCGCGCCGAGAAGTACCACGAGACACTGACCGTTGCCTTCATGTGCCTCGTCAATACCCATCGCCAGCGTAGTTCGTTCCGCGACTGGCCGGAGTTCGCACGGCTCAACCCGGAATTGTTCGATTCCCGCGTGCTGCGCCAGTACTATGACCCCGCGACGCTCGCCTCCCCGCTGGCGCGCACGACGTTCGTGCTGGAGAGACTCAGAACCCCGGTGCCGGCCGCGTGATAGCGACACATGCAGATTGACCTCGAGCGGATCATCGACCGCTCGAGACTCGGGCCCCTGCAGTGGCGGGTGCTCATCCTCTGCGGCCTGGTGACGCTGCTCGACGGCTACGACCTGCAGGCCATGGCGTCGGCCACCCCGGCGCTCGCAGCCGATTGGAACGTCACGCCCGCCTCGCTCCGCTGGGTGATCACCGCGGCCTTGATTGGCATCGCCGTCTCCGCGCTGTTGCTCAGCCCGCTCGGTGATTACCTGGGGCGGCGCACGATGCTGATCGGCTCGTTCGCAGTGGTGGCCATCGCCATGCTCATGACCGCGCAGGCGCAAGACGCCACCGATCTCATCTGGTGGCGCTTCGTCACCGGGCTCGGCCTCGGCGCGAGCGTCCCCAATGCCTTTGCGATCACCGCCGAGTACGTGCCCCAGCCGCGGCGCGCCGCCATCGTCGCGCTGATGGCGTCGGGACTGGCGCTGGGCGCGGCATTGTGCGGCTTCGTGGCGCCCTACCTGCTCGACCTCGGCGGGTGGCGGATGATGTTCACGTTCGGCGGCGTAGTCATGGCGCTCCTCTGCCTGCCACTCTTCGCGCTGCCGGAATCGCTGCGCTTCCTCGTGGCACGCGGGCGCGATCCGCGCCGCATCGGCCGCCTGGTCGAGCAGCTCGACCGGTCGTTCAGGCACGCCACGGAGAACCGCTATCTCATCGCGGAGCACGAATCACAGGGACGTCTTTCGGTCGCGCAACTCTTCAGCGACGGCCGCTCCCGCGCAACAGTGCTGCTGTGGATCGTGTTCTTCATCAACCTCGGTTTGCTGCACCTGCTCGCGAGCTGGCTGCCAACGTTGCTCAAGTTGCGCGAGCTCTCGATGGGCCAGTCGTTGCGCGGGGCGGCCATGTTCCAGTTGGGCGGTATCGGCGGCGCTCTGTTGCTCGCCGTGGCGATGCGGCAGTGGAGCCCGTTCCGCGTCCTGGTCGTGAGTTACCTGGCGACGGTGGGCGCGCTCTTGTTGCTCGCGGGTGGAACCGCACCGGTGCCGCTGCTGTTTGCGTTGGTGCTCGTCACTGGCAGCGGCATCGTCGGCGGCCAGGCGGCTCTCAATGCGCTCGCCGCGACGATGTATCCGACCACGGCCCGCTCGACCGGGGTGGGCTGGGCGCTCGGGATAGGTCGCCTGGGTGCCATTCTCGCCCCGCTGTTCGGGGCGGCATTGCTGGCCGTCGGTTTCAGCGCGGCCGAGGTCTTTGCGACCGCGATCGTGCCGACGCTCCTGTGCGCGGGAGTGGTGGCGTTGCTCGGTCGCGACGCGCTAAGTCGTCAGCGCAGCTGAACACTACTGGTTCAGCAGCACGGTCGTGTCGTGCCGGTCGAAACCCTGCAGCGCACGACGATACGCGGTCATGACGAAGCGCTCGGCGGTCTTGTCGGCGCGCGTTGACAGCAGCATGCGCACCACGACGTCGTCGGCGGGCCGCGCGGAATCCTCACCCAGCAACTGATACACCACACGGCTCAGGCGATGCTGCAGTTCAGCGATGAAGCGCAGGTGCGCTGCATCGGTGACCTGGTCGCTCCCCGGACCAAAGGTGCCCTTCGCTTCCTCGGCAAGCTCGCACATGAGGAGGCTCAAAAAGCGCCCCTTGTCAATGGTGGTGAGCTCGCTGAAGTACTGGATTTCGGACTGGATATTCATAGCCGCCCGTTATTATTAGGGCTTGGCTCGGCCCGGTGCAACGCACGCCCGTCGGCCGACGGGCGGGGCGAGGTAGGTGTCTCCAGCGACCACACCTAACGTGGTCGTCCCTCCGGCCGGGCGCCCGTACATGGACGTACGGGCCGGAACTGGTTCACAGGGAGACAATCGCAGGACGTTAAGCGGTCGAACCGGCCAGGAACACCCGCGACCCCTCCGACGCAATGCGCGCCCGGCCATGGAAACCCAGTGACTTGAGACGGCCGCGGCACTCCAGGTCGACGCCGTCCGCCCGGATCTGCTTGACGGTGCAGCCGCCGACACTATCCCCCTCGGCAATGATGCGTTGCTCGCCGTGAGTCGTCTCGATGATGGCGAGGCGCCGCGCGCCGCTCACGATGGTGTCGGCGAGACGCATCGCCGACAACAGGTCGGTCGCGCCGCTCGGTGCCGCCAGCAGCGCGGCGATGGCCAGGAGCGTGACACGCACGGTGCGCACGGAGGTCGCTCAGGCCGGGAAGAAGTCGATCGGCTTGGTGGTCGTGACCGCCTCGACGTCGCGCTCGTCGAAGCGGAAGAGCTTCACGCGCGCGATCAGCTTGCGTTCGAGCTCGGGATCGTTGAGGTCGCTCGACAGCACGCGGCAGCTGGTCACTTCGCCCCAGGGCGCGATCGTGAGCTCCAGCACCACCTTGCCCTGTAGCGCGGGGTTGTCGCGCAACGCGCGGTTGTAGAGCGCGTAGATGGCGCCCTTGTTGCGGTCGAAGACGAGCTCGATCTCTTCACGGCTGCGCGAGGCCTTCGAGCCGCTGCCGCTGCGGACCGCCTTGCCGTCCGCGTTACCGAGATTGCCGCTGACCTGCGTGGTATTGCGGCCAGCGAGCCCGCCGCCGCCGCCACCGAATCCACGGCTGAGCGTGGCCGTGTTGATGCCACCGCTCCCCTGCCCGACCTTGGACGTGACCAGCGAACGCGACGTCATGTCGCCCGCCCGTGCCGCGTCAGTGAGCGGGCGATTCGCCATCGCGATATCCACCATGCGGTTGTCACGCAGGTCGGCGAGCTCATCGAGCGGCATGAGCGCCATCTGCGCCTTCTTGCGCGCCTCCTGCGTGCGATCGACCGGCTTGGGCTCAGGCTTGGGTTTCGCCTCCTTCTTCGCCTCCGGCTTCGGCTCCTCCTTCTTCGGCGGAGGGGGCGGCGGTGGCGGTTTCTTCTCGAGCATCAATTTCGCGAGGCGCGGCGGCACGTCTTCCGCGGTCGACTCTTCGCGCTGCGGCGTGGGCAGCAACGGGATCAGGATGCCGAACAGCAGAAAGATCAGCAGCACCGCGAGCAGGATCTTGCGGAAACGCTCCGCGTCCTCCTCGGGGAAGGTCCACGCGAGCTCGAATTCGCGGTAGTACGGTCTCAGCACCCTCGCACTCCCAGCGTTATTGCATGGCCTGCGCCACGCTCACTGCCTTTTCCTTCTGCAGAACCGCGAGCGAGATGCGCCCGAAGTTGGCATCCGTGCAGGTCGCCATGATCTTCTTCAGCACGTTGAACGGCACCGCCTTGTCGCCCAGGATGGTGAGCTCGCGCCCAGCGATGTCGCGCTCGAGCACGGCGCGTGGCATCGCCACGGTCGGGCGCTCGAGCGCCGCCTTGAGCGGCAGCACGATCGAGCCCGGCATGCGCTCGATGTCGGCGATCTTCGCGATCGGTTCGCCCTGCACCAGGAGCTCCTCGCGCGTCACCATGATGACGACGGTCTCGCGCGGCTTCTGCTCGGCCACCGATTCGGGGATCTCGATCGCCTTGGTGTTCTGCAGGACCTCGACCTCGGTCGAGTAGACCAGCAGGAACGCCACCATCACGCTCAGGATGTCGATCATCGGAATCAGGTTGAGCGACACACCGGCACGATTGCGCTCCTGGTGGACGATCATTCGCTTGGTTCGATTGGAAAGTCTCATAGCGGCGCATCTCCGATCGAGATCTCCGGGAAGAGCTCCGCCTGCACGGTGCGCGCGCCCTGCACCTGTTCCACCACGCGCACGGTGTCCATCACCTGCACCAGCGTGTCGTACGGAATGTCCGGCTCGAGCAGGATCGTCGCATCCAGCTTGTTCGGGAAACGGTCCTTGACCCGCTGCAGATACTCGGACAGCGCCACCAGGTCATAACCCTCGGCACGGTTCGGAAACTCGGAGAGGAGGCCCGAGCCCCGATCCGCGACCTGCACCTTCGCCTTGCGCACCAGGATCTCGAGCTGCAAGGCGGGCGGTGGGTTGTTGTCGGCGTTCTGCCCGGCCGGGAGATTCAGCTCCAGGATCACCGTGCGATAGAACACCGCCGTCATCAGGAGGAACGTCACCAGCACCGTGAAGATGTCGATCATCGGCACGAGGTTGAGCTCACCGCCGGTGCCGCGCAGCCGGCGGATCAGCCGCTTGCGCGCTTGTCGGTTGGAATACATGGTTGCGCCGTCCGGATACGCGTGCGGTCAGGTCGCCGGCACCTCGCGGCTGCGCTCGGTGATGCTGTTCAGGAACTTCACCGAGGCCATCTCCAGGCTGTCGACCAGCTGCGTGGTCTTGGTCTGCAGGACCGCGTGGATCAGCACCAGGGGCACCGCCACCATCAGGCCGAACGCGGTGCAGTTCATCGCCACCGAGATGCTGGCCGAGAGCAGGTTGGCCTTTTCCGCGGGGTTGACCGTCGCCACCGCCGCGAACGCGCTGATCAGGCCGATCACCGTGCCGAGCAGGCCGAGCAGCGTCGCCATGTTGGCAAACGTGCCGAGATAGTGCGTGCGCCTCTCGAGCCGCGGCACGATCTCCATCAGGCTCTCCTCCATCGCCTTCTCGATGTCGTCGCGACGGCGCGCCGACTGGATGCGAGCGAGGCCATAGTTGAGGATCGTGCCGATGGCGGCACTCGACTTGGAGGTGATCGCCACCGCGCGCTTGAAGTCGCCCTGCGCCAGGAGCGGCGACAGGTCGTTCCAGAGGCTGCGATTGCGCACGCTCACGATCGAGAGATAGACGTAGCGCTCGATCGCGATCGCCAGGCCCAGCGCCGCGACGAGGGCGATGGGGAACATGAATTCGCCGCCTCCCTGGAAGAAGCGGACGATCGCTGCATAGACATCCATACGGGTCTCTCCTCTACAAAATCGGTTGAAGCCTCAGCGCCCCGGCTCCGCGGGTGCTGGCCCGGCGGGCGGCGCGGCTTCGGCGTTGAGCTTGGTGAAGTAATCGGTCTGGCGCCGGAACACCTCGCGATCGACCGGCGTCAGCACCTCGTCGAGCAGGCTGTTCGCGGGACGTCCGATGAGGTCGCCGATGTCGGCTTTCTTCCACGGGACGATGTAGAGCACCTTCGGAAGCTCGCGGTTGCCCGTGATCGCGGTGCTGTCGAGCTCGAGTCGGTCTACAGTGGCGAACTTCTTCGATGGCGCGGCCGCCGCCGGTGGCGGCGTGGTCTCGACTCGCGGCGAGACGTCTTCAGCCGCATCGGCCGCGGGTGTCGTCTCGACCTGTGGGGAGATCTCCTCGCGCTCCGCGACAGGCGGGCTCTCCTGCGCAAAAGAGGGCGCCGCAGTCAGGGTCAACCCCCACGCTAAGAGAGCGGGAATTCGGCTCATGGTGAGGCCTCGGCGGTCTGCGGCTGCGGCTGTGGATTGGAGCCGACGCGCCCCTTGAGTTCCGCGATCCAGGTCGCAACGCGCTTGTCGCTGTTTCCCGACAGCTCCATGTAGCGCTCGAAGGACTCGAGTGCTCGCTCGGGCTGCTGCAGGTACAGGTCACACAGCACGCCCAGGTTCAGATGCGCAGGTGCGTAGCTTGGGTCGATCTTGAGTGCGTCGAGATAGGCGGTCTCGGCCTCCTTGAATTGCCCGAGCTTGCGCTCGACCACGCCCAGTTGGGTGTACGTGGGCGCGCTGGGCAGGCCGCGCTTGAGCGCTTCCTGCAGCGCCTGCTGTGCTTCCTTGAGCTTGCCCGCGCGCTCGTAGAGCAGGCCGAGATTGAAGTAAGGCCCGGGGAATTCCGGGTACGCCAGCGCGAGCTGCTTGAACTCGAGCTCGGCATCGGTATTGCGGCCCGCCTCGAGCATCGCGACTGCCTGTGCAAACTCCTGGGCGGCACGCTCGGGCACCACGGGCCCGGCGGTCGGGTCCACGACCGCCTCCATTTCCGCAGGCGGCGGCGCCGGCGGTTGGCTCGCGCAACCGGCGATCACGAGCGCGAGCACGCAGCCCAGCGCTTCAGCGCATTTCACGGACGAATTCCGCACCGATTTCCGCCTTTGCGTAGCGCGCGGGCTTCAACTTCGCCAGCGCATCGAAACTCTTCTGCACCCATTCGTCGTACACGCCCTCACGCGCGCGCGCCGTGTTGGCCTCGTGGATCTCGATCGCCTTCTCCTCGAACGGGAACGCCTGCTCCTCGAGCAGGATGTCGTATTGCTCGAGCTCTTCGGCGCCGAGATTCTTTGGCCGCTCGGATTCCATCAGGTCCTTGGCGAGCGCCCGATAGAGCTCGGCCATCGAGTAGGTCGCCGCAGTGGTGACCTCACCCACGCCGTACTGCGCGGCGCGGCCATACGCATTGAGCGCGCGCTCCATGGCATCCTTCTTGAGCGGCAGGGTCTTCTTGAGCGGTTCCGTCAGGCGCACGCCATGGAAGGCGTTGCCCGCGGGTTCCGCGAACTTGAGCGTGGCCTTCGCCGCAAGGTACTTGCTGCGCTCGGTGCGCGCCGCGCCCGCGGCGAGATCGGCGTTCACGAGGTCGTGCAGCCAGCGATCGCGCTCGCTGTAGTCGTTGGCCGTGGCCGCCATGTCCGCGAGGCGCTGTCGCGCCTCGATGGCCGGATCGAGCGGCGCCGGGAACCGTTCCACGAACTTGCTGTAGGTCCGCGCTGCACCGGCCGTGTCGCCGACCTTCTCATAGGTCTCGGCGGACCGCCACAACGCTTCGCGCCGCAGCTCGACCGTCTCCGTCGGCGTGTCCGCGATGCGCTCCAACTCGCCAGCCGCACGTGCGCCCTGCCCGGTTTCGACGTACGCCACCGCGAGATTGCGCGTGGCATCGACCACCAGCGGATCCTGCGGGTTGTTGCGGCGGAAATTCTCGAGCACCTCGATGGCGCGCGGCCACTCCTTCATGTTGACCAGCACGACCGCGGCGTCGTACTCCGCGTTCTTGCGGATGCTGGCCGTGGGCGCAAGCGCAGCGACCCGCAGGAAGTCATCCACGGCGCCGAGAGAGTTGCCCGCCGCCTGCTTCTGCTCGGCCTGCTTGTAGACCGAGGCGGCGAGCTTCTCGGTGATCTCCTTCTGTTCCTTGTCATCGGCCGGCACGATGGCGCGCAACCGCAGGTAGGCGGCCTCCGCTTCCGCGTAGCGCGCCTGGTCGAAGCGCGCGTGCGCGATGACGGTGAGAGCCGTGCGCTGCTTGGCGGCGTCCACCGGCGGCTGCAATGCGAGCACGCGCTGCGCGGTATCGACCGCGCGATCGAAATCCTTGATCTCGAAGAGCTCGCGCGCCGTTCGCGTGAGCACCGCCGGCGCATCCTTGTGGGACGGATAGGTCGTGGCGAACTTGAGGCCGCTCTCGACGCCCTTGGTATGCCAGGCCAGCTTTTCGAGGGCGTGCGCTGGATCGAGCAGCAGCTTCTCGTACTGGTCGTACGATAGCAGCGCCGCGTAGCCAGCCTCGGCCGAGCGCGGGTTGAACGGATACGCGTACGCCGTGCGCTCGTATTCCTCGGTCGCTTCCTTGAACTGCCGGCTCTCGTAGAGCGCCTCGGCGAGCAGGAAGTTGGTGTCGGCCGACTCCGGCTCGTTGGGGAACCAGTCGAGATAGTGGCGATACCAGCGCGCCGCCATCATGTAGTCGGATTGCTTCTTGGTCTTTTGTGCCTCGGAGTGGTAGTGGCGCGCGAGCTCCTTGACGTTGGTCTTGAGCTCCGCGACCACGGCCGGGAACTGTGCGCGCTCACGCCCGACCCAGAACGGGCCGCTGAACCCGTAGCGCTCGACGAAGTTCTGTTTGCCCGTGAGCACCAGCGACGAGAACCCGCCCTTGCGATACGCCTCGATGGCACGCACCTGCAGGAGCGGTGCGTTGGCATCGATCGGATCGCGCTTGACGAAGGCCTCATAGGTCTGCGCCGCGTCCTGGTAGCGCTCCTTGCTGATGTAGAGGTCACCGAGCGCGGAGTACAGCAGGTACGAATAGGGAGGAGTGCCGCGGTTGGCGACGAAGGTGTCGATCGACTGAGTCCCCTCCTGATCGGAGAAGGTGATGCTGGTCACCCGGAAGGTGTCCTCGAGCAGCTCGCGCTCGGGCCGCGAGAGGCTCTGCATGTCGACCGCCTTCTCGGGATCCTGGCGATCGATGAGCTTGCGGTCGAGCAGGCGCGCGAAGGAGTTCAGGCTCTCCTCGTTGCGCCCCAGCTTGAAGAGCGCCCAGCCGTCCTTGTAGAGACTCTGCTCGTAGAACGTCGATTCGGTGCCGCGCCGGATCACGTCCGCGTAGGCGCGCTCGGCGTCGAGGTAGCGCTTGGCACTGAACAGGATCTCACCGCGCCGGAACTGCGCTTCGTCGATGAGACGGCTCGACGGGAAGCGCGCCACCAGCCGGTCGAGTGCCGACAACGCCTCCTCGCTCTGGCCGTTGCTCTCGTAGGCGCGCGCGAGCTGGTAGAGCACGGCGTCGCTCTGCTTGTAGCTCGGATAGGACTCGAGCAGCGTGGTATAGAGCGCGATCGCCTCGGAGGACTGCGCGCTCAGGACACCCGCCTGCTCGCTGCGCTCGATTTCGCCGGCTTCGAGGTTCAGGTCTCCCAGCCGGCGCATCGCCTCGGGACGCAGCTGCGGATCGTTCGCCTCCAGCTTGAGGAATTCGCGATAGTTCTCCATCGCCTTGGCCGGGCCCGCGTCCACCGGCTTGTCGGTGCGCACCTCGACCTGC
>DATFEQ010000057.1:0-4252 GCA_035250905.1 Steroidobacteraceae bacterium
ACGAGCGCGAGGAGCAGCAGGAGCAGCCGAAGCGTGCACGCCGCGCTGCTCCCTCCGGGGGACAGAACGCGAGCGGCCAGTGACTTCTTGTTATTGCCGGCCGGCACGCGGTCTAGATACCTAATACTGGATGGAGCCGCAAGTGCGGTCGAGGCGTCCGTCCGGCTCGAGCCACGCCGCGGTTTCGCCGGCCCGGGAAGTGTCCGTGAAGAAAACAGTCGCGCTCACCCAGCCGGGTTCGACGCTCGAGCCCGTGTCCATCGTGGTCAGGTGTCTCAGGCGATGCCGGCGAGCTAGGCTACGGCGTTCAGTGTGGGTCCTGGGTCTTCGTTTCATCGCAAGTCCTCCCTGTCAGCTTTCGATCAACCTTCGGCGCGCAGCTTTTCCGGTTCGGCCACCGGTTCGCCGCCGAGCACGCCGATCGGCGCATGTGCTTCGACGCGATTGCGCCCGTTTCCCTTGGCGCGGTAGAGCGCCGTATCCGCTGCGTGAATCAATTCCTCGATCACGTAAATGCGCTCCGGCATCGCGGTCGCCACGCCGGCGCTGATCGTTACGCGGTCCGCCACCGGCGAGACCGCGTTCGGAATCGTCAGGCGCCAGATATTGCGACGCAGCCGGTCCGCGAACAGCCACGCGCGGCGTGCCTCGATGCCCGGCAACACGATGGCGAATTCCTCGCCCCCGTAGCGGGCGGCCAGGTCGCCGGCGCGGCGGAAGGTCTTTTCCACGGCCTGGGCAACGCGCTTGAGCGTGTCGTCGCCGCGGGCATGACCGTACGTATCGTTGTAGCGCTTGAAACCGTCGATATCGCAGAGGATGAGCGACAGCGGCTGCCGCTCGCGCAGGCAGCGGCGTGTTTCGCGGGCCAACACCTCGTCGAAATGCCGGCGGTTGGCGATGCTGGTGAGCCCGTCGATGCTCACGAGTTTGAGCAGCTGGGCATTCGCCTCCTGGAGCTGGATGCGCGTCGCATTGAGCTCCTTGTTGCGCGCCTCGAGGATGGCCGTGCGCTCGCGTACTCGCTCCTCGAGCTGTTCGCGCGCGTAGTTGAGGGCCGCCTCCATGCGGCTGCGTTCGGCGAGCTCGCGCTTCAGGTCGGCGGTGCGCTTGTCCACCTGGCTGCGCAGGGCCCGATTCCAGAAATAGAGGACGCCGACGGCGAGGATGACGCTGGTCAAACCGGCCGCGGATCCGATCCAGACGGCGGCATGAGGACCGAACGCCTCACGCAGCGCCCCGGCCAGGGCAGATGCCGGGAGGGCCGCGATCAACGCTACCGCGGTCAGCGACGCTGCAGCCCATTGCATACGCCTCGTCAAGGTGAGCGATCCCCTTCAGCTTGGTTTCTAATTCGTGGATCCGACCTATGGGGCGCGAGCATAGCGAGCGCCTGAAAAAACGATTGCGCGCGCCATCACAGAACATCCGTTGTGTGAAGTAGCTCGCAACCTATATGTCAAAGCTGACCCGCCCGGTTGGGATGGCAATCCCAACTCCTTTTCTTGACGCCCATCCCGCCGCTCACTGACACTTCAGCCATCCGCGGATGGAGGGAGAGAGCATGACGGCCACCAGCGGCGGGCCGGCCCCGCAACCATTCGCTCATTTCCGCGATTTCTACCCGTTCTATCTGTCCGAGCATCGCGACCCGCGGTCGCGCCGGCTGCATGTGATCGGGACGGGGCTCGTCATCCTGACGCTGCTCGGCGCGCTCCTGACCGGCCGCTTCGTCTGGCTCTGGATGTTGCCGGTCCTCGGTTACGGATTTGCCTGGGCGGGACATTTCTTTTTCGAGAAGAACCGGCCGGCCACCTTCAAGCATCCGCTTTACAGCCTGGCCGGCGATTTCGTGATGTTCAGGGACGTGCTCACCGGGCGGATCACGTGGTGAGCGATCGCCGACAGGGCGGTCGCGGGGTGCGCGGGGGATGACTCGGACGAGTGTCGATCGTGCCTTCGAGCGGCGGCTCGCGGGACTGCTCAACGGCGGGCAGAAAGATGTCCTGCAGGGCGGCCGCAAGGGCGTCGAGCGAGAGTCTTTGCGCGTGACACCCGCGGGGCGCATCTCGCAGCGCCCGCATCCGCGCGCGCTCGGCTCGCCGCTCACCAGCGAGCACATCACCACGGACTATTCAGAGGCCCTGATCGAGCTGGTGACGCCCGCTTTCACCCACACCTGGGAGCTCCTGCAGTACCTGTGCGACATCCACCAGTTCGTCTACCGGCATCTCGAGGACGAGCTGCTGTGGGCGACCAGCATGCCGTGTGTCATCGACAGCGATGACAGCATTCCCATCGCCCAGTACGGCCGCTCCAACATCGGGCGCATGAAGACCGTGTATCGCGAAGGCCTCGGCTGGCGCTATGGACGCATGATGCAGGCGATCTCCGGCGTGCACTTCAATTACTCCTTTCCCGAGCAGTTCTGGTCGGTGCTCGCGGACGTGCTCGAATCGCGCGGTCAGGCACGGGAGTTCATCTCCGAGGCGTACTTTTCGCTGCTGCGCAACTATCGCCGCCACGGCTGGATCGTGCTGTACCTGTTCGGCGTGTCGCCCGCGGTTTGCACGTCCTTCGTCAAGGGCCGCGACGTGCAGCTGGCGCAGCTCGACGCCGACACGTTCTACGCGCCGTATGCGACGTCGCTGCGCATGAGCGATCTCGGCTACCGCAACAAGAGTCAGGCGGGCGTCGAGATCTCGGTGAACAGCCTGGCCGAGTACGTGCGCGACCTGTCGCGCGCGATCAGCACGCCGCATCCCGAGTACCAGCGCATCGGGGTGAAGGTCGACGGTCAGTACCGGCAGCTCAACGCCAACCTCCTGCAGATCGAGAACGAGTACTACAGCTTCATCCGGCCGAAGCGCGTGGCGCATTCGGGCGAGCGCCCTACCAAGGCGCTCAACCGCGCGGGCGTCGAGTACGTGGAGGTGCGGGCCCTGGACGTGAGTGCGTTCGACCCGGTGGGCGTCAACCAGCACAAGATGCGATTTCTCGAGGCGTTCCTCGCACTCTGTGTGCTCAGGGACAGCCCGCCGCTCGGCGGCGACGCACAGACCGAGCTCGACACGAACCACCTGACGGTGGCGCGACGCGGCCGCGAGCCGGGACTCAAGCTCGAGCGCGATGGCCGCGCGGTGCCGATGCTGACCTGGGCGCAGGAGCTGCTCGACCAGATGCAGGGCGTATGCGAGCTGCTCGATCAGGGTCTCGCCAACAGGCCCTACGCCACGGCGCTCGCGATCCAGGCGGCCAAGGTGCAGGACGTTTCGCTGACGCCTTCCGCGCGCCTGCTCGAAGAGATGCGCACCACGGGCGAATCGTTCTTCCAGCTCGCACTGCGCATGTCGAACGCGCACAAGGCCTACTTCCTCGAGTTGCACCCGCCCAACGAGCAACGCCTGGCGGAATTCCGCGCCGAGGCCGAGGAATCCCTGCGCGCGCAGGAGAAGACCGAGGCCGCCGATCGCCAACCCTTCGATGAATACCTGGCCCGCTATCTTGCCGACTGATCCCCGCCATGAAAGCCCCGCTCGACCTGAAGCGTCACGTGATCGACGTACCGGACTTCCCACGGCCCGGGATCCTGTTTCGCGATATCAGCCCGCTGCTGCGGCGTCACTTCCACGCCACGCTCGACGCGCTCGAAGCGCTCGTGACCCCGGACGAATGGGACGGCGTCGATGTGCTCGGAGGTATCGAATCGCGTGGTTTCATCCTCGGTGCCGCGCTCGCCGAACGCCGCGACAAGGGGTTCGTGCCGATCCGCAAGCAGGGGAAGCTCCCGCCGCCGGTCGTCGATGTCCCGTACCAGCTCGAATACGGCACCGGAGTCCTGGAGATGCAACGCGGTGGCGGACGCGTGCTGATCATCGATGACGTGCTCGCGACCGGTGGCACCTTGCGCGCCGCCGCCGAGCTCAGCCGCCGCGCCGGATACGAGGTGCGCGGCCTCCTGGTTCTCATCGATCTCAAGCTGGTGAGCGACTTCCGCTGGGGAAAGCTGCACGTTCGCTCCTTGATCCAATACGGCTGAAGGCTGGCTCCCCGCTCGGCGGTCGCACTGGCGCCTGCTGTCCGGCGCAGTGTCCGGTGTCCGCTGGCGGACAGCGCGCGCGTCTTCCCCGCCCGCTCATTTTTCCAGAATCTTCGTGGGGTCAATGGGTTGGCGGCGATGGTCGCCTGTGGCACGGCCGATGCAACCCAGGAAGCGGGATCGAGCATCCAACACGCACCATGGTCATCGCCA
>DATFEQ010000064.1:0-2275 GCA_035250905.1 Steroidobacteraceae bacterium
CGCGGACTCGTACAACTCCGTGGTGGGCGCGAACCCGATCGGCCTGGTGATGAGCGAGTACGCGCTGATCGACCCGCGTGCCTGGCAAATCTTCCGGCCGATTCTCGTGCAAAACGGCGGCTGGGCCGCGTTCATCGGCACGCCGCGCGGCTACAACCACTTCCACGACCAGCTGCAGATCGCCAAGCGCGAGGCCGACTGGGACTGGAGCGTCGTGGACGCCATGCAGGCCGGGTACATGACGCAGGAGATGATCGACAAGGAGGTGAGCACCGGCATGCCCGAGGAGCTTGCGCGCCAGGAGTACCTGGTGGACTTCTCGGCGGCGAACGTGGGCGCGATTCTCGGCAACCGCATCGAGAAGGCGGAAAAAGAGGGGCGCATCTCGGACGAGGTGGTGCTCGATGAGAACGGCGGCGGCGTGGTGCTCTCCTCGGACATCGGCTACCGCGACACGGCGGCGTTTTGGTTCTGGCAGGCGATTCCCGGGGGCTTTCAGCTGCTCGCGTACGACGAGGACTCGGGCCTGGACGCCTCGGACTGGATCGAGCGGCTGAAGGCGCAGCCGATTCCGATTTCGCGGGTGCTCTTGCCGCACGATGCGAAGGCGAAGACGTTTTCCTCGCGCCACTCGGTGCTGGAGCAGTTCCTGCAGGCAGGGTTTTCCTGCGCGATCGTGCCGCAGACGCGCATCGTCGATCGCATCAACGCGGCGCGCTCGGTGATTGCGCGCTGCCGCTTCGCGAAGAGCGCCTGCGGCAAGGGCCTGCAGATGCTGCGCGACTGGGCCTTCAAGTACGACCAGGAGCGTAAGACTTTCTCGCGCGAGCCCGACCACAACTTCGCGAGCCACGGTGGCGATGCGTTCTCCTACGGGTGCCAGTCGGTCGAGGAGTTCGTGCGCACGCCCTCGCCCCAGGACCGCTATCGCGACATCGGGCACCCGGCGTCCTACCAGTTCCACCTGGAGCAGCTGTACGAAGACCGCGCGGCCACGAGCGGCGGGAGGCACTTTTGAGAGAGGTCATCGTGGTGCTCATCGTCTTCGGGATTTTTCTCGCGGTGATGCTGCTCTCGGGCTGCACGCTGATCGAGGGCGAATGCACGCGCGAAGTGACGGTGCGCAACGAATGCAAGAGCGACGGTCGCGTGATCGTGCTGCCGCCAGCTGGGAGCTAGGGCCATGGCCGAAGAGCGCAGCGAGTTCAAGTCGAAATCCGATCTGTACGAGCGCGAGCTAGGCGCGGCGAAGAAGGAGCTTGAACGCTGGCAGGAAACCGCCGCGCGCGTGGTGAAGCGCTACCTCGGCGGCAAGACGACGAACGCGAATTCGACCGACGACGGCGGGGTGTTCAACCTCTTTTGGTCGAACGTGAACATCTTGAAGGCCGCGCTCTATGCGCGCCAGCCGCGCGCCGACGTCTCGCGCAGGCACAAGGACTACTCGGACGACGCCGCGCGCGTGGGCGGGCTGATCATCGAGCGCATCTTGAACCTCGACATGGATTCGCGCTCAAGCGACTTCGACCAGGCGCTGCGCCAGGTGATCGAGGACCGCTTGGTGCCGGGCATGGGGCAGATGTGGCTGCGCTACGAACCGTCGTTCGTGAAGCAAACGGTCGAGCCGGTGATGGACCCCGCGACCGGGCAGACGATCGTCGAGGGCGGTGAGTTCGAAGTGATCGGCGATGAGCATGTCGCCACGGACTACGTCTACTGGCGCGACTTTCTCTACTCACCCTGCCGCACCTGGCGCGAGTGCCGCTGGGTGGCGCGCGGCGTGTGGATGACGCGCGAGCAGCTGAAGGACAAATTCGGCAACTCGATCGGCGCGCTCGTGCCGCTCACCAATCCGCGCGGCGCGAGGAACAGCCTGCCCGACAACGACCCCTGGTCGAAGGCGCAGGTGTGGGAGATTTGGTCGAAGGACACGCGCTACGTGTGCTGGAAGGTGCTCGGCTTCGATAAGCTCCTCGGCGAGCAGGCCGACCCGCTCGGGCTCACCGATTTCTTCCCCTGCCCGAAGCCGCTCATCGCGAACGTGACCACGAGCGGCTTCGTGCCGAAGGCCGACTACCAGATGCTGCGCGACCAGTACGTCGAGCTAGACGTCGTCAGCGCGCGCATCTCGCTCCTGGAGGATTCGATTCGCGTGGCGGGCGTGTACGACAAGTCGAGCGCGCAGCTGAACCAGCTGATCAGCAACCGCATCCAGAACGTGATGATCCCGGCCGACAACTGGGCCATGTTCGCGGAGCGCGGCGGCATCAAGGGC
>DATFEQ010000066.1:0-14411 GCA_035250905.1 Steroidobacteraceae bacterium
CTGATCCTGAGCGCCGCGCTCATCAGCTACGACCCGCACGACCCCGGATTCTCCTTCACGGGAGAGCCCGGCACCGTGAACAATGCGATCGGGCCCGTCGGCGCGTGGCTCGCCGACGTGCTGCTGTTTCTCTTCGGTCGGCCCGCGTTCCTGTTCCCGGTGATGCTCGCCGTACTGGGCTGGGTGATCTATCGCGCGCACGCGGTGCCCGAGCTCAAGTCGCGCTCGACACTCGCGTTTCGCGGCATTGGATTTCTGCTGACGCTCGCCACGAGCTGCGGGCTCGCGACGCTGCACTGGGACGCCGGCGATCTGCCGAACACCGCAGGCGGCGTACTCGGCTCGCTGGTCGGCGAGAGTCTCGCCAGCGCCTTCAGCTTCCTCGGCGCCACGCTCCTCATGATCGGACTCTGGCTCGCCGGGGTCGGGCTGTTCCTCGGAGTGTCCTGGCTCACGGTGATGGACAAGCTGGGTCACGGGACCCTGCGCGGTGCAGCCTGGCTGCGCAACCGACTTTCGACCGCACGCGAGGTCGCGGCGGGACGCGAGCGCAAGCAGGCACGCGCCGAGATCATGCGCGAGGAGCAGAAGAAATCCGGGCCCCGCGCGCCGCCACGCATCGAGCCGGTGCTGCCGGCGCTCGAGCCGAGCGAGCGCGTGGAGAAAGAAAAGCAGGTGCCGTTGTTCGAGCCGCCGAAAGCCGCGGAGCTCCCGCCGCTTTCACTGCTCGACGATCCGCCGCAGCGCGAGGCGGGCTATTCGGACGAAGCTCTGGAAGCGATGTCGCGACTGGTCGAGCTGAAGCTGCGCGACTTCGGTGTCGAGGTCGAAGTGGTCGCCGTGCATCCGGGCCCCGTCGTGACGCGCTTCGAGCTGCGTCCGGCGGCGGGCGTGAAGGTGAGCCAGATCAGCTCCCTCGCGAAGGACCTGGCGCGCGCGCTCTCGGCCATCAGCGTGCGCGTGGTGGAGGTGATTCCGGGCAAGTCGGTGGTCGGCCTCGAGATCCCGAACGAGAAGCGCGAGCTCGTGACCCTGGGCGAGATCATCAAGTCGAGAGCCTACGACGAGCTCGCATCGCCGCTCGCGCTGGCGCTCGGCAAGGACATCGGTGGCCACCCGGTGGTCGCGGACCTGGCGCGCATGCCGCACCTGCTGATCGCTGGCACGACCGGCTCTGGCAAGTCGGTCGCGATCAACGCGATGGTGTGTAGCCTGCTCTACAAGGCCACGCCCGAATACACGCGCCTCATCATGATCGATCCCAAAATGCTGGAGCTCTCGGTGTACGAGGGCATCCCGCAACTCCTCTCGCCCGTCATCACGGAAATGAAGCACGCGTCGAACGCATTGCGCTGGTGCGTGGCGGAGATGGACCGGCGCTATCAGCTGATGGCGGCGCTCGGGGCGCGCAACCTCGCGGGCTTCAACCGCAAGGTCAAGGATGCGATTGAGCAGGGCAAGCCCATCAAGGATCCATTGCTCGCCGCTCAGGCCGCGAGCGATCCGGCCATGACGCTGCAGGACGTCCCCGACATCGAGGTGCTGCCGAACATCGTCGTGGTGATCGACGAGCTGGCGGATCTCATGCTGGTGGTGGGCAAGAAGGCGGAGGAGCTCATCACGCGGCTGGCGCAGAAGGCACGTGCGGCCGGCATCCATCTGATCCTCGCCACGCAACGCCCCTCGGTCGATGTCATCACGGGTCTGATCAAGGCGAACATCCCGGCGCGCATCGCTTTTCAGGTTTCCGCCAAGGTCGATTCGCGCACCATTCTCGACCAGAGCGGTGCCGAGGCGCTGCTCAGTCACGGGGATATGTTGTACCTGGCGCCCGGCACCTCGGTGCCGAACCGTGTGCATGGCGCGTTCGTTTCCGATCACGAGGTGCACCGGATCGTCCACGCGCTGCGAGCCGCCACGCCACCGGTATTCATCGATGAAATTCTTTCAGGACCCCGCAGTCCAATTCCCGGCCTGCCGGCGGATGACGGCGAGGAAGTGGCGAGCGAACCGGATGGCGAACAGGATCCCCTGTACGACGAAGCAGTGCGCATCGTGCTCGAGAGCCGCAGGGCCTCCATCTCGGGCGTGCAGCGGCGTCTCAAGATCGGCTACAACCGCGCCGCGCGCCTGGTCGAGAGCATGGAGCTCGCCGGTCTCGTCGGTCCGCTGCAGTCGAACGGTTCGCGTGAAGTGCTCGTGCCGGCGCCGCCGGAAGACTGACGTGTCGCCGCGCTTCCACTTGCACACCGTGTCTCGGCAATCGCTCCGGACGCTCGCGATCGTCGCGCTCTGGTGGCTGGCGAGCGGGCCGGTGAGCGTGGCGACCGCTGCGGAAACGTCGGCGCAATTCCTGGAGCGATACCTCGCCGGGCTGACGAGCCTGCAGGCGGATTTCCAACAGGTCTCGACCGTTGCCGGCGGTGACGCGGTCGAGAAGGCCTCGGGGCGTCTCTACCTGCAGAAACCGGGTCGGTTCCGCTGGGACTACCGCCAGCCCAACGAGCAGTTGATCGTCTCGGATGGCGCCAACATGTGGCTCTTCGACAAGGAGCTCGAGCAGGTGACGGTCCGGCCGATCGACGAGTCGCTCGCCGCGACGCCGGCGCTGCTGCTCGCGGGCAAGTCGAGCGTCGGGGAGAGTTTCATCATCAGCGATGCGGGCTCGCGCGACGGGATCGACTGGATCCTGCTCGTGCCGAAGCGCGCCGATACCGATTTCGTCGAGTTTCGCCTCGGGTTCACGCGCGCCGAGCTGCGCGCCATGGAACTCAAGGACAAGTTGCAGCAGGCGACGCGCATCGAGTTCTCGGACGTGCAACGCAATGCGCGGCTCGCAGCCGACTTGTTCACGTTCAAGCCGCCGGCCGGTATCGACGTCATCGGGACCGCGCGCCGCTGATGCTCGCGCTGCGCCACGGCCGAGCGCTCCTCGTCATCGGGTGGGTCCTGATCGCGACCGTCGTGGTCGGCAGCCTGACGCCCGCTGGCGCCGACTTCCGCTTCCTGCTGTCCGACAAAGTCCGGCACCTGTCGAGCTATCTCATCCTCATGGTGTACTTCTGCGGCCTGTACCCGCGCGAGCGCCACCCGATGCTGGCACTGGCCTTCTTTCTGCTCGGCGCGATGCTCGAGGTCCTGCAGGGTGCGCTCACCGCGACGCGGCACATGGACCTGATCGATCTCACCGCTAACACGCTGGGGATCGTGCTCGGCTTCGTAGTCGCGCGTCTCGGGCTCGCGCAGTGGCCGCGCCTGATCGACCGATGAGCGACCATCGTCCGCTGGCGGACCGCATGCGGCCGCGAACGCTGGACGAGTTCGTGGGCCAGGATCACCTGGTGGGCGCCGGCAAGCCGCTGCGCCAGGTGGCCGAGGGCGGCCGCCTGCACTCGATGATCTTCTGGGGCCCACCAGGCACGGGCAAGACGACCCTGGCGCGCATGCTCGCCTCCACCTGCGGACACGAGTTCGTGGCGCTTTCGGCGGTCATGGCCGGCGTCAAGGATGTGCGCGCGGCGGTCGAGCTGGCCAAGCAGGTGCGGCAGGCGTACGCGCGCGGCACCGTGCTCTTCCTCGACGAAGTGCATCGGTTCAACAAGGCGCAGCAGGACAGTTTCCTGCCGTTCGTCGAGGACGGAACCCTCGTGCTGATTGGTGCCACCACCGAGAATCCTTCTTTCGAGCTCAACAACGCGCTGCTCTCCCGCGCCCGTGTCTATGTTCTCAAGCCGCTGGGTGCGCTGGAGCTCGAGCAAGTGATCGATGCGGCGCTCGCCGACCGGGAACGTGGCCTGGGCGAGCACGACCTCACGCTCGAGCCCAAGGCGCGCGAGCTCATCGTCACCGCTGCGGATGGCGACGCGCGACGCGCCCTCAACCTGCTGGAAGTCGCCGCCGACCTGGCTGAAGTGGTCGATGGGCACCGCCGCATCACGGTGGCGATTGCGGCCGATGTGGCTTCGGGCGGGTATCGGCGCTTCGACAAGGGAGGCGAGCAGTTCTACGACCAGATCTCCGCGCTCCACAAGGCGGTGCGCGGCAGCGATCCGGACGCGGCGCTCTACTGGCTGTGCAGAATGATCGACGGCGGTTGCGACCCGCTGTACATCGCGCGCCGCACGGTGCGCATGGCGAGTGAGGACATCGGTAATGCCGATCCGCGCGGCCTCGCGCTGGCGCTCGATGCCTGGGATACCTACGAACGCCTGGGGAGCCCCGAAGGCGAGCTCGCGATTGCGCAGGCCATCGTCTACCTCGCGAGCGCGCCAAAGAGCAATGCGGTCTACACGGCCTACGGCGCCGCCATGGAGGACGTGCACCGTTATGGCACTCTCGATGTTCCGCTGCAGCTGCGCAATGCGCCCACTCGCCTCATGAAGGATCTGGGGTATGGGCGCGGGTACCGGTACGCTCACGATGAGCCCGAAGCGTTTGCGGCAGGCGAGAAGTATTTTCCCGACGCGATGGAACCGCGCACGTACTATCATCCCGTGCCGCGCGGTCTCGAGATCCGCATAGCCGAAGCCCTCGAGCGACTGCGCAACCGCAATCGGTCGGAGCACAAGGAAAAAGAGGGGTGACCATCGCGGCAATAGCCCTCGGAGGTGCGCTCGGCAGCGTACTGCGTTACCTGATGGCTAATGCCGTGCAGGGGTTGGCGGGCCGACAGTTCCCGCTTGGCACGCTGGTAGTGAACGTGTTGGGTTCTCTCGTCATCGGCCTGCTCTACGTGTGGTTGCTGGAGCGCACGTCGGCCGGCGCGACGGCTCGCGCGTTCTGGATGGTTGGAGTACTTGGCGGCTTTACGACGTTTTCGAGCTTCTCGCTCGAAACGTTCAATTTGATTGCGCAGGCGGCGTACCTACGTGCACTCGCGAATGTCGTGCTGAGCGTGGTCCTCTGTCTGGGCGCCACCTGGGTCGGCGTGCTGGCCGGGAGACAATTATGATGGAGCGTGACGTACTGATGATTCGAATCTACCTGAGCGAGCACGAAGGCAGTCTGCCGAAGGTGTTGTCATTGCTGCACGACGAACTCAAAGTCCGCGGGTTGACGGTGTTTCGCGCGGTGACCGGCTACGGCAGCTCGGGCAAGTGGCACACGGCGAGCCTCGTCGATCTGTCTCTCGATCTGCCGCTGGTGGTCGAGTTCTTCGACGAGCCGCCACGCGCGCGCGCCGCGTTGGAGCGGCTCGGCATCCTCTGCAAACCCGGGCACGTCGTGGAGTGGCCGGCTCGCGTGCTGGCCGCCTGAACCGCGATGCTCGACCCGAAACTCCTGCGAACCGAAATCGAGAGCGTGGCAGCCAACCTGGCGCGCCGTGGCTTCGTGCTCGACGTTCTCCTGCTCAAGGCGCTGGAAGAGGAGCGCAAGCAGGCGCAAACGGAGGCCGAACGGCTGCGCAACGAACGCAACCTGCACGCCAAGGCTGTCGGCAAGGCCAAAGCCGCGGGTCAGGACATCGCCCCGCTGATCGCGCAGTCCGATGCGCTCGGCGCCGCACTCGAGGTGGCCGAGCAACGCCTGGCCATCGTGCAGGGAAAGCTGGACCAGCAGCTCCTCGGCCTGCCGAACCTGCTGCACGAAAGTGTTCCCGAGGGCCGCGACGAGTCGGCCAACGTGGAAGTGCGACGCTCGGGCGAGCCGCGTCGGCTTGATTTCAAGCCCCGCGATCACCTGGCACTGGGCGAGCTCGCGCGCGAGATGGACTTTGAAGCTGCCGGACGAATTTCCGGCGCACGCTTCGTGGTGCTGTCCGGCACGCTCGCGCGCCTGCATCGGGCGCTGACGCAGTTCATGCTCGACCTGCATGTGCGCGAGCATGGCTATCGCGAGGTCTATGTGCCGTATCTCGTGAATGCGCAGACGTTGACCGGCACGGGGCAGTTACCCAAGTTCGAGCAGGATCTGTTCGCGCTCCGGGGCGACAGCGGGCTCTATCTGATCCCGACGGCGGAAGTCCCGGTGACCAACCTGGTGCGAGAGTCGATCGTGGAGGGCAACGCCTTGCCGTTGAAGTACGTCGCGCATACGCCGTGTTTCCGCTCGGAGGCAGGGTCCTACGGCAAGGACACGCGCGGCTTGATCCGCCAGCACCAGTTCGAAAAGGTCGAGCTGGTGCAGATCGTGCGGCCGCAGGATTCCTATGCCGCGCTCGAGGAGCTCACGGCGCACGCGGAAAAGGTCCTGCAATCGCTCGAGCTGCCGTATCGTGTCGTGGCGCTGTGCGCCGGCGACGTCGGCTTCCAGAGCGCCAAGACCTACGATCTCGAAGTGTGGCTGCCCGGGCAGAATCGCTATCGGGAAATCTCTTCCTGCAGCAACTGCGAGAGCTTCCAGGCGCGTCGCATGCAGGCGCGCTGGCGCAACCCCGAGAGCGGCAAGCCGGAGCCCGTGCACACGCTCAATGGATCGGGTGTTGCGATCGGGCGCGCGTTGATTGCCGTGATGGAGAACCACCAGCGCGCGGACGGGTCGATCGCCGTACCCGAGGCGCTGCGCCGCTACATGTGATCCGACTCCGCGTCAGATCGTGCGGCTGAAGAGCTGCGTCTCGGGTGCCTTGCGCGCGAGCCGCGCATCGAAGGCCATGCAGACGTTGCGGATGAAGGCGCGGCCCTGCTCGGTCACTTCGCAGCCGCGCTCGTTCAGGGTCACCAGCTCGTCCGCCACGAGCTCGCGCAACCTGTCGGGGACGCTCTCGAGGTAGTTGCTGGTCGAGCCTCGCGCGCCCCACTCCGCGTGAAAGCGCGTCATCAGGTCGAGGATCAGGCGACGCAACTCCAGGTCCTCGGCATCGAGCAGGTGTCCGCGCAGGATCGGTAGCTCACCGAGTCCCACGCGTTGCTCGTACGGCTCGATCGCTTTCTCGTTCTGAGCGAACGCGGTCCACGCATCGCCGATCGCCGACACGCCGAGACCGATCAGCGGTGCCACGTGGCGCGAGGTGTAGCCCATGAAATTGCGATGCAGGGTGCCCGACGTGGCGGCTTGCCACAGCGAGTCGGTCTCGAGCGCGAAGTGGTCCATGCCGATCTCGCGATAGCCGACGCGCTCGAGCATTTCGCGCCCGCGCTCGTAGAGAACCCGTTTTGCCTCGCCCTGCGGCAGATCCGCCTCGGTGAAGCGCCGCTGGCTTGGCTTGATCCACGGGACGTGAGCGTAGGCATAGAAGGCGATACGGTCGGGCCGCAGCCGCTCGACGGCACCGAGCGTCTGCTCGATCGATGCGAGCGTCTGCAGCGGCAGGCCGTAGATCAGGTCGTAATTGATGCTGGCGAAGCCGAGCTCCCGTGCCGCCTCGGTGAGCACGCGTACCTGCTCTTCGCTCTGCACGCGGTTCACGATCGCCTGCACGCGCGGGTCGAAATCCTGGATACCGAGGCTCAGGCGCCTGAAGCCAAGGGCGCTCAAGGCCGCGAGCTGCTCGCGCGTGGTGACGCGAGGATCCGCTTCGACGGAGAACTCCGCCGCACCCTGGGTCGTGCTGTTCGCCAGCAGACCTTCGATCAGGAAGCGCAGCTCCTCCGGTGTCAGGAAGGTCGGTGTCCCGCCGCCCAGGTGAATCTCGGCGACCGGCAACCGCTCGACGCCGAGGCGCGCGAGGTACATGCGCCACTCCGCGAGCACGGTCTCGAGATAGGGCAGGGCGATCGCGCGGTTGCGCGTGATGCGCACGTTGCAGCCGCAGTACGTGCACAACGAGCGGCAGAAAGGAATGTGGACGTACACCGCCGCGCCGGGCGAAGTGGCGAGTTGCGCCCGCAGGGCATCGATCCATTCGCCTTCCGTCGGCGTGCGCTCCCAATAGGGCACGGTCGGATAGCTCGTGTAGCGCGGCCCGGGGACGTTGTACTTGCGAAGCAGGTGTGCGTTCGGCGTCGTCATGGGAAGAGCTCACGTTGCAGGTCGACGAAGAGTCGCACGTGATGTTCCGGGGTCGCGGGCAGGACCCCGTGCCCCAGGCCGCAGACCCAGTTGCGTCGCCGCCTGATCGGCAACGCCAGCACCGGATCGAAGAAGTGCTCGAGGCTCCGCAGGAAATCGGCTTCGGGAAGCAGCAACGCGTGCGGGTCGAAGTTGCCCTGGATGGCCCAGCGTTCGCCGAATTCCTCGAGCGCGTCCACCACTGGCGTGCGCCAGTCGATGCCGATGCCCGCGAGCGGCAGGTGCCCGAGCCGGCGCCAATGACGTGCGTCCGTGCCCTTTGAGTAGTAGAGAACGCGTGCACCCGGGCAGAGCCGGTGCAATTGCGCGAGGAGCTCGCCGAGTTGTGGCACGACCCAGCGGTCGAATGCGGCCGGATCGAGCTCGCCGGCGCAGGTATCGAACACCGCCACGCAGTCAGCACCCGCGCGACATTGCAAAGCCATGTTCTGTGCGAGCAGCGGAATCAGCTTGGTGCAGAAGCCGGCGTAGCGCCCGTCCGGCAACCCGGAATGCGCGATGCCGAGGTCGGTCTGATGCGAGCCCGCGGCGGCATAGAAGAAGAGTGTCAGCGGGCCGCCGACGAAGCCGAGGAGCCCCTTCGATGCGGGCAGGCGTTCGCGAATGAGGCGCAGGGCCTGTCCCTGGAAATCGAGCTGCTCGATGCAGCGCTCGTGGCCGTTGAGACGCTGCAGATCCTCGAGCTCGTGAACCTGCCAGCCGAAGGTCGGGCCGGGCTCGTACGACAACGGCATGCCGAGCGCCTCGAGCGGAAACAGGAGATCCGAGAACAGGATGGCCGCGTCGAAATCGAATGCCTCCATCGGCCCCAGGGTGACTGCCGTGGCAAGCTCCGGGCGCTTGCACAAGTCCATGAACGAGTGCTCGGCGCGCAGGGCCCGGTAGTGGCTGTGGTAGCGCCCGGCCTGACGCATGAACCACACCGGCGGTCGTTGCTCATTGACGCGGTCCAGGGCCGCCGTGAACAGGTTGCTCATGACTCGGCGTCCCGGACGGCGTCGTTGTCGAGCTGGTAACCGACCCCGCGAATACTGCGAATCACGCGCGGCTCGCCCGGGTCGGGTTCGATCATGCGCCGCAGGCGCACGATGAAATTGTCGACGGTGCGAGGCGTCGGAAACTCATCCGGTGCCCACGCGCGGTCGAGAATCTCGTCACGCGCGAGCACGCCGCCCTGCTTCTCAAGGAGCAGGGTGAGCACGGCGCATTCCTTGTGGGTCAGCGTCTGTGTCTCGCCGTCGATCTGCACTTCCATGCGCTTCAGGTCGATGCGCGCGCGGCCCACCTGCAGCGGACGCTCGAACCGTGAGTCGCTCTGCGCCAGGAGCGCCGCGCGGCGCAGCGCGTTCTGGACGCGCAGCAGCAGTTCCTTGAAGTGAAAAGGCTTGACGACGTAGTCTTCCGCGCCGAGCTCGAGACCGCGCACGCGATCCTCCGGTGTGCCGTAGGCCGTGACGAACACGATCGCGGTCTGCGGACGGCGGCGACGCAGGCCCGCTGCCAGCTCGAACCCCGAGCCATCGGGCAGGCCGACGTCGAGCAGCGCCAGGTCCCAGCGCTGCGTCGAATCCGCTTCCAGCGCTTCCGCGCACGACCGCGCCCACTTGACCATGTAGCCCTCCGCTGTGAGCCGCTCGGTGAGCGTGCGGCCGACATTCGGCTCGTCCTCGACGACCAGGATGTGCGCCAGCGCACTCACGGAGTTTCCTCTGCGCGGCGGAAGTGCAGACGTGTTTCGAATCCCGCGCCGGGGCGCGAATCGAACTCGGCGCGGCCGCCCATGCGCTGCATCAGCATGCGGATCAGGTAGAGACCCACGCCCGCTCCCTGCGAACGCTGGCCTCTGAAGAAGAGAGCGCCGAGCCGTTGCGCGTCGCCGCCGAACCCCTGGCCCGCATCCGTGAAGGACACGACGAGCTCCGCGCCGTCCTCCTGCGCGGCAATCCGGGCGCGCGCGGGCGTCGAGTTCGAGTGGCGCACGGTGTTCTCGATGAGGTTGCGGAAGATGATTTCGAGCGCGCTGCGGTCGGCGAGCACCAGCGCACCGTCCTGGCCGGCCGCGGGGGAGAGGTCGATCTCCACCGCACGCGCAGCCGTCTTCGATTGGATCTGTCGTTGCAACCAGGCATGGATTGGCAGCGGTTGCAGGTTGAGCTCGCCGCCGCCTTCGATGCGCGCGAGCTCCAGCGTCTTTTCCACCTGACCTTCGAGACGGCTGGTGTCTTCAAGCAAGCGCTCGACCAGCGGGCTGGTATTGCCGGCGTCAGCGAGCGACTCCGCCTGCAGGCGGATGCTGGTGAGCGGCGTGCGCAGCTCGTGCGTCACCGATGCGAAGAACGCACGCAGGGAGTTGGTGCGGCGTTGATCACGCAAGTAGAGCCACACCAGTGCGATCGAGAGACCCGCGAGCAGCACGAGCAGGGTGCCGCCCTCCCATGCCAGCATGCGCTGCGTGCCTTGCCACTGCGCATCGGCGGCGGAGCTATCGAGTCCCGCGACGCGCTCGAGCTCGACGATGCGTTGCGACTGCTCGCGCACCACCCATCCCCACCAGGCCATGAGCGCGATGAGCAGCAGTACCCAAAGGCTCGCGACCCATGCGAGCCATCGCAGGTGTCGCTGGGTCGTCGCGAGGTGCGAATCGGCTTTCATCCGCTCGGCACCGCGGCGAGGGCCCCATCGAAAGCGGCCAGGAACTGCTCCAGGTCGGCGTCGGTGTGGGCCGTGGAAAGGAATCCGACTTCGAATCCGCTGGGCGCGAGATAGACGCCACGATCGAGCAGCGCGTGAAACAGGCGTGCGAAGCGCGCCTTGTGAGCACCGGGAATCGCCGATACCGCGCGAATCGTCTCCTCGCGGGAGCGCCCGTCACCCAGAACGATCCAGAAAAGCGATCCGTAGATCTGAACGCGAAGCGAGTCATTGCCACGGGCCGCGGCCAGTCGTTGGAGGGAGGCCGCCAGTTCGCGGGCACGCTTCTCGAGCGCCGCGTAAGGCGGGTGCGATTCCAGCTTGCGCAGCGTGCAGAGACCGGCAGCGACCGCCACGGGATTCGCGCTGAGTGTGCCGGCCTGATAGACGGGTCCCACCGGCGCGACCATCTCCATGAGCTCACGGCGGCCGCCATACGCGCCGACGGGGAATCCGCCGCCGATGACCTTACCGTAGGTCACCAGATCCGGCTCGACGTGCAAGCGTTCGGCCATGCCGCCCACGCCGACGCGAAAACCGCTGATGACTTCGTCGAAGATGACGAGCGCGCGATGCATGCGCGCGAGAGCCATGACGGATTTCACGAACGCATCCCGTTGCGGCAATAGGCCGTAGTTCGCGGGCAACGGTTCGAGGATGACGGCGGCGATCTCGGCGCCATGCGCATCGAACACTTCCTGCACGGCGGCGTCATCGTCCAGCGGCGCCACCAGCGTATCGGCCGCGAGGTGCTCGGTGACACCAGCGCTGTCGGGTTTCGCCATCTCTGCGAGGCCGGATCCCGCCCTCACCAGCATCGAATCGGCGTGACCGTGGTAGCAGCCGTCGAACTTGAGGATGCGCGCCCGGCCGGTCGCCGCGCGTGCCACTCGCAGCGCCGACATGACGGCCTCGGTGCCCGAGTTCACGAAGCGCAGCTGCTCGACGCCGCGCACGCGTGAAGTGATCCATTCTGCGAGTTCGAGGGACCCCGTCTCGGCTGCGCCATACGACCAGCCGCGGCTCAGCGCGCCATCCACCGCGCCGCGCACGTCGGGGTCCTGGTGGCCAAAGATGAGCGGGCCGAACGACATGCAGAAGTCGATGTACGAGTTGCCATCGACGTCGGTCATGCGGCTGCCGCGCGCTTCGCGAATGAAGCGCGGCACTCCGCCGACGCCACGGAAGGCGCGCACGGGTGAGTGCACGCCGCCGGGTGTGACTCGACGCGCGCGCTCGAAGAGCGCTTCCGAGGTCGCCGTGCTCATGCGCCCCCGAGCCAGCGGCCCGCCGAGCGTGCTCCGTAGGTGATGATCATGGAAGCGCCGGCGCGCACGAATGCCGTCCAGCATTCGACGTGCGCCTCCGGCCCCGACATGAGCTGTTGCGCGGCGAGCGCTTCGATGGCGGCGAATTCGCCGCTCACTTCATAGACCGCCCATGGGCGGGGGATCTTGCTGCTGAGCTCCTTGAGGATGTCGAGGTAGGGAAGACCGGGTTTCACCATGAGGAGGTCGGCGCCTTCCTCGGCATCGCGCAGCGAGCTGAGCAGCGCATCGCGTGCGCGCGCCGGATCGATCTGGTAGGTCGCGCGATCCTTCATGCCGGCGCGCGGAGCGGAGTCCGCGGCTTCGCGAAACGGGCCGTAGAAGCGCGAATGGAACTTCGCCGAGTAGCTCAGGATGAGGGTGCGCTCGCAACCGCCGTTATCGAGCTGCTGACGGATGGCACCGACGCGCCCGTCCATCATGTCGCTCGGCGCGACACAGTTTGCGCCGGCTTGCGCATAACGAAGCGACGCGCGCGCGAGCTCCGCCACGGTCGCATTGTTGACCACGTGGTCCTGCTCGCGCGTCAGCACGCCGCAATGGCCATGCGAGGTGAACGAGCACAGGCACACGTCCACCGAGATCCACAGGTCGTTGCCGAAGCGCTTGCGCAGCGCTTCGATCTGCCGCCCGGTGAACTCGAAACTGAAATCCTTGTCCCGCTTCTCGCCCGGCACTGCGAACAGCAGCACCTTGTTGGCGCCGTGCTCGAGATCCTCTTCGATCTGCTTGAGGAGACTATCGGGCGTTTCGCAGTGCACGCCCGGCAGGCCCGGTACCGGCTCGCGTGCACGCAGGCCCTCGACCACGAAGTGCGGTTGAATGAGCTGCGATGGCGATACGCGCGCCTCGCGCGTGAGCTCGCGGATGAAGCGGTCCTGCCGGAGCCGCCGCAACGTCAGGCCGTGGTGCGTGGGTCGATCTTGAGCCATCGTCGCCACTCATGAACAGCTGGAAACACCGTCAAGCGGTGCACGCCGGCGGCACGGATCGCGTCCGCGGTCTTGCCGGGCCCGCACGCATGATGAACCGTCGGCGGCAACTGTGACCAGAGCTCGCGAAACTGGCTGCCGCTCGCCCAGTAGGCGTGCGTCACCGCGCGCGGATCGGAGATGGCCTGGCTCGCGACGTCGGGCAGGTGATAGGTCCCGATGACCTGTCCCGCCGGCCAATAGTCGGCAGACCCGGCGTGCGACAGGACCTGCCAGCCGGACAGCGGCGGCAGGTCGAGGACCGGTTCCGCGAGGGTCGACGCGATCCAGTCATACCCCAGGCCTTCGGCGCAACCTTCGATCCACACGCCACGCTCCGCGAGGCGCCACCAACTCGCCGTCCCTGAGGTCCAGACGCGACGTCCCTCGAGATCGGCTTCAGCCCCCGATGGGAGCGCGCGGCTGTGGGCGACGAATACGGGTGCTGAGCTGCCACGCAGCGTCGCGTGCACCTCCGCCGAGATCTTGTCAGCGGGGACGTCGTTCGATTCGCGCGCGCGAAAGCCGTCCCAGGCGGTGATGCGACCCGCAGGCGTCGGGGGCATCGCGAGCCAGTCCACGCGGTCGAGGAGCTCACCGCGCGTTCCACGACCCGTCACATAGAGGAGAGGACCGCAGCCGGGGTGCTCGACGCACGTTGCGCCGAACTGCTGATGACAACCGCCACCGTGCTCCGCAAGCACGCGCCGTTCCTCGCCCACGTGTCGGGCCGAAGCGGGATCGTTGAGCGCGGAGAGCAAGGTGCGCACGGTCTCGTCATCGCTGCGGCACTCGACGGCGAGTGCGCCCTGGCCAGGTGCCGAGGGACAGTCGGTGATCGGCAGGAGCATCCAGCGAATGTCGCGCAGGAGTTGGGTCAGCTTGTCGCGCCCGCCGGCCGCGCGCAGGTCGCGCCACAGGCGCACGAGACCGGCGAATGCGAGCACGACGCCGTCGAGCTTGCGCGGGTGATCATCGGCTTCGTGCAGCCGCCCGAGACGAGTGTCGACGTTGCCGCGGATCTCGATGCAGTCGATCCGCCCGCGCGCTCTGCCGGGCAGCCCGCGCTCGAGGAAGCGCGGCACATTCTCGACTCGGCGAGGCGCGGAGGTGCCGATTCGCAGCTGTTGGCCGCCTGCAAGCCGGGCGGCAGCGCCGCGATGGAAAACGATCACGTCACGCGGATTCTCACGCCGCGGAATTGCGCCCAGGGTGATACCCGGGGGACGCTCGAGACTCAGATCCTTGAGCGAGTGAACGGTGACATCGACGGCGCCACTGAGCAGCGCCTGGTCGATTTCAGCGGAGAAGAATTCCTTGCCGTCGAGCTCCCGCAGCGGGACATCGGTGATGCGATCACCGCGCGTTTCGATCGGGATCAGCTCGACGGAGTGGCCGGGCGCGGTCGCCTGGATCTGCTCTGCAACCCATAGGCTCTGTGCCCAGGCCAGAGTCGAGCGCCGGGTCCCCA
>DATFEQ010000074.1:0-18420 GCA_035250905.1 Steroidobacteraceae bacterium
CTCGAGGATTATCTGGTCAAGCGCTTTGCAAATGCTGACTTGTCCGAGCAACGGGGGTTCGCAAAATTGCTCGAGCTGCCGGATCCGACCCTGTATGCCTGCCTGATGGGTGGGGCGACCGTGGAAGACCCGGACGCCCGCCGTGTCATCGAACGCATCACCGGCACTAGAGCTTGAGCTGAGGCCGACCTGGATCGTACTGGCCGCGCTGCTCGGCTGGATGCTGTCGGTGGGCTGCGAGCTCTGGAGCGTCGAGCCTGGCACGGGTGCGTGGCGCATCCTGGCGCTGGCGTCATTCGTCGTAGGGCTACCCGAGCTGTCCGGTCTGACACCCGGGTTGTCCGCGCGCTCGGTTCGACGTGTCACCTGGATGGCAGATGGAACGTGGCGGCTGTGCGACGGCTTCGGTTGGGAGTGGTCGGCCATGCTGGTCGGGGGCAGCCACAGGTGGGGACCGATTGCAATCGTGGCGTGGAGCGCAGGGGAGCGGCGCTGGTGGGCCATCCTGGCGCCCGCGACCGTGGGTGCGAGTCAGTATCGGCGCTTCAGCGTTCGCTGGCGCCTGCAACGACATGCGTAACGCCCCCCGAGCCTCTACAATCCACGCCAATTTGAACTACATCACAGCCAACTGCGGCGTCGAGTACGCGCGAACTTTCCCGATGGGGCAGGGTCACAGGGGGTGCGCAGGCTGGCTTGAAAACCGGAGTGGGAGCCCTGATGGGCACCGAAGCCAGCGACCTGATGCTAGTCGAGCGCGTGCAGCGGGGCGAGGCCCGGGCGTTCGACTATCTGGTGCTGAGATATCAGCACAAGGTTCTCAAGCTGATCATGCGGTATGTCCGTGACCCGGTGGAAGCGGAAGACGTGGCCCAGGAAGCATTCATAAAGGCTTATCGTGCCTTGCCCAGCTTTCGCGGCGACAGCGCCTTCTACACGTGGCTGTACCGCATCGCGATCAACACCGCGAAGAACGCGCTGGTCTCGAGCCGACGGCGACCGGTCGACTACGATCTGGATCTGCAGGATCCGGAACAATATGACATGCAGGCGCGACTCAAGGATTCGGAGACGCCTGAGGGCCTGCTGCTCACGGACGAGATTCGCGACACCGTCAATGCGGCAATTGCGGATTTACCCGAGGACCTGCGGACCGCGATTATGTTGCGCGAGCTCGAGGGCATGAGTTACGAGGAGATCGCGGCCGCGATGGAGTGTCCGGTGGGCACGGTGCGTTCGCGGATCTTTCGGGCGCGCGAGGCGATCGATAAGCGTTTACGGCCGATTTTCGACGGGGGCCTGGGCCGGCCCGAGGACTGAATTGCATGAGTGATTACCTGCGAGACCAGCTGTCGGCGTTCATCGATGGCGAGCTGCCGAAGCACGAGATCGAACTACTGTTCAAGCGGCTGGACGGCAATCCGGAGCTGCGTGCCACGCTGGCGCGCTACACGGTGATCGGCGAGACGCTGCGTACTCGCTCCGCCGAGGGGCCCTCACGGACCTTCGCGGAACGCGTGCGGGCGGCCGTGCGCGAAAGCGGCCCGCTGGTCGGTGGCAGCGCGAGCACGACTCGCGTGCAACAGTGGCGCTGGTTGAGACCTGTGGCTGGCATGGCTGTGGCAGCCACCGTCGCGGCTGTGGCCATCCTGGGCTTGCAGCGCATGCAGGACCCGCTAATTGACCAGGCTCCCCAGGTGGCCGCGAGTGTGACTGCGCAGCCGGTCGCGCTTGACGAACCGAGTGCGGATTCGCCCGCCTATCCCGCCTATGTGGTGCCGACACCTGGCGCGGGGCCCTCGCTCGTCAATGCTGCGCGCTTGACCAACTACGTGGTCGCGCACAGTGAGTATTCGTCACCCCTGGGTCGCCGTAGCGTCCTTTCCGGTATCGTCGCCGAAGGTGCCGCGTCGCCGGAGGCGGACCGGAGCAACCAGGACCAGGACGCAAACGCTGCCGCCGCTGCCGAACCCACCGTCGAACAACAATAGTTGCCATGCGAGAACGTCTCCTGACCGGCATCTGCCTGGCGCTGGCGCTGAGCACTGCAAGCGCGGCTGACAAAGATGCCCGGATGTGGCTCGAGCGCATGAACAAGGCGCTCGCCACGCGCAACTACGACGGCACATTCTTTCACCTGCGCAATGGCAAGGTGGAGACGCTGCGCATCATTCATCGCGTCGAGAACGGCAAGGTCGCAGAGCGACTCGTGTCGCTCGACAGCGGCCGGGAGATCGTGCGCAACGACAAGGAATTGACCTGTTATCTCCCGGATCAGCGCCGCGTGCTGGTTGAGCCGCGCCAGGACGAGGGGCCGCTCCTCGGAACTCTGCCCGACTTCGATGCCGCAGTGACCGAGAACTACAAGCTCGAGAAGCTGCCGCCGGCCCGCCTCCTTGGCCGCAGCACCCAGGTGATCGCGGTGAATCCCAACGACGCCTATCGCTTCGGCTATCGCTTGTGGATCGACGACGAAACAGCATTGCCCCTCAAGACCCAGCTCTGCGATGAGCGTGGCAACGTGGTCGAACAGGTCCTGTTCGCGAACATCACGTTGCCTGCGAGCATTCCTCTGTCAGCGGTCACGCCGCAGGTGGATGCCCGTGGGTTGCAGTGGATCAAGCAGCCGGCGCCTACGCAGGCATCGGCAGCGATCGTCCAGCTGTGGCGGGCGGGCAAGGTGCCGCCGGGCTTTCGCCTCACGGCCACCAACACGCAGCTCATGGATGGGTCGAAGACTCCGGTTGCGCACCTCGTTTATTCCGACGGCCTTGCGTCCGTGTCGGTCTTCATCGAGACGAAGTCGCCCGAGCGCGAGCAGATGAATGGGCTCGCGCGTGTGGGCTCGGCGTTTGCATTCAGCACGACCGTACGAGGTCACCAGGTGACGGCGGTGGGGGAGGTGCCCGCGCAGACGGTGCAGCTCATCGCCCATTCCACCAAGCCCGATGTCGACGCCGCCGCGGCCGGGCGTCGGCCCTGACCTGACCGGCACATTCCGATCATCCCTCGTCGCTCCTCCCGGTCGGCTGCCGCAGCATGAGCGCGGCGGTTCGTTTCCAGCTGGTGACTCGCGCAGGTTGCGAGCTGTGCGAGGAGATGCTCGCGGAGCTCCAGCATTTCTGCAGCGGGCGCGCCGCTTCCATTGAGCTCCTGGACGTTGATTCGGACCCAGCTCTGTCGACGCGTTATGGACATCGCGTGCCGGTGCTCCTGATGGACGGCGAACCGGTCTGTCACGCGCGTTTCGACGCCGCCGAACTCGAGCGGCTCCTGCGATCTTCGCGCCCCTAGGCCAGGCGACCTCCGCCGCCTTGTCCGCAATCCCACCCGCGCACCGCTTTCGGCGGACGTTCCGGCGGCGGCCGCCGCAGTGCTCTACAATCGCGTTTTATCAGTAACCCGCCGATGCAGCACATCCGCAACTTTTCGATCATCGCCCACGTCGATCACGGCAAATCGACGCTGGCGGACCGTTTCATACAACTGTGCGGCGGCCTGGAAGACCGTGAAATGCAGGAGCAGGTGCTCGACTCCATGGATCTCGAGCGCGAGCGCGGCATCACGATCAAGGCGCAGAGCGTCACCCTGCAGTACACGGCGGCCGACGGCGTCGAGTACCAGCTCAACCTCATCGATACGCCGGGACACGTCGACTTCTCCTACGAGGTATCGCGTTCCCTGGCCGCCTGCGAAGGCGCGTTGCTCGTGGTCGATGCGGCCCAGGGTGTCGAAGCGCAGAGCGTGGCGAATTGCTACACCGCCCTCGAACAGGGCCTCGAGGTCGTCCCGGTCATCAACAAGATCGACCTGCCGTCCGCGGATCCCGACCGCGTCATTCAGGAGATCGAGGAAATCATCGGTATCGAAGCGAGTCACGCGGTGCGGGTGAGCGCCAAGACCGGCGAGGCGGTGCCGCAGCTCATGGAAGAGCTGATCCGTCGCGTGCCGCCGCCGCGCGGCGATCCGCGCGCACCCCTGCAGGCGCTGATCATCGATTCCTGGTTCGACAATTACGTGGGCGTCGTGTCGCTGGTGCGCGTGGTCAACGGCGCGCTGCGCACGGGCGACAAGATTCGGGTGATGTCGACCGGACGCAGCCACGTCGTCGACCGTCTCGGCCGGCGCACGCCGAAGACCGTCACGCGGGAGTCGCTGAGCGCGGGCGAGGTCGGTTTCGTGATGGCTGGCATCAAGGAGATCGATGGCGCTCCGGTGGGCGATACCATAACCCTCGATGCACGCCCGTGTGACACGCCGCTGCCGGGGTTCAAGCAGATCAAGCCGCGCGTCTTCGCGGGACTCTTTCCGGTCAACTCGGATGACTACGAAGCGTTTCGCGATGCCTTGCAGAAGCTCAAGCTCAACGACTCAGCGCTGCACTTCGAGCCCGAAGTGTCCACCGCGCTCGGCTTCGGATGTCGTTGCGGATTCCTGGGCCTGCTGCACATGGACATCGTGCAGGAGCGCCTCGAACGCGAATACAGCCTCGATCTCGTCACCAGCGCGCCCACGGTCGTCTACGAGGTCGCGCTGGCCGACGGCAGCGTGGACTACGTCGACAACCCGGCCAAGCTGCCGGCGTCGAACCTCATCACGGAAATCCGGGAGCCCATCATCACGGCGAGCATCCTGGTGCCTCCGGACCACGTCGGCGCCGTGCTGGGACTATGCACGGAGAAGCGCGGGGTGCAGAAAAAGATGCACTACCTCGGCACCCAGGTGTCGCTGCAATATGAGCTGCCGCTCGCCGACGTGGTGCTCGACTTCTTCGATAGGCTGAAATCCGTGAGCCGCGGCTACGCGTCTTTCGATTATGAGTTCAGCCGCTTCCAGGTGGCTCCGCTCGTGAAACTCGACATCCTGATCAACGGCGACCGCGTGGACGCGCTGTCGATGATCGTTCACCGCGACAATGCCTACGCACGCGGCCGGGACCTCGTCGACAAGATGCAGGAGCTGATCCCGCGCCAGATGTTCGAGGTGGCCGTGCAGGCCGCGATCGGCAGCCAGATCGTCGCGCGCGCCACGGTCAAGGCGCTGCGCAAGAACGTGCTGGCCAAGTGTTACGGCGGCGACGTGACCCGCAAACGCAAGCTCCTCGAGAAGCAGAAGGAAGGCAAGCGGCGCATGAAACAGGTCGGCCAGGTGGAAATCCCGCAGGAGGCGTTTCTGGCCCTGCTCAAAGTCGGCCGCAAGTAGGCCGGGAGCCCAGCTTTGTGCCGCAAGTTGTTGCGGCGCCTGCCAAAATCGAGAATACTGCGCGCGGTTTTTTCCTCGGGTGAAGAATGGTTTTTGATTTCGCTCTCCTTCTAGTCATTCTGACTTTCGTGACCGGGGCGATCTGGGCATTCGATGCATGGGTACTCAAGCCGAAGCGCGAGCCGCAGGCGGCGGAGCCCATGGTGGCCGAGTACGCCCGCTCGTTCTTCCCCGTGATCCTGCTGGTGCTCCTGATCCGCTCCTTCCTGTTCGAGCCCTTTCGCATCCCGTCGGACTCGATGATGCCCACTTTGCTGGACGGGGATTTCATCTTCGTCAACAAGTACGCCTATGGTCTGCGTCTGCCGGTGCTCAATACCCGGATCGTCGAACTCGGTGAGCCGCAGCGTGGCGACGTGGTGGTGTTTCGCAAGCCGTCCGACCCGTCGACCAACTACATCAAGCGGCTGGTGGGACTGCCGGGCGACACGATCGAAGTCCGCGACAAGCGCGTCTACGTCAACGGCAGCGTGCTCCCGGTCGAGGTCGATGGCGTCTACAGCGGACATCGGCACGACGGCGCGCGCATCGCGGTCGAGCGCATCGGGGTGACCGAACACCGCGTGCTGTATTTGCCCGGCCGTGACAGCCGCGAGGGGACCTACGAGGTTCCCGCGGGACATTTCTTCTTCATGGGTGACAATCGCGACAACAGTCAGGACAGCCGCTACGAGGGCGTAGGCTTCGTACCCGAAGGCAACCTGGTGGGCAAGGCTGTGAGAATCTGGTTCAACTGGGACGGCCCCGACGGGCCGATCTGGAGCCGCATCGGCGATGCGATCCACTAATCGCTGTCGACAGGGGGGCATGATGCGTCATCGTGAGCGTGGTGTTACGTTTCTTGGCTGGATCGTGATCCTGATACCCGTGGCAATGGTGCTCTATGCCGGCATACGGTTGGTGCCGGTGTATCTCGAGTACATGAAGATCGCGCGCACTCTCGAGCAACTGACCAAGGAATCCATAGGTGACCCGTCCGACACGCGTTCGTTGCGCTATTCGATCGAGAAGCGCTTCGATGTCGAGGACGTGCACGTGATCACGGCCGACGACGTCAAGATCACCAAGGAAGGCAGTGGCCTAAAGGTGCAGGCCTCGTATGAGGCGACGGCGCCGTTCGTCTCCAACGTGTATCTGCTGGCCGTCTTCGACAAGACGGTCGTCGTCGACTAGGAGACGACGACCGCCTGCCGGCCGAGAGCTCGGCCAGTATGACCACGCCGAGTTTGCAGCTCGCTGTCGAGTGGCTTGAGCGCGAGATGGGGTACCGTTGCCGCGAGGCAGCGCTGGTCGAGGCGGCACTCACGCATCGCAGCGTCGCTGGCGTGAACAACGAGCGCCTGGAGTTTCTTGGCGACGGCGTGCTCAATTGCGTGGTGGCGGACTTGCTTTATCGCCGTTACGCGCGCGCGGACGAAGGTGAGCTCAGCCGGCTGCGGGCACGCCTGGTGCGTGGCGAGGCACTCGCGACACTCGCCGCGGCGCTCGGAGTCGGCGAGCAGTTGCGGCTCGGTCCGGGCGAACTGCGCACCGGTGGATTTCGCCGTCGCTCGATCCTGGCGGACGCGCTCGAGGCACTGTTCGGCGCCATCTACCTGGATGGTGGTTTCGAGGCCGCGTACGCCGCGATCGCCAAGGTTTTCGAACCGAGCCTCGAGGGTCTCGCCGAGGCGGCGGACCTCAAGGATCCGAAAACCCGCCTGCAGGAGTATCTTCAAGGCCGCGGGCTGGCATTACCGCGCTATACGGTGGAGCGCATCGAGGGTGAGAGTCATATGCAGCGATTCAGCGTGACCTGCGAGGTGGCGGCGCTCGGGCTGCGCGCCAGCGGGCAGGGTGCCAGCCGCCGCGGCGCCGAGCAGGAGGCAGCCCGGCAAGTCCTGGCAGCTCTCGCCGCCAGCGCCGGGGAGACCGGCGCCTGATGCCGCGCGCGCGACCCAAGACCCCGACTCCTCCGCACCGCTGTGGCTTCGCAGCGATCGTGGGTCGGCCCAACGTCGGCAAGTCGACGTTGCTCAACGCGCTGATCGGGACCAAGGTCAGCATCGTGACGCCGAAACCGCAGACTACGCGTCACCGCATCCTGGGCATCCTCACGCGACCGCACTCCCAGATCATCTTTGTCGACACGCCTGGCATCCATGCGCAACAGCGCCGGGTCATGAACCAGTACATGAACCGATCCGCGCTGAGTTCGCTCGACGCGGACGTGCTGCTGTTTGTCGTGGAGGCCTTGCAATGGGCCGAAGACGACGAGCGGGCGCTCGAGCGCGTGTGCGCCTCAAAGCGGCCCGTCATCGCGCTCGTCAACAAGGTCGATCGGGTGCGCGAGAAGCCGCGGCTGCTGCCGTATCTCAAGGAGCTTGCGCGGCGCGCGGAGTTCAAGGCCATCGTGCCATTGTCCGCGCAGAGACGCGACAGCCTGGTGAAATTGCCCAAGCTGATCGAGGAACTCCTGCCCGAAGGGCCGGCGCTGTTTCCCACCGACCAGGTGACGGACCGGAGCGAGCGTTTCATGGCCGCCGAAATCATCCGCGAAAAGCTCACGTGGCGTTTGCGCGAGGAGCTCCCGTACGGACTCACCGTCGAGATCGAGCGCTTCGAGGAGCAAGGCGCGAGAGTTGGGATCGGTGCGATCGTGTGGGTCGAACGGCCTGGCCAGAAGGCGATCGTGATTGGCGCCGGTGGCGAGCGGCTCAAGGAGATCGGCCGGCTCGCCCGCCTCGAGATCAACGAGTTGCTCAAGAAGAGCGTGCACCTGGAGTTGTGGGTGAAGGTGAAGGAGAACTGGTCCGACAGCGAGCAGGCGCTCAAGTCATTTGGCTACGAACTGCCATGACGTCCTCCGGTCGCATTACGCTGACCCCGGCGTTCCTGCTGCACCACATGCCCTGGCGCGACAGCAGCCGCATCCTTGAGTTCTTCACGCGCGAACACGGGCGCGTGAGCCTGTTCGCACATGGTGTACGCAGTCAGCGCTCCGAGCTCAAGGCCGTGCTCCAGCCGTTCCAGCGCACGCTGGTGTCCTGGTCTGGTCGGGGCGAAGCGGGCAACCTGGCGGCGGCGGAACTCGATGGTCCGCCGGGTGGACTCCCGGCCGCGCGCCTCATGAGCGGCTTCTATCTCAACGAGCTGCTGCTCAAGCTCGTTGCCCGGCACGACAGCCATCCGCCACTCTTCGATCAGTACCAGGAAGCGCTTGCCGCGCTGCGCCTGGGAGCGCCCGAAGCGCGCACACTGCGCATATTCGAGAAACGCCTGCTGGAGCACATCGGCTACGGCATCGACCTGGCGCGCGATGCGATCAGCGGTGCGCCGCTCGATCCCGACCGTCACTACCACTTTCGCGCCGACCGCGGCCCCTGGCTGGCGGTGGCTGAGAGTGCGGCGACCTATCGCGGTTCGTCGCTGGCTGCGCTCGCGGCCGAGGACCTGGGCGATGCGCAGTGCCTGAAGGATGCGCGACGGCTGCTGCGCGAGGCATTGGGCGCGTGCCTCGAAGGGCGCGATCTTCGCAGCCGCGAGGTCATGGTGGCGCTGCGCCAACGGGAGATGAAGGCGTGAGCCCGGGCGGTTGGATCGCACTGGGCGTGAACATCGATCACGTCGCGACCCTGCGCCAGGCGCGCGGCACGCGTTACCCGGATCCGGTGTACGCGGCCCTGATGGCAGAGCAGGCCGGCGCTGACAGCATCACCCTGCATCTGCGTGAGGATCGCCGCCACATCCAGGACCAGGATCTGCACGGCATCCGTGCCGTGATCCAGACGCGCATGAACCTGGAGATGGCGGTCACGGACGAGATGCTCGCGATCGCGGAGCGGGTGCGTCCCGAGGACTGCTGCCTGGTGCCGGAAAAGCGCAGCGAGCTCACCACTGAGGGTGGGCTCGACGTCGCCACGCAGTTGCCACGCGTCCGCGATGCGTGCTCGCAACTTGCAGCGCAAGACATCCGCGCTTCGCTCTTCATCGATCCCGATCATCGTCAGCTGGATGCGGCGGCACGCGCCGGGGCTCCGGTGGTCGAGTTGCACACGGGCGCGTACGCCGAGGCGAGCGGGCCCGAGCGTGCGGAGCAGCTGCACCGGCTGCAGGAGGCCGTACGACACGCGGCAACCCTCGGTCTCACGGTACACGCGGGTCACGGCTTGCACTACCACAATGTGCAGCCGGTCGCCGCAATTGCGCCGATCGTCGAGCTCAACATCGGCCACGCGATCATCGCGCGGGCGGTATTCCACGGGCTCGCTGCGGCCGTGAGCGAAATGAAGCACCTGATGCTGGCGGCCCGTAGCGCATGATCTTCGGTATCGGCATCGACGTGCTCGAGCTCGAGCGCATCACCCGCGTGTACCGCAAGTATGGGCAGCACTTCGTCGACCGCTTGTTGCTGGCGGGGGAGCGCTCGCAGTTCGAGCGCACGGCACGCCCCGAGCGTTTCCTGGCCATGCGTTTTGCAGCCAAGGAAGCCATCGTCAAAGCCATGGGGACGGGATTTGCGCACGGCATGTGGATTCGCGATGTCGGTGTGGTGCAGAACCACTGGGGCAAGCCTGAAGTGATCTACTCGGAGCGCGGACGCCGCATGTGCGAGTCGCTCGGCGTGGGCGAAGGGCACGTGACCTTGACGGACGAGAAGGGCCTGGTGGTCGCGGTCGCCGTTCTCATGCGCAGGACCTGACACCGTGCATTGCCTGGTCTTCGACATCGAGACGGTTCCCGACCTCGAGCTCGGGCGCCGCCTGTACGGCCTGGAAGGAGTCGAGGACAACCAGGTGGCGCAGATCATGTTCGCGCGCCGCCGGCAAGAGACGGGCGGCGAATTCCTGTCGCTCGAGCAGCATCGCGTGGTGGCGATCTCCGTCGGCCTGCGCACGCGCGAGGCTTTCAAGGTGTGGACCCTTGGCGAACCTCACTCGAGCGAGAAGGAGCTGATCGAGCGGTTCTTCGATGGTATCGACAAGTACAGTCCCGATCTCATTTCGTGGAACGGCTCCGGATTCGATCTGCCGGTGCTGCAGTATCGGGCGTTGCGTCACGGCGTGGCCGCGCCCAGGTACTGGGAGGTCGGCGATGAAGATCAGGCCTTCCGTTACAACAACTACCTCAATCGGTTCCACTGGCGGCACCTCGATCTGATGGATGTGCTCTCGGGCTACCAGAATCGCGGGCGCGCGAGCCTCGAGAACATCGCCGCGCTCCTCGACTTGCCGGGGAAGCTCGGCATGCATGGCGAGGAAGTCTGGGCGCACTATCGCAGCGGCAACCTGGCGGCCATCCGCGACTACTGCGAGACCGACGTCGTCAACACGTACCTCATCTATCTGCGTTTCGAGCTGATACGCGGTCGCCTGACCACGGCCGAATACGAACGCGAACTGGCGCACACGCGCGAATACCTCGTTGCACAGGCCAAGCCGCACTTTGCGCGCTTCCTCGACGCCTGGAAGCCGGGCGGGTCATCGACATGAGCTCGACGCATCCTGCCCCGGTACTGCACGATGTCACATCGCTGACACACGACGGGCGTGGAGTGGCGCGCGTCGCCGGCAAGGCCCTGTTCATTGCTGGGGCACTGCCGGGCGAACGCGTGACGGTGCGCAACGTCAAAGTGCGGCGCCACTTCGACGAAGCGGCGGTGCAGTCGATCGAGCAGTCCTCACCCGAACGTGTCACACCGCGCTGCGCGCATTTCAACGTTTGCGGTGGATGCTCGCTGCAACACCTCGATCCAGGCGCGCAGATCCTGGCCAAGCAGCAGCACCTTCTCGAGGAGCTCAAACGCACCGGTCGTGTGCGACCCGCTCGCGTCCTGGAGCCGCTGGTCGATTCTCCCTGGAACTACCGGCGACGTGCCCGCCTGGGAGCGCGCTATGTGGCCAAGAAAGGTCGTGTCGTGGTCGGCTTCCGGGAGCGCTCAGCCCCTCTTGTCGCCGACCTGAAGCGCTGCGAGATTCTGGCTCGGCCGGTCGATGGCCTGATCGAGCCGCTCGCCGAAATGCTCACGACGCTCGAGATTCGCGCGCGCGTGCCGCAAGTCGAAGTCGCGGTGGCTGACAACGCGATCGCGCTGGTTTTTCGCGTGCTGCAGACGCCTTCCGCCGAAGATCGGGAGCGACTGCGGGAGTTCGGGCGACGTTTCCAGCTCCAGGTCCACCTGCAGGAAGGCGGGCTCGACTCGACTGCGCCACTCGATGACGCAGCACCGCTCGTCTATGGGCTGCCGGAGTTTGGTCTCGAGCTCACGTTTCGTCCGACCGATTTCATCCAGGTGAATCCCGCGCTCAATCGCCGCCTGATCACGCGCGCTATCGAGCTGCTCGACACCCGGCCGCAGGACGCCGTGCTCGACCTGTATAGCGGGCTTGGCAATTTCACGCTGCCGCTTGCCCGCCAGGCAAGGCAGGTGCTCGGAATCGAGGGCGATCTCGGATTGATTCAGCGCGCGCGTGAGAACGCACGCCGCAACGGGATCGCGAATGTCGAGTTTCACGCCGCCGACCTGACAGCGATCGACGCGCAGATGCCGTGGACGCAGCGCGCGTATGCCCGCGTCCTGCTCGATCCGCCCCGCGTCGGCGCCGGCGAAGCCGTGTTGCGGCTGATCGATCGCTGCGGGGCGCGCCGGGTGGCCTATGTATCGTGCCATCCGGGCAGCCTGGCGCGCGACAGCGCGATCCTCGTCGAGGAGCTGGGATTCCAACTGGATGCTGCCGGCGTGATCGACATGTTCCCGCACACCAGCCACGTCGAATCCGTCGCCCTGTTTGCACGTTGAGAGCGTCGCGATCCATGTCACTCGGACCATTGATGGTTGATGTCGGCGGCCTCGAGCTGAGCGCCGAGGATCGTGAGGTCTTGCGCGATCCACGCATCGGTAGCGTGATCCTGTTTTCACGCAACTATGCCGACCCCGAGCAGCTCGAGTGGCTGGTGAGTGATATTCATGCGCTGCGCGATCCGCCACTCATCGTGACCGTCGATCACGAAGGCGGGCGCGTGCAGCGCTTCCGGCGCGCGTTCACGGTTCTGCCGCCGGCACGTTTGATCGGTCGTCAGTACGACATGGACCAACGATCCGGGCTCGAGCTCGCCCGCAGCAGCGCCTGGTTGCTGGGCGCCGAGCTGCGTGCCGTCGGAGTGGATCTCAGCTTCGCGCCGGTCGTGGACCTCGACTACGCCGTGAGCGAGGTCATTGGCGACCGCGCCTACCACCGCGATCCGGAGGCCGTGGCAGCGCTCGCCACCGCCTGCATGGCGGGGCTGCGCGAGGCTGGCATGGGGGCGGTGGCAAAGCACTTCCCCGGGCATGGAGCGGTGGTCGCGGATTCGCACTTTGCGCTGCCCGTGGATCGCCGCCCGCTCGTGGACCTGGAGCCCGAACTGACGCCTTACCGGCGCCTCATCCCCAATGGCCTGACCGGTGTCATGGCCGCCCACGTGGCTTTTCCGGCGGTGGACCCCCTCCCGGCCAGCCTATCTGCGCGCTGGATCACGGACATTCTGCGCCGTGAGTTGCAGTTTCACGGCGTGATTTTCGCTGATGACCTGACTATGGGCGGTGCCGCAGCAGCCGGCACCATCGTGGAGCGTGCCCGGCTGGCACTGGCGGCCGGCTGCGACGTGCTGCCTGTCTGCAACAGCCGTCCGGCCGTTCATGAAGTACTGGCCGGATTAGGGGATGCCACGGATCCGGCTCGCCAGATCCGATTGGTCCGGCTGCATGGCAAACGGGCCAGCGGCCGCGGGGAGCTCATGGCTTCTGCCCGCTGGCGTGAGGTGCGCGAGCAGCTCAAGCGCAGTTTCGATCCCCCTACGCTGAGCCTGGACTCGAAGCAGGTATGAGCGGCCTCTCAAACGAGTTGCTGCGGCAGATGGTCGAGTCGAGCCCCGACGGCATCGTCGTGTGCAAGCGGGCGAGCGAGGGCTGGCTGGTCGTGTTCGTCAATCGCGCTTTCGAGCGCCTGACCGGGTTCAGTGCGCAGGACCTCAAGGGGCGGGACCTCAGGCTATTGCAGGGCGAGGACCGCGATCAGGAACAGCGCCAGCGACTGCGACAGGCACTGGCGGATGGCGAATCATGCCGCGCCTTGTTGCGTAACTATCGCAGCGACGGCACGCAGTTCTGGAACGAAATGGTGCTGGTGCCGCTGACCAACGGTTCGGGCAGCGTCGACCATTTCGTGAGCTTTCATCGCGATGCGCGCGAGCGCATGCGCATCGATCAGAAGGCGCCCGGTCGCGAGAACGCCGCCCCAGCCACAGCCGGCGCCGCCGCCCCTGCCGGCGGTACCTCGCGCGATGATCGCCTGACGGGCTTGCATTGCCGGCAATACTTCGACGAAGCGCTGACCCGGGACTGGGCGGTCGCGCAGCGCGATGGCCTGCGCCTGGCGCTGGTCCTCCTGGATATCGACGCCCTGGGTACCTACAACGAAACCTTCGGACGTCCCGCCGGCGATTCCTGTGTCAAGCGCGTGGCGCGTGCGATTGCAAGCTGCCTGCGCCGTGGAAGCGATCTCACCGCACGACTCGATGGCGGCACCATCGCGGCGCTGATTCACAGCATGACCGCCGAGCAGGCCCTGCCGTTCACCGACGGCATTCTCGAGCGCGTGCGCGAGCAGCGTATCCACCATCCGCGCTCGAGCGTCTTCAAGTACGTTACCGTGAGCGCCGGACTCGTGAGCACCATCCCGGGGCCCCAGGACAAGATCGAGCATTTCGTGGAGCGCGCCCGCGCGGCGCTGAAAGACGCCAAGACCGCGGGGCGCAATCGCGCGGTCGCGGCGAAATCCTGATTCTCAAGAGACCGGCGAAATCATCGCGATCACGCCGAAGGCGGGGTGATCGAAATAGTGTCGTTCGAAGGGCCGGACCCGCCGCACCTGGTTGAGCGAAAACGTGACCACCCGATCGCTTTGCACGGTCCCAACCAGCGTGGCCGGCGGATCGGCCGGCGTATACGCCAGGTTGAGCCGCAGGTAAATGTACTTGCCGCGCTCGAGAGCGCCCGTGCCGCGAATCGGCATGCCGCTGAGGCCGACTTCAGAGAGATCCACCGCCAGACCCGAGCCGCGCGGGACGGCGATTTGTGTCCAGCCGATATGGCCTACGACCTCGTAACCGCGGCTACGCTGCAGGCTCGATTCCATCGCGGCTAGCTTGAAGAGCGCCGGTGACAACGAGCTCACGGCCAGCCGGTTGCCCATATCGCCGGTCGCAGTGCCATTCGCGTCGTCGTCGCTTGCCGATGCCGCTGGTCGCCCCTTGAGACCCTCCATGCTCCAGTCCTCTGCAACGCCGAGCGGCGTGAGCTGACGGAAAATCACCAACTCAACGTGATAGGCGGTCTCCTGCAGACGGACGGGCTCGGCCGCCGAAGCCTTCAAGCCGACGACGACTGCGGCGACGCTGAAGAGCAGGACGGCAAGGCGCGCAAAGCGCAACACGCGAGCGCGTCCTGAGCAGCCGCCCAGGTCATCCGTGACAAGCTGCGCGAGCAGTGCGCAGTGCGAGCGTTGACGCATGGCGCGAAGTCTAGCCGATACCGGGCTCGAGGTCGGCACGATCGTCAGGCGGAACGGGCCGCGGAATCGGTGGTCGCGGGCTGTTCGCGCGGAGTCAGCGCATCGACCAGGTTCTCGACCAACCTGAATCGATCGGCCTCGTTATCCGCGCGCCACGTGAAGCGCAGCTTCAGAGGCCCGTCGAGACGATAGGCGCGGGGACTGCGCTGTACCAGGCGTATGACCGCCTGCGGGTCCACCGTGTTGGCGTCGTCGAAAAGCAGGTAGCCGCCCAGAGGCCCGGCATCGAGCTTCCTGATCCCAAGGGCTCGGGCCCGGATCTTGAGCCCGGCGACCCGGTAGAGATTACGGGCGGGTGGAGGCAGTGGGCCGAAGCGGTCGATCATCTCGGCTTGCAAGTCTTCGAGCGCCGCGGGCGTCGCAGCGCTCGCCACGCGCTTATAGAGCATGAGCCGCAGGTGAATGTCGGCCACGTAGTCCTCGGGAAGCAAAGCCGGCAGATGCAACTCGATCTCCGTGCCGCTCAGCATGGCGGGCTCGAGATCCGGCTCGCGGCCGGCCTTGAGCGAGCGCACAGCCCGCTCGAGGAGCTCGAGGTACAGGTTGAATCCGATTTCCTCGATCTGGCCGCTCTGTTCCTCGCCGAGCAGTTCCCCGGCGCCGCGGATCTCCAGATCGTGGGTGGCGAGCGTGAATCCCGCGCCGAGATCCTCGAGTGACTCGATCGCTTCGAGCCGCTTGGCGGCGTCGCCCGAGAGCAGGCCGCGCGGCGGCGTGATCAGATACGCGTAGGCGCGATGATGCGAGCGCCCGACGCGACCGCGCAGCTGGTGCAGCTGCGCCAGGCCGAAGCGATCCGCGCGGTCGATGATGATGGTATTGGCGGTCGGAACGTCAATGCCGCTCTCGATGATCGTGGTGCAGACCAGCAGGTTGAAGCGGCGGTGATAGAAATCGAGCATCAGCTGCTCGAGCTCCCGTTCACGCATCTGCCCGTGCCCGACCCGCACGCTGGCCTCCGGCACGAGCGCCCGGACCTCCTCGGCGCGCCGCTCGATCGTCTCGACGCTGTTGTGCACGAAGTAGATCTGTCCGCCGCGGCGGATCTCGCGCAGGCAGGACTCACGGATCTGCGCTGCGTTCCATTCCGTGACGAAGGTCTGGATCGCCAGGCGTTCCGCGGGTGGCGTGGTGATGAGCGACATCTCGCGCAGGCCGCCGAGCGCCATATTGAGCGTTCGGGGAATGGGAGTGGCGGTGAGCGTCAGGACGTCGACTTCGGCACGCAGGGCCTTGAGCCGCTCCTTGTCGCGCACGCCGAAGCGATGCTCCTCGTCGATGATCAGCAGCCCGAGGTCGCGGAACTTGACGTTGGCGTGCAGGAGCCGGTGTGTAGCGATCACGATGTCGACCTTGCCGGCCGCGATGTCGGCGATCGTCTGCTCGGCCTCACGGCCAGTGCGAAAGCGCGACAGCACTTCGATCCGCACCGGCCAGTCGGCAAAGCGATCGGTGAATGTCTGCTGGTGCTGTTGGGCGAGGAGGGTGGTGGGCACCAGCACCGCCACCTGGCGCTCCGCCTGCACCGCGACGAACGCGGCGCGCAGGGCCACCTCCGTCTTGCCGAAACCGACGTCGCCGCACACCACGCGATCCATCGGGCGTTCCGATTCCAGATCGCGCAACACCTGCTCGATCGTCTGCTGCTGATCGGGTGTTTCCTCGAACCGAAAGGTAGCCTCGAACGCGCGGAATTCGGCGTCGCGCATGCGCAGGCTCGTCCCGCGGCGCGCGGCACGGCGCGAGTAGAGATCGAGCAGTTCGACGGCGACATCACGGATGCGCTGCGCCGCCCGGCGGCGCGCCTTCTGCCATTGGTCACCACCCAGCTTGTGCAGCGGTGCGGTCTCGGCCGGCGCGCCGGAATAGCGGCTCACGCGATCGAGCGAATGCACCGGCACGTACAACTTGTCGCCGTCGGCATAATCGATCACGAGGAACTCGCCTCGTTCGCCCCCCACCTCCATGACCTTGAGCCCCTGGTAGCGCCCCACTCCGTAGTCCTCGTGGACCACGGGTGAGCCGATCCGCAGGTCGGTGAGCTCCTTGAGGATCGCGGCCGGGTCGCGTTCGGCACGTCGGCGACGACGCGCCTGCTGAGCGCGCTCCCCGAATATCAATTCCTCGGTGACGAGCGCGAGCGGCGGCGACTCCAGCAGCATGGCGTTGGCAGCGCTCGACACGCTGAGGGCGACTTTCATGTCGCCGGTGGCGAACTGGCGCCAGTCGTCGACGATCGCGACGTCGATCTGGCGCGCTCTGAGAACCTGAAGGAGAACCTCACGGCGCCCCGCCGATTCCGCGGCGAGCAGCACGCGACCCGCGAAACTCTTGAGGAACTCGCCCAGTGCAGCCGCGGGCTCGGTGGCGCGCGGGTCTATGCGCAGCAGCGGCGGTGCGCGCGTCGGAAAATTCACGGCGGGAACGGCTACGGCAGACACATCGACCTTGGTCGTCGACACCTCGACCACCGGCAAGCGCCCGATGGAGGCGCGCAGCTCCGCGGGTTGCAAGATGATCTCGAGCGGCGCGAGCACCGGCCGCTCGAGGTCATGGCGACGCTGCTCGAAGCGTTCGACCGTCTCCTGCCAGACGGTCTCAGCGCGCGTCGCGACGTCCGCGGCATCGATGAGCAGCGCATTTGTCGGAAGATAGTGGAAGAGTGTTTCCAGCTCCTCGAAGAAGAGCGGCAGGTAGTACTCGATTCCCGCCGGCGCCAGGGCATCGCTCACCTGCCTGTAGAGCGGCACACGATTCGGATCGCCTTCGAAGCGTGCCCGATACCGGCGGCGGAACTCGCGAATGCCGTCTGGAGTGAGCGGATACTCACGCGCCGGCAACACCCGCACGTTCTCGATGCCACCTGCCGAGCGCTGCGATTCTGGGTCGAAGGCGCGAATCGTATCGATCTGATCGTCGAACAGGTCGATCCGCAGGGGCTGGGCGCTACCCATTGGGAAGATGTCGATGAGGGAGCCCCGCACCGCGAACTCGCCATGCGCCATCACCTGCGAAACGCTCGCGTAGCCGGCGGCGACGAGGCGGGCGCGAAAGGCCTCGAGATCGAGACGCTGGCCGCGCGCGAGTTCGAGCGCGTGCGCTTCGATCCAGCGGCGCGGCGGCAAACGCTGCATGAGCGTCGACAGCGCAACAACCACGATCCCGTCCTTCAGCGCCGGCAGCGCGTGCAGCGTCGCCAGGCGCTCGGAGACGATGTCGGGATGGGGCGCAAACAGGTCGTAAGGCAGCGTCTCCCAGTCCGGGAACAGGCGTACGGGAATCTCGCCGCCCACGAAGAATTCGAGCTCGCCGTGCAGTCGCTCCGCCTCGCGCGCGCCGGCGGCGATCACGAGCAAAGCCCGTCCAGACGCGCGCGCCGCTGCGGCGATGGCCAATGCGGCCGCACCGCCGTAGAGCTGGCCCCAGCGCACACGCGTGACGCCGGCATCAGGGAGCAAGGGCTTCAACAGCATCGGGGGGAGGTTCGAGAATTCGCAAGCGGCACAGGGGCGCGCCAGCTTACTCAGTCCAAACGCGATGGCAAGCCGGAGCGCGAAGGCGCTCGCCG
>DATFEQ010000036.1:0-33401 GCA_035250905.1 Steroidobacteraceae bacterium
AAGCGCTGCGCCGGCGTCACCGCCGGAGCCTCGGCCCCCGAAATCCTCGTGCAGCAGGTGGTCGCGCGCCTGCAGTCGTGGGGCGGCGGCGAAGTCGTGGAAATACAGGGAAGGCCCGAGAGCGTCGTGTTCAGCCTCCCGCGCGCGCTGCGTCCAGCCAGCGCCTGATTGCCCTCACCCCGCCCCGGGCTTCAGCGCCAGCAGATCGCAGTGCTGTCCGCTCCGCTCGCATTCTTCGACAAGCGCTGACCCTGCTCGTCCACAGTGAACGTCCGGCAGGCCGCATCGTTCAATTGCCCTTCGATGGCGAGCGCCCGCGCCGTAAAGGTGGTCTTGGTCACGTTCGGCAGGTCGATCGTGAAATGACCGTGCTCGCTGGGGCCTATGTACCCGAGCGCCGTGAGCTGGGCCTGGTCGGCGTAGGAGTTATTCTGCAGAAAGAACTTCTCCTGCGCGGCCCGCACGCGGAGCAACCCGGTCTTGGCGTCCGCCCGCTGCGCGCGCTGCACGTAGCTGCGATAGCTCGGCACCGCGATCGTGGCGATGATCGCGAGCACCACCACCACAACCATCAGCTCGATCAGCGTGACACCGCGCACGCCTCGACTGCTGCGGGAGCTCATCGCGTGCCGCTCTGGCGCCAGTACGTGCGCACCGTCGTGCTGCCGCTGCTGCAGAGCCCGTTGACGATCTCGACGCCGACGGTGCAGCGCACCGGCAGGCGCGTGACCTGATCGTCGTCGTCTTCGCCGCCCTCACCGTCGTCATCCATGCGGCCCGGGAACAGGAAGGTGAACTCGGGCGCGATGCCGCCTTGCGCGAGCTGCGTATAGCGGTCCTCGGCGGTGACCTGGTTGTCACGGTTGATGTCGATCACCGGCCGGCCGTCGTTGACGCTCACCGCGTAAGCGCGGTTGCGTCCTGCGGGCGCGCACGGATCGGATCCGGCCGTGCCGCCCGGGAGATAGGTCGGGAAAAAGATCACGTTGTTGAAGGTACGCGATTCCGCGAGCACTTTCTCGCCCGTGAACCCGCCGGGCAGCCTCAGCTCGAGTTTCCAGCCCGGCGCGCCGTCCGGCACCAGCGGGTTGACGTTGGTCGTGATGTCCGCGAGGTCGCCATCCTCGATCACGTCGAAGTTGTCGAACGTCGTCTGCGTCAGAGGATTGAACGGCTCGTAGTCGCGAATCGCGTAGAACCGATCCTCGATTCCGGTATTGAGCGGGTGGCCGCGCCAGCCCGAGCCGAGCGCGATGTTCAGATACGTGCTCGCGCCGCGCCGGCGCACCAGCGAGACGTCGGGCGCCTCGTAGAACTTGCGCGTCGAGGCGATCGGGTGGGTCGTATCGTCGGCGTTGCCGAGAGAGGCAATCGCGCCGGCGGTCACGAGGCCCGAGGGGCTGGGGGTCTGCAAGCCGGGCGCGGTGAGATCGGCATCCCCGATGATGTCCAGGCGCCACAGCCGCCCACCGGTGTCGCCCACGTACATGCGATCGGCAAAGCCGTTGCCGTCGAGGTCGAGCACGCGTACCGCGGACGGGATGGAGTTGTTCATCTTGTCGAGCGTCAGGTCCGGCGTTTCGGTTCCGCCCGGGCCGCCGGCGAACCACAGCCGCTCGCCACTGAGCGCATCGACCATGAACACGCGATTGCCGAGGCCGTCGGTGTTGTAGATCGTGACGCCCTGGTCGTTGTCCTGCGTCTCGTCGTAGCCACCACCAAAGATCAGCACCAGGTTGAGCGAATTCTGCGTGACGCCCGAGATCGCCACGCGCGCGACCGCGGGTGTCGACCAGCTCTGGCCGATGCCCGGAAGCTCGGCGGGTCCGAGGGACCACAGGTACTCCGGGTTTTCCTTGTCGGTCACGTCGAGGGCGAAGTAGCGGTTGCCGCCGCGGCGCATGCCGAAGAAGAGCAGCACCCGGTCGCCGGCGCTTGACTCGACGATGCCGTTCTGATTGAGATCGAGTTTGAAGGCGCGGATGTCTCCGTCCAGCATGTACGCCTTGGCGCTCAGCGGCTCGTCGCGGAACACGTCCGCCATGCGATCGAGGAGCTCGGCCGGAACGAACGACCAGAGCTCCGAACCGTTCACTCCCTCGATGGCGTGCAGGTAGCCGTCGTTGGTCGGACTGAAGATGACCGCATCTTCGATATCCGGTGCAGCTGCGGTTCCGCCGTACACCACCACGGCGGGACGACCGTGCAGCGGGTCGCCCATCTGGCGCCGCGCTTCGTCGGTGTCGTCATCGTCGTCGGCGTCCCGCACGTCCACGCCGTTGATCCAGTCGAGCAGGTCATCGCGTGACGGCTCATCGGTGGGCGTGAGGCCGAGCATCGCCTCGGTGATCGCACTGTTAGCGGCGTTCAGCCGGTTGCCGGGATCCGTGAGGTCCTCTTCGCCGAGGAAGGTATAGACCTGGCGCGTCGTGGGATTGAATGGCTGGCGATTGGCCGCGCCACCCTCGATGATCTCGTCGCCGTCGTTCGCCGGTGACCAGATGCTCTGTGAGTCGCCGAAGAAAAAGCCGGTGCCGGGATCGATCGCCGGGTCGCCGCCGGCATCGACGATCTGGCCGTCCTCGATGCGGTACTTCTTGAGGTTGCCGGGCCAGTGAAAGGTCGCGCTGGGTTCGAACACCGAGACGTAGAGATCGGCGAGCGTTTCCGTGCGGTTGAAGGCGTTGACCGGGACCGCCGGCGCCACGAACGTCGTGCTCTCGGCGGTGATCTCGTTCACGATGTTGGTGAACACGTTGGTGAGCTCCTGCGAGTCACCCGCGAAGAAATTCTCGCCGCCGCCCGCCGTGGCCGCATCGTTGAGGAAGGTCGTGCCCGCGACGTCCTCACCGAAACCGATCGTGTAGAGCGTGACGTTCTGGTTGCCGTCGACATTGCCGCGCAGGTCGGTGTTGTACATGTACCCCGCGAGGTCGTCGAGGCAACGGCCTGGACCAGTGCCATCGCAGGTGACGTTGCCCAGCAGGGTCTGGATCTCGTCGTCGGCGCTGTTGTCCGCGGTGGGCTCGCCGTCCGTGAGGTAGACGATGAAGTTGCGCTGGCACGACTGCGTCATCGGGCTCTGGTAGTTGTCGTTGTTGGCCGGGTCGCGCGAGCTCGCCACGCTCGGCAGCGCGCCGCTCACTTCGATCTCGTCCGGCGGCGGATTCGGGTTGGGGACGAACCGCGTGCCTGGAAACACGCGCGAGTCCACGCCGAAGAACACGTCGTCGCCGGCGAGGTACTGGTGTGCCTCGTAGAGCGTCTCGGAGAGCGGCGTCGATCCGTCGGCCGTGTTCTGCTGAATGCTCGTGACCAGTTCGTCGCGCGCGACCGCCACGTCCGAAACCGGGACCGTGACCATGCCGCCCTCGGCCGCCCCATCGCCGCCACCGCCGTTGTTGCTGTAGCGCATGAGCCCGATGTTCACCCCGTTCAGGCTCTGCACCACGTTGGTGGCCGCTTCCTGCACGACCTGCAGTCGCGTGCGGTCCGCGCTCGGCGGGAAGAACCACCAGTTCAGGTAGTTCGCGCTATAGAACGAGTAGGTGCGGTTGACATTGTTGCTGGAGCTGTCCCAGTCGAGCTGGTCCGCCTCGACCGAGGTCCAGCGGACATCAGGCTGGCCGCTGTTGAACGCGAACACCTCGTCGTTGCCCGCGTCCTCGCCATGCACGCCCGCGTCGGCGCGGCATTCCACCGGCTGGTCCCTGTTGTCGGCGAGAATGCCTTCCCAGCGCACATCGTCCTCGTCCCACTGGGCTGCGCGCGTCGCGACGAAGTTGCCGGTGTCGGCGATTGCCTCGACCGCCGCGTTGCACTTGAGCGCGTCGGCGTTGAACCACTGATCCTCGCTGCAATTGAGCGGGTCACCCGTATCGCGGCGCCAGTAGATGCGGCCCGGATCGCAATTGCCGCTATAGGTCGTGGCCGGGTCGTACGGCTCCTGCGTCTGCACCACTCCATCCATGCTTCCCGAGGTATCGAGAATGAGGAGGATGTTGGGACGCACGTCGCCTTGCGAGCCGACGAAGATCTCGGTGTCGTCGGCCATGGCCGGAGTGCCGCAGAAGAGTGACAGCGCGACGCCGGCGCAGAAGCCGTGCACACGCGAAGGACGCAAACGCATGAGCCTATCCTCGGAAACTCTGTTCATGTCGCGCGTGAACCCTGCCGCGGCGGTGCACGGCGCACACCCTTGATGCTGAGCCGCGTGATCGCACCGGTCTTGGCGTCATAGAAGATGTTGAGGCCGCGGTCCTCGGTACTCCGCGCGAACGCGCGAAACTCGGAATACATCACCGGCGTGCTGCCGAGCAGGAACGTGGAGCGCGGCGTAAGCCTGAGCAGCACCGGTTTGCATTGCGCGCACGACTTCACTGCCATCGAGCCGTTGCTGCCGTCGGGCAGGCTCACCACGTAGGTGGTCGTCTCGATGGCCTGTTCGACGACCTTGATTCCGGGTGCCGCGGCGGCCGTGCCGCCGGCGAGTGCGATGCCCAGGACGAGAGGGAGCATGCGAGTGAGCTTCATGTGGGGCTCCGTATGCCTCAGGTGCCCGTCGGGACGATCAGGAACAGTCCCTGGACATGGCTCGAGGTGGCGTTGCGCTGCGAATTGCCGGTGCTCTGGATCTCGAAGTGCTCGGCGCCGAATGTGCCGATGGTGTAGCCGGGCGGCGGCGGGCTCGGGCCGCGCGGCAGCACGATGGCCTCGAACGAGTTGCCGTCACCCAGGTCGATCTGCGGCGGATCGACCGGCGGCAGGGCCGCCGGGTTGAAGGCCGCGGTGGCGATGGTGCGCTCGATGCCGGTCTCGGCGGCCTGGAAGGCGTTCTCCTGGTATTTCTCGTTGCCCGCCATGAAGAGCTCGGTGGTGGCGGTGTTCATGCCGGAGATGGCGAGCAGTGTCAGGATGACGAGCAGCACCATGCCGACGATGAGCGCGGCGCCGCGCTGGCCTGTGTGGGTATGCGCCGCGAAGCGGCGCCGATCTGTGCGGCTCATAGCTGTGTGTTCCTGACTTGAATCGTGCGCGAGACCAGCAGGCGCCTGAACCCGTCGTTGGGTTGATAGTTGATGACGTCACCAAAGCTGTAGGTGTTGCTGTCTGCGAACCCGACTTCCTGCTGGTCGGCACGCACCAGGATCCAGATGCGCGCGGTCACGACGAGCGCGGTGTTGAGGATCGGGTCACCGGGGTTGACGTAACGGGTGGGCACGCCCGTGTAGAAGTCCGGAAAGCCATTGCCGTCGGTGTCAGGCCCGCCGGGATCGACGCCGAACTGTACCTGCATGTTCTCGATGCCCGGCATGATCTCTTCGTCCCGGAACGCCGGTCCTGTCACCAGGTCCTTGCGCCGCAGAGTGGGCAGCCCAGGCTGTGTCTGCGAGCTGTCGGCGATGTAGTACGCCCGTACGATGAGATCGTGGATCTCGGCGTTTGGGCCAAAGGGCGGCGTGTTGACGATCGGCGCCGGCTCGGTGTCCGACAGGAACACGCGGCTCGCTCCGCCGCCACGGGTGGTGTACACCTGCAGTTTCTCCGCATCCGCGACCACATCCTCGGTCCCCGCGCGGCGCACGACGATCAGATCGCTGGCATCGCGCACGCCGTTGTTCGCGCCACACGCGAGCGGCCAGGTGCCCTCGGCGACATCATTGGCGCCATCGACCGCGCGCCGCAGGTCGATCGGAAAATTCGCACCACATACGGCAGCGCCGCCCGGGACGGCAAGCGGACCGTTGCCGACCGTGCCGGCAATCATCAGCGGGTCGCTCGTGAGGCCCCAGTGGTTGGCGAGCCTGAGATCGGGCTCGATCGTGCTGAGCGCATAGCGGGCGTTTTCCTGCAGCCGGGCCACGGTTTCGTTGACCGTGAAGGTCTTGCGGCTCTGCACGTAGACGCTGACGGCACCGATGATCAGGATCGAACCGATGACGAGCGCGACCATCAATTCGATGAGACCGAGGCCGCGGGACGAATGGGGGTGTCTCTTCATATCTGCATCGTCAGGATGTAGCTGAGTTGTTCGTTGCCGGGCTCGGACCAGGTCACGGTGATCGTGTATTCGTTGGGGTTCGCTGCTTCGTCGACCGCGATCGTGCCATCGGGTGTCGCGACGCCGTCACCGGGCAACTGCCGCTGGATCGCCAGCAGCCAGCGCGCCTGGTCGTCCTGCGCCAGGTCGCCGGGATTGCAGTTCACGCCGGCATTGACGCAATTGCGTGTGGCCGGAGCGCCATCGGCGGCGAGCCGCCAGGCGGCGGCGCCCGCGGTCCGGTTGGAGCGGATGCGGTCGGCCATGTCGGCCGCCAGATTGACGGCCTGCGTGTGATAGACCGCCGACCGGCCCGCACGCAGGCTCTCGACGTACAGGGCGGCGATGCCCAGCATGCCGACCGACAGCACGACCAGCGCAACCAGCGCTTCGACGATGCTGAACCCGGCGGTGGTGCGGAGCGTTTTCATGTCAGGGGCAATTGCCCGTGTCCCCGAATGCCACGCCCTCGAGCAGGTCCACCGCGGCGATGTCCTTGAGAATCTCGGCGCGGCCGGTGCGATTCACACTGAGGACGCGTTTGCGGTAGTTGTCGCCGACCCGGCTGTTGATGCGCTCGTCGCAGATGAGGACTACGCGCGCGGCGGGATTGCCCGGCACATCGGCGAAGCCGTTCGGCTGGTAGACCACCGCGTTGAAGTTCGATCGCACCGTGAGAGACGGGCCCAGTAGCTCCTGCGGAGCGATCACAGGCTCACCCGCCGCTGGACTGGCATCGCCATTCGTGTCTTCCCACAGCACGAGGCCTGCCTGCGCCGCGCCATCGGACCACACCGCGTCGGCGCGACAGGTGGGCGGCGTCGCCAGTGGATTAAGCGATGGGCACACCGCAACCGGGCGTTGGCGCTTGATGGCTTCGGAGCGTGCGAGCTGGAGCGAGGTGAGCAGGTCGTTGGCCGACCCGGTCATCCGGCTGTTGAGGAGGAACTCGCGGAAATTGGGGGCCGCGAACGCCAGGATGACGCCGGCGACCGACAGCGTGACCATCAGCTCGATGAGTGTGAAGCCGGTTGTAGTAATTCTTTTTCGGCCCATGGCGTGAACTATATCGGCGCGTGCCACGCAGCAAATGCCAGTTCCGATCGGCGGATTCTTTGAGCCGACGAACGGCGCGGCGACTGAACTTAAGGCGGCGATCGGGGTGCTGAATCCTGTTTTTTTTCGCCCCGTCGCGACTCACTCGCACGACAGCGGACGTCCGGAGGCGTCGCGGTTCGACATGCGCGGCCGTCCCGTCTGGCTGACGATGATCGCACGCGCTGCGCTGGATCCGCGCTCGTCGCAGAACACGAAGCTCACGGTCGTGCCGGCCAGCGCAAATGGCCAGTACGTCACCGCGTCGCGATTCGCGCGCAGCACGACTTGCTCGGCCGGCGGCTGTATCGCCAGCACGGTCTCCCCGGGGTCCACGCGTGGCGGCGAGTCACGGTCGCGGTTGGCAAACACGATCCAGCCGTCGCTCCAGGCGCTGGCATCGGCGACGCATTGACTGCCCCCGCCGCTCTTGCAGAGCACGACGGGCTCGGCGCGCAGGATCGCGGCGCTGCGCGCGAAATGCAGTCCCCTCAGCAGGGCGTTGACCTGCTCGGTGCGCCGGGCGTTGAGAGCAATCTCGTGAAAACTGGGCGCGCCGATCCCAAGAATGATCGCGACCAGCGCAAGCGTCATTAGCAACTCCAAGAGCGTGAGGCCTGCTGCGAGTCTTCTCCCTCTCCCGCATGCGGGAGAGGGTGGGGGTGAGGGCAGGGCTGGGGGCGCCACGTCGGCCTCCTTGCCAACTGCGGCCACGTTGTCCCCGGGCCCGGCTGCGCGTCCACGCGGCAATCGACCGTGATCGCCCCGTATTGCGGGGGCCGCTGCCAAGCTCCTGATTCACAAGCCGGGACAACCTCGTATAATGCGGGCCATGTCGGCCCACAATCCAGCACGCCTGGCCAACCGCGAAGACGTGGTGCACATGCTGCAGGCGCATGGCATCACCCCCACCGAGCAACGGATCCGCGTGGGCGAGCTCATGTTCGCCACCGCCCAACACCTGTCCGCCGAGCAACTGCTCGAGGGCCTGCACCAAGTGGGCGCGCGCATCTCGAAGGCGACGGTCTACAACACGCTCAACCTGTTCGCCGCCTGCGGGCTGGTGAGGCAGGTGAATATCGATTCGACGCGCGCGTGCTTCGATTCCAACACGGCGATGCACTACCACTTCCACAATCTCGACACCGGCGAGCTCATCGACGTCGGCGTGCCCGAGGTCGAATTCCGCCGGCTCCCGGAGCTCCCGCAGGGCACCGAGCTCGCGGGCGTCGACATCGTGATCCGGGTGCGGCGCAAGGCCTGATCTTCTACAATTCGCGGCCCCCCGCCGGAGTAGCTCAGCTGGTAGAGCAGCGCATTCGTAATGCGCGGGTCGGAGGTTCGAGTCCTCTCTCCGGCACCACCTTCCGGTCCTGAAAACGCATTTGCGCTGCCGGCCTGCCTTCTTATGATCCCGAGCCGCTCGGCTCGCGCGAGTGCAACACGAGCTTCCACGCCAGGGACTGTTCAGCGCCGCCTGCCGTCATGTCCGCGAGCGACTGCACGGCTGCGCGGATGCGTCTCTCGAACTCCTCGGGGGCGGTGGCGGCACCGCCCAGTTCCACCTCGAAACTGGGCCCACGTTCGAGCTCGTCAATGCGCAACGACATCAGTCTCACGCGCTCCTTCAGCGCTTCCAGCTCCGTCAGTTCTTCCGGGCGCAGTCCAGTGCCACCCGTGGGATCCTTCGGCTTGACTGGGTCCTTCGGTGAGTCACCGCCGCCATCCTTGCCGCCGCCCTTGCCGGTCCCTCCATTCTTGCGCCTGGACAGCTCGTCCACCTTTGCTTCCAGGGACGTCACGCGCTTCGTGAGTTCCGCGACCTTTGCGTTGGCTTCGTTCACCGAGTCCAGGAGCGCGTTGATCGACCGCTCGGCGCTGGTGGCTTTCTCCACCAGCGTTCCCAGCTGCTGCTCTTGAGAACTGGCCTTGGAGGTTTTGTCTGTCATGTGCTGTCTCTCCGCAATCGAGTCGCCCGTCTGGGCAGCGACGCCGAGGGCAACCAGGCCAATTGAAAAGACCTCGGCCCAACCCACCCGATCTGCCCACTGTTGTCGCGTCGTCGTGATTTCGCCAGCCTTTTTTGTCGCCTCCGGTACGTTGTTCTGCTCCAGCAGGAGGTCACGTTGCTTTTGCAGCTTCGGAATGTCTCTCTTGATCGCCTTCTCTGCGCGAGCCTTTACACCGAAGACCACCACGGCAGCCAGGATCGCCGAGATTCCCGAGATCCAAAGGAATACCGGCTGCAGGAACACAAGCACGGACATGGCAGCTACCTCGTGATGATGGGAGGGATCCGCCGCTATTGCGGCGCCTTGAACACTTCTCCGCCCTTCATGACGAAGACCACTCGTTCGAGGACGCGCTCGTCTTCAAGCGGATTGCCGGGCACGGCGATCAGGTCGGCTAATTTGCCGGGAGCCAATAATCCTCGGTCCGTGAGCCCCAAGGCCTCTGCGGCGTAGATGGTGGCGCCCCGGATCGCTTCGGTCCTCGACATGCCGCGCCGCACGCGCGCATGAAATTCCTTCGCGTTGTCTCCATGCGGAAAGACGCCGGCGTCCGTGCCGAAGGCGATCCTGAGCTGCGCTTGCATGGCACGCTTGAAGCTCTCTTCGGCGTTCGGAATCATCTCCTCGGCCTTGCCACGAATGAGCGGTGGCATTTCCTCCGGCTTGAAGCTGTCGATGAGATGCATGTTGGGCACGTAGTGGGTACCCCGGCTTTTCAGTTCCCGCGCGGCTTCGGTCGTGAGAAATGTGCCGTGCTCGATCGTGACCACGCCGGCGCGCGACGCTGCAATGATTCCCTCGGTGCCATGCGCGTGAGCCGCGACGCGCACGCCATGGCGCGCGGCCTCCCCGACGATCGCGCGCAGCTCGGCCTCGGAGTACTGCAGCGCTCCGACAGGCCCTTCGAAGGAAAGCACTCCGGCCGTGGCGCACACCTTGATGACCTTGGCGCCGTGCTTGATCTGATACCGCACTGCCTTGATGACCTCGTCAACGCCATCCGCAACGCCGCTGCGCCAGTCCTGCTCGGCGACACCGGGTGCAAAGCCCGTGACATCGCAATGACCGCCGGTGATGCTCAGGGCGTGGCCCGCTGGAATGATGCGTGGTCCTTCGATGAAACCCTTCTCGATGGCGTGCATCAGTGCCACATCGACAAAGCCCCAGACCGCCCAGAGATCCCGCACCGTTGTGAAGCCGGCATCTAACGTGCGGTGCGCATTGCGCGCACCGCGCAAGGTCCAATCGGGTGGCGTCTCGTATACGGGCTGGGTGATCCAATCCTCGTCGAGGTCCCAGGCGAGATGCGTGTGCAGGTCGATGAGTCCCGGCAGCAGCGTGACATCGCCCAGGCGGATGTGCCGGGCGGCGGGCTCCTCGGCGCCACCGATGCGGACGATGCGTTCGCCGCTCACCAAAACGGCGGCGTCCCTGACGATCGTGCCCTTTTCAACGTCGAGCAAGCGGTCCGCGTGAACGACCACTTGTTCCTGAGCATTCGCGACCGCGAAGACGCCCAACAACGAGCCGACGAGGAAACCCCTTCGAATTGCGCGCATTGCGCCCCCTGATGGCTGATTGCACGTTCTGCGGGAACTGTACCAGTCACGTACACTTGCCAGTCACTCTTATTGACTGTGTCATCCCATGAGCTCGCGCTCGACGGAGCTGTCCCACGATCGCCACGCGTCGCCCGGTGACGCGCGCGCCGCCTCCCGTGCACTGCCGGGGCGCTTGTACGGACCACGGTACTGGCCGACCTGGCTCGGCCTTGGGCTGGTCCGGCTGATTGGACAGCTGCCATACCGCGTTCAGATGGTCGTGGGCGCGGGGCTCGGCCGGATCGCCTGGTGTTTTGCGCGACGCGATCGGCACATCGCCAACGTCAACATCGGTCTGTGTTTGCCAGAGCTCGACCAGCGCGCCCGAAGGCGCCTGGTGCGCCAGCACTTCGGCTCGCTCGGCTGCGCACTGCTGGAAACCGCGCTCGTATGGTGGGCGAGCGATCGGCGCCTGCGGGCGTTCGTTCGCGTCGAAGGACTCGAGCATCTCCAGCGGGCTCTCGCGGGTGGCCGCGGTGCCATCCTGCTGTCGGCGCACTTCACCACGCTCGAGATGGGTGCGCGGGCGCTGTGCATGCAGGGGCCCACCGCGATCATGTACCAGGCACCGCGCAATGCGCTCATCGCCGAACTCTCCGTGCGCAAGCGTGCGACGCACGCGCGGCGCGCCATCTCGAGCGACAACGTGCGCGAGCTGTTGCACGGCCTCAAGAGCAATCTCCCGCTGTGGTATGCACCCGACCAGCGCGAGGAGGGGCGTTCCGGCGAGCTCGTGCCATTCTTCGGCGTGCCGGCGCTCACCAACGTGGCGACGTCGCGCATCGCACGCATTTCGGGCGCGCCCGTGTTGCCTTACTTTCCCGAGCGGCTCGCGGGCGGCGCGGGGTACTGCATGCGCATTCTGCCGGCGCTCGAACCGTTTCCGACCGAGGATCCCGTGGCCGACGCCGCGCGTTTCCACGCGCTCATCGAAGCTCACGTGCGCCGCTGCCCGGCGCAGTACTTGTGGACCTACAAGCGCTTCAAGCGCCCGGGCACCCAGGACGATCCCTACCGGCGCTGAGCACGATGGAATTTCGACTCCATTATCTCGCACCGCGCTACTGGCCGACCGCCCTGGGACTCGTCCTGCTGAGGCTGTTCGAGCCCTTGCCGTACGCGGTGCTCGTGTGGCTGGGCAGCGGGCTGGGCTGGGTGGTGCGTCGGTTGCCGATCGCCTTCGTGCGCACCGCGCGGCGCAACCTCGAGCTCTGCCTGCCGGAGCTCGATGCCGCGACGCGCGAGCGCGTGCTGAGCGAGCATTTTCGCAGCATCGGCATCTCCCTCTTCGAGACGGCAATGGCCTGGTGGAGCTCCGATCGCCGCATTCGCGCGCTCACCGAGCTCGAAGGTGCCGAGCACCTGGAGCGTGCACTGCGTGGCGGGCACGGGGCCATCCTGTTATCGGCACACTTCACGCCGCTCGAGATCGGGGCACGCGCGCTCTGCGCTCGCATGCCGATGAGCGTGATGTATCGGCCGACCAAGAACGAGTTGCTGGGTTACTTTCTGGCTCGCAACCGCCGTCGGCGCACGCGGCGCGCGATCCCGCGTGACGACGTGCGCACGCTCGTGTCCACCCTCGGCGCCAACGAGGGGGTGTGGTATGCCCCCGACCAGAGCTATCGCAAGAAGGGCGCGGAGATGGTGCCTTTCTTCGGCATCCCGGCGGCAACCAATACCGCGACCTCGCGGCTCGCCAAGATGACCGGCGCCGCGGTGCTGCCGTACTTTCCGGAGCGGCTGCCGAAGGCGCAGGGTTACCGCATGGTGATTCATCCGCCGCTCGAGAACTTTCCGGGCACCGATCGCGTCGCGGACGCGGCGCGCTTCAATGCGCTGATCGAAGAGCAGGTGCGGCGCGTGCCCGCGCAGTACCTGTGGATTCACCGGCGCCTGAAGGGACTGACGGCCACCGATCCCGATCACTACGCGTCGGTACAATGAGTCGATGGTGACGCAACGCACCGAGGATCTGCCGGGCGAGGAAGCTGAGCGCGACGACGCGCACGCGCCGCCGCCCACGGCCACCGCGAGACGCCCGGTTCGCCGGGGCAGCCGCTCGAAGCGGCGCCTGACGTGGGGACGACGGCTCGCGTATCGGATCGCGGTGCCGCTCGGCATGCTCATCATCCGTTTCTTCTGGGCGACCTGCCGCATCGTGCGCGTCGAAGGCATGGCGCACGTCGAGAAGCACCTGCTGGGCGGCCAGCCGGCCGTGGTCTGCTACTGGCACCGGCATCAGCTCTTGTGCTGGAGCTACCTGGTCCGGCTCGTCGACCGCGGCCTGCGCACCGGCTGGCTGATCAGCGCCTCGGTGGATGGCGAGGCGATCAGCGAGATCGCGCGCCGCATGGGCGGCGGCGGCCCGGTCTTTCGCGGCTCGACGACGAGCAAGGGCGCGGAAGCGTTGCGCGCGATCTACAAGGCCGTGACGCGGGATGGCGTTTCGCCGGGAATCACGCCCGACGGGCCGTACGGGCCACGCTCGGTCTTCAAGCCCGGAGTCGTGAAGATCGCGCAACTGTCCGGCGCGCCGCTGCTGCCAATGAGCTGGTGCGCCAATCACGCGTGGGTACTGAAGACCTGGGATCGCTTCGTCGTGCCGCGGCCGTTCTGTCGCGTCGTGGTGGCCGTGGGCGATGCGATCACCGTGCCGCGCGAGACCGACGAGGCCGGCACGACGGAAGTCGCGGAGCGAATGGAGCGGACACTGGAAGACCTGTTTCAGCAGGCGCGCACGGCGCTCGAGAAAACCTGAGCCGTCAGCGCACGCCACGACGGTGCATGCGGGCCTCCACGACGACGTGGTCCGGATCAGCACAATCGGCCGGCTCGAGCTGAATGGTCGAGTGCTCGATCGAGTAGCGCCGCGCGAGGAACACCTTGATCTCCTGGAGCACCAGATGCGCGGACGCCTGCGCGTCGACACGCGCGTGCAGCGTGACGACGGGATGGTGCGAGGTTAGCGACCAGACGTGCACGTGATGCACGTCGATGACACCGCCCACCGCGCCCTTGATCTCGCGCTCGAGCTCTTCGATATCGAGCCATTCCGGCGTTCCCTCGAGCAGGATATGGGCCGACTTGCGCAGCAGGCCCGAGGCCGCGATGACGATGAGGAACGCCACCACCAGCGCGAGCAGCGGATCGATGCGCACCCAACCGGTGTAGGTCACCACGATCGCCGCGGTGATGGCGAGGAGCGACCCCAGCAGGTCGCTGAGGACGTGCATGTAAGCGGCGCGCACGTTGAGATTGTGCGTGTCACCGCCGCGCAGAAGCATGAGTGCCACGATGTTGACCACGAGCCCCGCGGCGGCAACGCCCAGCATCAGCGGTCCCGCGATAGGTGCCGGCTCGCGCAGCCGCTGGACCGCCTCGAATCCAATCCACAGCACCGCCGCGAGCAGGATGAGGCTGTTCACGAAGGCGGCGAGCACCTGGAGACGGTGATAGCCGTAGGTGCGCTTGCGATCGGACGGCAGGCTCGCGAAGCGCAGCGCGAGCCATGCGAGCGCGAGCGAGGCGGCGTCCGTGAACATGTGGCCGGCATCCGCCACCAGGGTGAGCGATTGTGCGATCCAGCCGCCGACCAGCTCCACGACTGCGAAGCCGCCGGTGAAGACCAGCGCCCAGTACAGGCGCCGGCCGTCTTGCGCAGGTGCGTGGGCGTGCGCGTGGGAGTGGGGTTTCCCGGCACCAGTCGTCGACGAGCCCATGCGCCGAGCATAGCGGAAAATGCGCCCGGTGCTGAGGCACCGCTATACTTCGCCGTCCCCGCGCTGCCGCACCTACTCCAAGCATGAGCCCGGAAGTCTCCGTCGTCGTCCCCGTTTGCAACGAAGCGGAAAATGTCGCGCCGCTCGCACAGGAGATCGCCACGGCACTGCGCGGCCGGCTGACCTTTGAAATGATCTTCGTCGACGACGGCAGCAGCGATGGCACGGCGGAGCGCGTGCGGGACGCGCGCGCGAGCGGGCTATCCGAGATGCGCCTGTTGCGCCATTCGGCGCGCAGCGGCCAGAGCGCGGCGGTGCATTCCGGAGTGCGTGCAGCGCGTGCGCAGTGGATCGCGACGCTCGACGGCGACGGACAGAACGATCCCGCGGACCTGCCGAAACTGCTCGCCGCCCGCAGCGATCCCGTGAACGACGGGGTGCTGCTGTTCATGGGCAACCGCGTTACGCGCCGCGACACCTGGCTCAGGCGCGTGTCGTCGCGCATCGCGAACGGGGTGCGCGGCGGATTGCTGGGTGACGGAGCGCCGGACACCGGGTGTGGCATCAAGCTGTTTCACCGCGACACCTTCCTGGGCTTGCCCGCTTTCGATCACATGCATCGTTTTCTGCCTGCGCTCTTCCAGCATGCCGGGAGCCGCGTCATTTCGGTCCCGGTGAATCATCGCGAGCGTACGCGCGGGCGTTCCAAGTACGGCGTGCACAACCGTCTGTGGGTCGGCATCGTGGATCTGTTCGGCGTGATGTGGCTCAACGCCCGTTCGCGGCCGGGCATCAGGGTCGTGGAGGAGTGAGGCCGGAGATCAGCGTCTCGCGCGCATGACGCAGCCTTTCACGCCGTCACCAGTGGAGTCATTCCGTGCCGTCGGTCGGGATCTCGGCCTGGTGCTCGGGCTCGGTGTGCTGTTGCTGGCGAGCGGGATCGGCTTGCGCGACCCATGGCCCGCGGATGAGCCGCGGTTCGTGCTGATTGCGCGCGACCTGGTCGAAGGCGGCAACTGGCTTTTCCCGCACGTCGGCGGCGATTACTACCAGGACAAGCCACCTCTCTATCTGTGGCTGCTGGCCGCAGCGTACGCGCTCACGGGGTCGGTGCGCTGGAGCTTCCTGCTGCCTTCGCTCCTCGCCGGACTCGGGACGCTGGTGCTGGTCTATGACCTGACGCGTCGCTTGTGGAATCGGCAAGCGGGCTTGTGGGCCGCGCTCGTCCTGCTCTTCACCGTGCAATTCACCGACCATGCCCGCACGGCGCAGATGGACATGACGCTGTGCTTCTTCGTCACGCTCGCGATCTACTCGTTGCTGCGCCACCTGCTCCTGCGGGACGGGTGGATGTGGTATGCCCTCGGCGGCTTCGCGGCCGGGCTCGGCGTGCTGACCAAGGGCGTCGGGTTCCTGGCGCTGCTGCTGCTGCTCCCCTATGCCTACGGGCGTTGGCGCAATTGGCCGCTGCCGCGGCTCGAAGGAACTTGGTTCCAATGGAGCAGCGCGCCGATCGCCCTTGTTGCCGCGATCACGTTCTGGCTCGTACCGATGCTAGTCGCGGCCAGCATGAGCGGCGACCCGGCGCTGGAGGCCTACCGCGACGAGTTGCTGTTTCAGCAGACCGTGTCGCGCTACGCCGCGGCCTGGCATCACCACAGGCCGTTCTTCTACTTCCTCGGGGTGATGCTGACGCTATGGCTGCCGCTGGTGGCGCTGTTGCCGTGGCTCGTGCCGCGCTGGATCGAAAGGTTGCGCGAGCGCGACGCCCGTCTTCTGCTGTTGTTGAGCTGGATAGTCATCGTGCTCCTCTTCTTCACTGTCAGCGCCGGCAAACGCGACGTCTACATCCTGCCTGCCCTTCCCGCACTCGCCGTCGTGTCCGGTGAGTGGCTGCGCGGACTGTGGCAACGTCCCGATGTGCAGCGTGCCGGTGCCGTGCTCGGCCTGTTCATCGTGCTCGCCTGCGCGGCGGCCTTCATCTACGTTGCGTGGATCGCACCGGATCGGTTGGAGGCGCTGCGTGCGCAGTACGGGGTCAGGAATGCGTTGCCGCTCCTCGCCATCGCGGTGCTCGGGAGCATCGCGCTGATCGTTTGCGGTGTTCGCCGCGGAGCGTTGGCATGCGCGTGGGTGTTCGGGTTCGGTTGGCTGGTCGTGAGCTTCATCCTCTATCCGCAGATCAACGAAGCCCGCTCCGGCAAGGTACTGGTCGCACAGCTCGAGAAGCTCGTCCATCCCGGACGCGAGCTCGGGCTGCTCGCCTACCCGGAGCAGTTTCTGTTGTATCTCGACCAGCCGAGCGTCAACTTTGGGCACCGGCGCTGGCGCGAGGGCGATCTCGAGAGCTACGACGCGGCGCGTTGGCTGAACGAACGCCCGGATCGCCAACTGCTCATCCCGGAAAACCTGGCCGCTCCGTGCTTCACCGGCGTGCGCGAGCGGGTCGAGGTGGGCATCAGCGCCCGTGACTACTGGCTTCTGGTGAGCGGACCGGCCAGCGCAGACTGCGCCGCTCGCGGCAAACCCGAGAACGTTATTTCGTACTCGCCGCCGGTTCCCTGAGGCGATCTGCCTCAACGGGTTGATTTGTTGAGCGTTTGCCCGCCGCTCGACTCCTCGTCGGGGTCGGGACGTCGCCACTCTGAGACATTGTTTTTAACCATATATGGGACGTAATATCTCACATATGGAACAGTTCTCTGCCAAGGCGCTCGTCATGGCGAGCTGCCGGGCGCTGCTCCAACCCGTTGCCCGACTCCTGCTGAAAAGCGGGGTCACGTGGAAGGAGTTCGCGGAGTTGTCGCGGCATACCTTCGTCGACGTCGCCACCCGGGAGTTCGGCCTGCGCGGGCGCCCCACGAACGTGTCGCGCGTGGCGATCCTCACCGGGCTCGCGCGCCGCGAGGTGCGGCGCCAGCAACAAGCGTCGCAGGCGCAGCCGCAGCCGACCACTGGCTACATGAGCAAGGCATCGCGCGTGCTCTCGGGCTGGCATCAGGATGCCGAGTTCCTCGACCGCGATGGCAGCCCGCGCGCGTTGCCGATCGATGGCCCTGGAGCAACGTTCGCCGAACTCGTACGCCGTTACGGCGGCGGCGACATTCCGCCGGGCGCGTTGCTCAAGGAGCTGCAGCTCGCGCGGGCCATAGAGCGTGGTCGGGACGACACGGTACGCGCGCTCACGCGTGTGTATCTGCCGCGCCGCATGGAGGAGGGGCAGATCCGGCTGTGGGGCAGCGTGCTGCAAGACGTGGGCTCCACGCTCGAGCACAACCTCACGCGCGACGTCAGGACGGGCCCCCGCTTCGAACGGCGCGCGCTCAGCGTGCTGGTCGACAAGCGCGCACTGCCGGCGTTCAAGCAGTTTCTCGAACAGGAGGGCCAGGCGTTCCTCGAGCGGATGGACGACTGGCTCACGGCTCACCAGGTGAGCGACGACACGAAAGGCGAGGCGATCCGGCTGGGTGCCGGGGTGTATCACATCGAGGACGCACGTGTGAGAGGTAGATCGAAATGAATTTGAAGGACTTCACCGTGCTGGCGGTGGTCGCAACCCTGGTTGCCTTCACGGGTTGCGGTGGCGGCCGCGACATGCGCATGGCCGGCATCGAGGGCACCGGATTCGCCTCCGGTACCGTCACCGGTTTTGGCAGCGTGATCGTCAACGGCATCACGTTCAACACGAATACGGCGACCTTCACGATCGATGGACAGCCCGGAACGCAAGCGGACCTGCGCGTCGGCGACGTGGTCGCGATCGTCGGCCCGATCAATGCGGGCAACGCCACCGGCACTGCGAACTCGGTGACGTTCGACGACAACGTCGAGGGCCCGGTGGAATCAATCGACGTCGCGGCCGGAATGCTCGTGGTGCTCGGTCAGGCCGTGCGCGTGGACGGTGGCACCACCTTCGATGACGGCGTCGCCAGCTGCAGGCTCGACGCGTTGCCGGTCGGGCAGGTGGTCGAAGTCAGCGGTTTTCGCGAGGCGGCGGGCGTCATCCGCGCCACGCGCATCGAATGCAAGGCCGCGGGCGGTGAGCTCGAAGTGACCGGAGTCGTGGAGGCGCTCGACACTGGCCAGCGCCGCTTTCGCATCGCAGCACTCACAGTCGATTACTCGCAGGCGCAGTTGCAGGACTTTCCTGCTGGCCAGCCCGCCAACGGCCAGACCGTCGAGGCCAAGGGCATGACGGTCAACGCCGGCGTCCTGGCTGCCACACGCGTCGAGTACCAGGAAGCGCGTATTCCCGGAAACGATGGCGAGCGAGTCGAGATCGAGGGCCTCATCACGCGCTTCGCGTCCGCGACCGATTTCGACGTGGCGGGTGTGCGCGTCACGACCACCGGCAGCACGCGGTTCGAGGGCTGCGGAACGCCCTTCAATCCGCCGCTCGACACCAAGGTGGAAGTTGAAGGCAGCTTGAGCGGCGACACCGTCAGCGCGAGCGAGGTGGAATGCCGCGTCGGTACGGACCTGCGCGTCAGCGCCACCGTCACGAGCGTGGATGTCGCGGCCGGCACGCTCAGCGTGCTCGGCATCACCGTCAGCGTCAGCGGGGCAACACGACTCGAGGACCAGTCCGACGCGGACGTCGAACCCTTCCGCCTGGCGGACCTGCGCGTCGGGGATTTCGTCGAAGTGCGCGGCGGGCCGGGCGCGACACCCAACAGCATCGCCGCGGCGCTGCTCGAGCGCGAGGACCCTGAAGCACGCGTGGAGTTGCGCGGCATCGCGGAAGGCGTCGCGCAGCCGAACTTCACGATCCTCGGCGTCACCGTTGAGACCGACGCCAGCACCGAATTCGAGGACGAGAGCGACGCCGCGATCAGCGCGGCGACCTTCTTCGCGCAGGCGCCGGGGCGGCTCGTGTCCGTGTCGGGCACGGCGCTCAATGGCGCGATCGTCGCCGAGGAAGCTGAACTGGAGGACTAGAAAATGAATCGGCGAAGGATCGCCACCTGTCGGCCGGGAACAGCCAACAGGAGATCGAAGATGAGTATGCGAACGAAGATCCTGCGCGCCGCCCTGGTCGCAGCGGCCCTGCTGCTCGCCGCCTGCGGCGGCAGCGGATCGGATTCAGCGGCGCCTGACGATGCGAGTCCAGTCGTGGCAGTGGGCGCGATTACCGGCTTCGGCAGCGTGCACGTGAACGGCATGCGCTTCGAAACCAACGGCGCCGTGGTGACGCTCGACGGTCAGCCCGGAACCGAAGCGCAGCTGCGTGTCGGACAGGTAGTGCGCATCAAGGGCACGCGCAGCGGGGGCAGTAGCGACTGCCACGCGTCGTCCATCGACTTCGATGACGCCGTGCAGGGGCCGGTCGAATCGGTCGATGCGGCGACCGGCACCCTGGTGGTGCTGGGGCAGGGCGTCCAGGTCGATGAGCTCACGTCATTCGACGAGCGGTTCGAGCCGGCGTCCCTCGCTGGTGTCGCGGTCGGCGTGATCGTCGAGATCAGCGGGTTTCGCGATGCCGGCGGCGTGATCCACGCCACCCGCATCGAGCCCAAGGATGCCGGCGAGCTCTTCGAAGTCACCGGTACGGTGGGCAACCATGACGCGGCCGCGAAGCGCTTCGACATCGCAGCACTCACCGTCGACTACAGCGCCGCGCAGCTCGACGACCTGCCGGGCGGAGTGCCCGATAACGGCCTCGTGGTCGAGGTCAAGGGCCGGACGCTCGATGCGGACGGCGTGCTGCTCGCGACGCGCGTCGAAGGCAAGCGTGACGACATGGACGATGACGATGACATGGAGGCGGAGATCGAAGGCATGGTCACACGGTTCGTGTCGGCCACCGACTTCGAGGTGAGCGGGCGCCCGGTCACCACCACCTCCGCGACACGCTTCGAGAACGGCAGCAGCGCCGACCTGGCGCTCGGCGTGCGGGTCGAGGTCGAGGGTGACATTCGCGACGGCGTGCTGGTGGCCGAGAAAGTGAAATTCGAGCGCGAGTCGGACCTGCGCGTCTCCGCGCAGATCGACGGCATCGACACGGCGGCGGGGACGTTCTCGGTGCTCGGCATCACGATTCAAACGAACGCGGGCACCCGTTTCGAAGACAAGACCGACGCCCCGGTTCGTCCGTTCGACCTGGCAAGCCTGCGAGTCGGGGACTTCGTCGAAGTCCGCGGCTCACCGGGCAGCTCACCCGACAGCATCGCGGCGGCGCGGGTCGAGCGCGAGGACCCTGAAGAGCGCATCGAGCTGCGTGGCATCGCCGAAGACGTCGCGCAGCCACAGCTCACGATCCTCGGCGTGACCGTGCTCACCAACGCGGGCACCGAGTTCGAAGGCGAGGGCGATGAGGACATCGGCGCCGCCGACTTCTTCGCGCGTGCGCCTGGACGGTTGGTGTCAGTCGATGGCCAGCTCGAAGGCGACGTGCTCGTGGCACGCGAGATCGAGCTCGAAGGCGACGACGACATCGACGATTGATGGCTTCGTGGAAACGCCGGTTCCCGGCCTTGGCGGGCGACTAGGAAGTCGCCCGCCGTTTTTTACCTCAGTCGGCGCGGCTCAGGCACACGGCGACGTAGTTGGCCGTAAGTGTGCTGCTGCCGGCGTCGAACTGGCCGTGGACACTCATCCCGAGCGCCTTCTGGCCGCCGGCGAGCTTGGTGCTCAGCGCTTCCGCGAAACGCGCGAACTCGCTGAACACCTCGACGCTGCGCGGCTCCCCGATCGCAAAGAGTGCGCGCCCGTCCGCCGGAACCACGGTGGGCGGCGTGCTCAGCCCTTTGAGATCGATCAGCACCGGTCCGATCGCGATGAAGTGTCTGAGACCGATGTCCGGGTTGGCGTTGTCGATGACGAGCCCGGTGCCCTCGATGCTGAGGAACGGCGCGCTGGTGCCGTCGATGCCCCATCCGAGACCGAGCCAGGCGCGCACGTCCCGGAAGTCGACCACGGTGCGCCCTTCGAAATCGGGCGGCGCCGCGCCGAACGGCGTGACGAAGCCGAACACGCGTGCGGGCGAGCCCGTCATCAGGCGGTTGAGGTTGAGCGCACCGGTCGCGATCTCGTAATTCTCGGGATCGGCGTCGCTGTCCGGCGCCGCGCCCGTGCCCGCGAAGTCGAAGATGGCCGGGCGGCGGCGGTCGATGCTGAAGAGGTCGAGCGTCAAGGCGCCAGGGTTCGCGCTGGTCACCGTGCCGGTCAGGTGCGTCAGGTGCAGGCGCACCCGGCCCGAGGTCGCATCGAGCGTGAGCTCGCCGTTGCTCTCGCTCACCGCGCCGAACGCATGAATGCGCTGTCCGACCGAGATGACGTCCTCGGTCAGCTGGTTGCCACCCTGGCCATCGCGCGTTACCAGCGTATCGGGCCCGACCAGCAGCGTGATGTCGTCGCGCACGAAGGCGACGCTCCCGGAGCGGCGGATCAGCGTGCCACCGCGCACGGTGAGCGTGTCGCCGTCACGCGCGGTCACATTGCCCCACACCACGTCGAAGTTCGGTCCCGGGACGCTCGTGCCCGCGTGCACGCGCTCGGCAGTGAAGTCGCGGGTCGCCAGCGCGAGCGTGCCGAAAGCGACCGTGGGCGTGCCGGCGGGCGACTGTGCAAGCACGGCGAGCCCGTCGTTGCCGGTGTAGGCGGTGCCATCGATCTCGAACATCGTGCCGGCGGTGGTGTTGACCACGAGCTCACCGAGGCGCGCGCTCATGTGATGGAACGGACGCACATCGATCACATAGCTGCTGGCCGCGGTGTCGACGCTCACCAGCGGACCGCGGACGCGCAACTCCTTCTCGTCGACGGGTTCGACGCTCGCCACGATGAAGGGCTCCGCCACCGCGGTGGCGGGCGTCGTCGTGATATCGACCGTGTGCGAAGCCGCCAGGTCGAAATCGAGCTGCAGGAACGCCGGACGCCCTGGCGCAATCATCACGTGATTGCGATTGTCGAGCCGGACCTGGAGATCGACCGCGCCGAGCGGCTGTCCGCTCGCGTCCACGACCCGCGCCGCGACCGGCTGCCCGCCGACCTCGACCGTGACCGCAGCATTGCTGTAGTCGAGACGAATCCGGCCCTCGACGTAGGCGCCGTTCGGGATCGTCGTGGCGGTCACAAACTCGGAGAGCTCGACCAGCTGTGCGAAGTCCACGCGTGTGGCGACCGGCAGCGTCTCGACCACGGCCCCATTCGCCTTGCGCAGCGTGAGCGAGACGACATCCACCGTGTAACTCAGGAAATCGCCGTCGGCATCGGTCAGGCCGACGTACACGGTGCCGCAGCTTGCCGCATCACAACCTTGCGACGCGTTGTCCGGCTCAGTGGAGCCGCCACCGCCTCCGCAACCCGCAACGCCGAGCCAGAGCGCGAAGAGCCAGAGACGCAGTGCAGCCATCGAGCGGTGCACGCCACCGAGGGCGCGAGTGGACGAACGCATGGTGATCAGCCTCCCCAAGAAATGTCCCTGCGAGCAAGAACGTAGCCTGGGACGAAGCGTTGACGACGGATCGCCGCTGCGTATCTTTCGTAGACAGACTCGCTTTCTTTTTCAGTCGCTTACCTTGTTTTCTTAGAAGATTGTGACAGAATGACTCGCAAGCGGCTGCCAGCATGGAAAGACAAACTGTGTGACACGTCCGACCAGCGATGCTTCGGAACTGACAGACTCCAACGCCGTTTCGGGGGAAGCAGCTCAAGGTCATGGGAACCGCGCCGACCAATCCCGTCAGTGATCTGACTGCCTCGGACGTTCTCTCGAGCCCCTCGTGGTTGCGGCGCAGCCCACGACCCGTCCTCGGCCTCGACGTCACCTGCACCAAGATCGCAGTCGATTTTCAGAACATGGCCGAGGCCGGCGCGGATGCGGCCATCCGCCAGAACCTCGAGGCGCTGCGCGAGGCCACGGCCACCGACGCCACCTTCATCGCGCTCTTCGACGCCGAGACGGCCTCGATCGAATCGGTTTCCGTTTCGAAGAACATGTTCGCGCAGTGCAATCCCGAGGTGCTCAAGGGCGAGCCGCTGGAAGCGCTGCCGTGGCTGCGCAATCGCCTCGAGCACATGCGCATCCTCGAAATCCGCGACACCGCCAACGCGCGCCGCGAGCACGCCGCGGAAGCCGCGCGCCTCGCCCAGCTCAACATCGGCTCGCTCCTCCTCATCGGCTTTGCCATCCAGGGCAAGGTGAGCGGCTTCCTCGGCCTGTGCGGCGTGCAGCCGCGCGAGGGCTGGGACGTCAACCTGCACCTGCTGCTCAAGCTCATCGGCACCAGCTTCGCCTCGGGTCTCGAGCGCATGCGCGTGCAGAAGCACCTGAAGAGCCTGCAGGAGCGCAACGACCTCGCGATGGACACGGGCAACGACGGCCTGTGGGACTTCGACGCCGAGAACAACCGCGTCTATTTCTCGCCGCGCTGGAAGGCGATGCTCGGCTACGCCGAGGACGAGATGAACAACTCGCCCGACTGGCGCCAGCTGGTGCACCCCGATGACATGCCGCGCGTGCAGGCCGCGATTCGCGACCACGTGGCGGGCAAGACGCCGATCTTCGAGAGCATTCACCGCATGCGGCACCGGAGCGGCGAGTGGCGCTGGGTGGTGAGCCGCGCCAAGGCGCGTGTCGACGCCGGCGGTCGCCTGTTGCGCCTGGTCGGCACGGAGCTCGACATCACCGAGCGCCGGCTGTACGAGGACGCGCTGTTCCGCGAGAAGGAGAGCGCGCAGATCACGCTGCAGTCGATCGGTGACGGCGTGATCACCACCGACCAGCATTCGAACGTCGAGTACATCAACCCGGTCGCTTCCGAGCTCACGGGCTGGGCGCTGGAAGACGCACAAGGCCGGCCGATCGACGAGATCTTCCGCGCCTTCCACGAAGAGACCTGCGAGCCGCTCGAGAACCCGATGACGGTGGCGATCCGCCGCTCGCGCTCGATCAAGTCGGTGCGCCCGATGCTGCTCATCCGCCGGGACGGCAACGAGCTTTACGTCGAAAGCACCGCTGCCCCGATTCGCGACGGCGTCGGCGGGGTGTGCGGCGGGGTGCTGGTGTTTCACGACGTCAGCGAATCGCGCGAGTTGAACCGGCGCCTGAGCTATCACGCGAGCCACGACGTGCTCACCGGTCTCGTTAACCGGCGCGAGTTCGAGAGCCGGCTCGAGCGCGCGCTCAAGAGCGCCAAGGCGCGCGAGACCTCCTACGCGGTGTGCTGCCTCGACCTCGACCAGTTCAAGATCATCAACGACACCTGCGGCCACAGCGCGGGCGATGCGCTGCTCGGCCAGGTGGGCGCGCTCCTCAAGTCCAAGATCCGCTGGCGCGACACGCTGGCGCGCCTGGGCGGCGACGAATTCGGGCTGCTGCTCGAGAGCTGCTCGCTCGATGAGGCGCTGCGCACCGCGGAGCAGCTGCGCGAGGCCGTGCGCAATTTCCGTTTCGTGTGGGAGGAGCGCACCTTCCGTCTGGGCGCCAGCATCGGCGTGGTGCCGATCACCGCCGACAACGAGGACGTGGCCTCGATCCTGAGCGCCGCCGACAGCGCCTGCGGCGCGGCCAAGGAAGCCGGGCGCAACCGCGTGCACAGCTTCGAGGAGAACGACCTCGATCTCATGCGCCGCCGGCGCGAGATGCAGTGGGCGGCGCGCATCAACAACGCGCTCGAGGAGTCGCGCTTCGAGCTCTTCCGCCAGACCATCCAGCCGCTGCAGCGCCAGGACCCGGGCCTGCACTACGAGCTGCTGCTCCGGATGCGCGACGAAAACGGCAAGATCGTTTCGCCCGAGAATTTCATCGCCGCGGCCGAGCGCTATGGCATCACGCCCAACATCGATCGCTGGGTGATCGAGAACGCGTTTCGCTGGCTGGTCTCCGAGGCCGACGAGCGCGAGAAACTGGTGCTGTGCTCGATCAATCTCTCCGGCCAGTCACTGGGCGACGACAAGTTCCTGCCGTTCGTGATCGACCAGTTCCATCGCAGCGGCATCGATGCGACGCGCATCTGCTTCGAGATCACCGAGACCGCGGCGGTGGCGAGCTTCTCGCAGGCCAACCGCTTCATCCAGGCGCTCAAGGAGCTCGGCTGCAAGTTCGCGCTCGACGATTTCGGCACCGGCCTGTCCTCGTTCGGCTACCTCAAGCACTTCCCGGTCGACTTCCTCAAGATCGACGGCAGCTTCGTGAAGGAGATCCTCCACGACCCGATCGATCGCGAGATGGTGCGCTCGATCAACGAGATCGGGCACCTCACCGGCAAACAGACCATCGCCGAGTTCGCCGAGAACGCGGAGATCATCCAGATGCTGCGCAGCCTCGGCGTCGACTACGCCCAGGGCTACGGCGTCTCGCAGCCCCAGCGGGTCCTCAAAGCCGTCAACAGCTGAGGTCTATGCTGGCCTCGGCTCGTGCACCGGCAGCTACGGTCCTGATCACCGGGGCGAGTCAGGGCATCGGTCTCGAGTTCGCCAAACAATACGCGGCCCGCGGCTGGACGGTCATCGCCACGCATCGGCGTGCGTCCCCGCCCGCGGAACTGGGTGCACTCGCTCAACGACATCCGCAGGTCCGCATCGAGCGCATGGACGTCACGGATGCTGCGCAGATCGAAGCGCTGGCGACGAAGCTCAGGGGCGTGCCGATCGACGTGCTGCTGCACAACGCGGGCTACGTAAGAACCGACCCGCTCGACCAGCCCGGCGGCAACACGAACCAGCTCTTCGGCACGCTCGACTACGCGCTGCTCGACGACTTCGTCCACACGAATGTCGCGGGGCCCCTCAGGATCACCGAGACCTTCATCGACAGCGTCAGGGCGAGCCGGCAGAAGAAGATCGTCGCAATCAGCTCGGCCGCGGGCTCCGTTTCCGTGCCGCCCTTCATGCCGAACGGCTCACCGATCCCCGATCACTACTGGTATCGCATCACCAAGGCGGCGTTGAACAGCTCCATGCGCCTGCTGAGCGCGCAACTGGAGTCCGACGGGATCACGGTCGTGATGTTTCATCCCGGCGGCGTGCAGGTGGAGAGTTTCGGCGACATGAAAATACCGGGGCTGATATCGCCGCAAGAAGCGATCGGCAACATGATCAGGACGATCGACGGCCTGACACCCGAGGACAGCGGCCGATTCATGGACAACGACGGCACGGATCACGCCTGGTAGCGAGCTCGAGCGCCTCAGGAGCCTTTCAACAACCTGGTGGTGACGTCGAACAGGTTGTGCAGGCCGAAGGACACATCCTCGATCGCGTCATTCACGAAGAAGCCTGGCGTGGCGCGCACGCCGCTGCCGTGGCCGCTGTCGATGTGCTCGCGCACCCGCTGCAGGTACACCTCGTCATCCATCTCGGCCGTGTAGCGCGCCATGTCTAGCTCCAGTCGCTCCGCGTAACCGTGCAGGTGCTTGAGCTTGAGGTGATCCTGGTTGGCGAACAGCAGGTCGTGCATCTGCCAGAACTTGCCCTGGCCTCCCGCACACTCGGCCGCCTCTGCCGCCAGCAGCGCGTGCGGGTGCACTTCCTCGAGCGGGAAGTGACGGAAGACGAAGCGCACTTTGCCGGCAAAACGCTCCAGCAGCAGCTTGACCGCGGGCGCGGCCTGCTTGCAGTTCGGACATTCGAAGTCGCCGTACTCGACGACCGTGACCGGAGCATGAATCGGGCCGATGATGTGATCGGCCGCGTCCACCGGGACCGTGAGCGTGAATCCGTGGGGGCGGGTCATGGGTGTTCCTGTTCAAGGGCCAACGATCGGTGGGACAATGCGGTACACCGTCCGGTTCGAATCCGATTCCATCCCCTCACGGCTCGGCCCGTGGTCGCACCAGCGCACTGAGCGGCCGCTGATCAGGTCGCGCTCGCTTCCGGTTCGCGCACGCGGTACCAGGTCGCGTAGAGCGCGGGCAGGAAGATGAGCGTCAGGACGGTGGCGATCAGCAGGCCGCCCATCATCGCGAACGCCATCGGGCCCCAGAACACCTCGCCCGCGATCGGAATCAGGCCGAGAATCGCCGCCGCGGCCGTGAGCAGGATCGGTCGCAGGCGGTGCACGGTCGCCTCGACGATGGCGTTCCAGCGGTCCTTGCCTTCTTTCTCGTAGTCGTGGATCTGCGCCATCAGCACGACCGAGTTGCGGATGATCATGCCGGTGAGCGCGAACACGCCGAGCATCGCCACGAATCCGAAGGGCCGGCCCGTGAGCAGCAGGGCGAGCGTCACGCCGATCAGGCCGAGCGGCGCGGTGAGCATGACCATCACCAGCTTCTGCGTGCTCTGCAGCTGCACCATCAGGATCACGAGCATCACCACGAACATCACCGGGATGACGGCGAACACCGAGCCCTGGCCCTTGGCCGCTTCACCCACGGTGCCCCCGGTCTCGAGCCGGTAGCCGGGTGGCAGTTGCGCACGCACGCGCTCGAGCTCGGGGTCGAGCTCCTCCACCACGGTGGCCGCCTGGATGCCGGGCGCGACCGTCGCCTGCACGGTCATGGTCGGCAGTCGCTCGCGCCGCCAGATCACCGACTCCTCCTGGCCGTAACGGAACTCCGCGACCTGCGCCAGGGGCACGGAGGCACCGCCCGCCACCGCGACTTCGAGATCGCGCAAGGCCTGCAGGTCCGCGCGATCGCGCTCGATGGCGCGACCGCGGATGTCGATCAGGTAGATATCGTCACGCAGCTGCGTCACCGTGCGCCCGCTCAACGCAGAGTTGAGCGCGCGCGCCAGCTGTTCGGAGCTGACGCCCAGGCGGCGTGCCTTGTCCTGGTCGATGTCGATCAGGACTGACTTGGTCTTCTCGTACCAGTCGAAACTGACGAGGCGCGTCCGGGCATGGGCGCGCACGATCCCGGCGACGGCATCCGCGAGGCGCCGCACCTCCTCGACGTCCTTGCCCATGATGCGGTACTGGATCGGCCAGTCGACGGGCGGGCCGAGCTGCAACGGCTGTACGCGCCCCATGAGGAGATCGAAGTCCTCTTCCAGGACGCGTTCGAGCCGCGCGGCGACTGCACCGCGCACCTCGTAGCCCCTGGTGATCACGACGGCCTGCGCGAAGTGGGCATTCTCGAGCTGCACATTGAGCGGCAGGTAGAAGCGCACCGCGCCGGATCCGACGTAGAACGTGTGCGACACCACGTCGGGATCGTTGTCGAGCACCTTCTCGAAGCGCTCCACCTGCGCCTGGGTGGCCTCTATCGAGGCGCTTTGCGGCAACTTGAGGTCGACGAGCAGCTCGGGCCGGTCGCTCGCGGGGAAGAACTGCTGTTGCACGAAGCCGAACGAGAGCACCGCCAACACGAAGGCAGCCGCGGTGCCGATGAGTACCAGGCGCCGGCGGCGCAGCGACAGGAGCAGGATCTCGCGAAAGCGGCGCATCCAGCGGGTCTCCCCGTGGCTCGCGTCGGCAGCTTGCTCCTTCAGGATCGCGGCGCCGATGTACGGCGTGAACATGACGGCGACCACCCACGAGGTGACGAGTGCGATCCCCACCACGACGAAGAGCGTGAAGCAGTATTCCCCGGCGCCGCTCTTGGCGAAGCCGACCGGCATGAAGCCCGCGATCGACACAAGCGTCCCGGTGAGCATCGGAAACGCGGTCGAGGTGTAGGCATACGTGGCGGCGCGGAACTTGTCCCAGCCTTCGTCGAGCTTGCGCACCATCATTTCGACCGCAATCATCGCGTCGTCCACCAGCAGTCCCAGCGAGATCACGAGCGCGCCCAGGCTGATGCGCTGCAGGTCGATGCTCCACGCTTCCATCGCGACGAAGGTGATCGCGAGCACGAGCGGGATGCACACGGCCACGACGACACCCGCGCGCAGGCCTAAGCTCAGGAAACTCACGATCATCACGATGATGATCGCCTCGCTCAGCGCCTTGGTGAATTCGCCCACGGACTCTTCGACCACATGCGGCTGGTTGGCGACCAGGTGCACATCGACGCCGACGGGCAGATCGCGCTCGATGCGTTGCATCTCGGCGCTCAGGTGCGCGCCCATGTCGAGGATGTTGCCGCCCTTGCTCATGGCGACACCCAGGCCGATCCCGGGTGTGCCGTCGATGCGGAACGTCGGTGTCGGCGGATCCTCGTACCCGCGCGTGATGCGCGCGATGTCGCGCAACCGCACGAGGCGGTCGTTGACGCGCACGGTGAGCGCCTCGAGACTCGCCACCGAGTCGAATTGACCGCTGATGCGGATCGCGATGCGTTCGGCCTGCGTCTCGAGGGTGCCGGACGCAATCACCGAGTTCTGGCTGCGCAGCGTCTCGGCGATGGTGTCGACGTCGATCCCGAGGCCGGCGATCTGGCGCAGCGAGAAGTCGATGTAGATGACCTCGTTCTGCGCGCCGATCAGATCGACCTTGCCGACGTCGGGCACGCGCAGGAGCTCGGCGCGCACGTACTCGACGTAGTCGCGCAGCTCCCGGTAGGAGAAGCCATCGCTCGTGAACCCGTAGATCACGCCGTAGACGTCGCCGAAGTCGTCGTTGAAAAAGGGGCCGCGCACGCCGTCCGGCAGCGTGTGGCGCACGTCATCGATCTTCTTGCGCACCTGGTACCACTGGTCCGGCACGTCGCCGGGGGGCGTGTCGTCGCGCAACACCACCATGACGGTGGACTCGCCCGGCTTCGAATAGCTGTTGGTGTAATCGAGCCACCTGAGCGACTCGAGTGGCTTCTCGAGCCGATCGGTGAGCTGGCGCGCGGTCTCATCCGCGGTGGCGCCCGGCCAGAAGGCGCGCACGATCATGACCTTCAAGGTGAACGGCGGGTCCTCGTCCCGGCCGAGCTCGCCATAGGCCAGGACGCCGGCGAACAGGCTCATCGCCATCAGGAAGCCGATGAACGACTTGTGCGTGAGCGCCCAGGCGGACGCGTTGAAGCCGGTCATGGAGCAGGCTCGCCCAGCAGCCGTACTTTCTGTCCCGCCGCGAGCTTGTGCACCCCCGCGGTCACCACGCGATCGCCCGAATTGAGACCACCGGCGACCCAGACTCTGTCGGACTCGTAGCGATCGACCTGCACAGGGCGCAGCTCGAGCGTTTGATCGGACTTCACGATCCACACGGCCGGCGCATCGCCCTGCTGAAAGAGCGCGGTCGAGGGGATGGAGGTGAGCGGCGTGTCGCCGAAGCGTGGCAGGGTGACCGTAGCCGTCATCCCGAGTTGCAGATCGCGCGGCTCGTCGTAAATGGTGGTCTTCACCTGGTAGGTGCGCGTGGCTGGATCGGCGCTCGGCGAGACTTCGCGCACGCGGCCGTTGAGCGGCGGCGACTCCACGGAGGAGAGCGTGATCTGCACGGTGGGGTTGCCGCGCACATCCTCGACCCGGTTCTCCGAGACGTCGAATACCGCCTCGAGCTCGCTCGGCTGCGCGAGCGCCACGATCCGCTGTCCGGGCGCCACCACAGCCCCGATCTCGGCGTAAGTGCGGGTGATGACGCCGTCGGCATTGGCGCGCAACGTGGTGTAACCCAGCTGCTGCTCGTTGAGGCGCAATTGCGCCGTCGCCTGCTCGAGGCGCGATTGCGCGGTCTTCGACGCCGTTTGCTGCGCGAGGTAGGTCGCCTGGGTCGTCAGGCCACGCTCCAGCAGGTCCCGAAAGCGGGCCTCGTCCGTGCGCGCGCGCGCGAGCTCGGCTTCGGCGGCGGCCACCGCGGAGCGTGCCGAGTCCACGGCGACGCGCTGATCCCGTTCGTCGAGCCGCGCGAGCATCGCGCCGCGCTTGACCTGCGCGCCGGCGTCGAACGGGCGCGCGATGATCTTGCCGCCCACCTGGAAGCCCAGGTCGGTCTCGTAACGGGCGCGGATCTCAGCGGTGTAGGCGCTGCTCTCGCGTGCCGCGCCGGACGCGACGGTGACCGTTCGTACCGGTCGGGGCTCGGGCGCAGGTGGCTCAGACCTGCCGCAGGCGCAGAGCCATACTGCGGCGGCGAGTGCTATGGGGGTTGCTCTCATGTCTAGCGTCCGGGCGGGGCGCTGGCGTGTTCGCGGAACCACGCATCGACCCGTTCGAACCAGCTCTGGCGCGAGGCTGGGTCGAGCAGCATGTCGAAACTCCCGGTGGCGCGCAGCACCGCGATGAAGTCGATCAGGAAAGCGTACTTGGCCTCCGCGGCGGCGAGCTCCGCCTCGAGGCTCGCGTCCTGCGCATCCACCAGGTCGGTGACGGACAGGGCGCCCTTGGCGTACGCGTCGCGCACCATGGTCAGATTCTCGCGTGCCGCCGCCGCCGCGTCCTGCGACAGTTCGATCGCGGGATACGAAGACGCCGTGCGATGCAAGGCGGCGCGCGTGCGCGCGTCGATGGCATCGGCAGTGGAATCACGTTGCGCCTCGAGTTGTCGCAGCCCATAACGCGCGCGTGCGGACTCCGCGCGGCGCGCGCCGCCGGTAAAGAGCGGCAGGCTGGCCTGCAAGGAAATATTCCAGGCCTCCTCGTCAGGAAAACCGGGTCCGCTCTCGGAGCCGACGCCGTTGCGCTCGAGCGCTTCACTCCCGATCGCCCGCAGCGACAGCTCCGGCAGGTAGAAGGCGCGCTGCGCACTGCGTGCCGCGCGCTGCTGGGCGACGATCGTCGCATCGACCCCCTTGAGCTCGGGCGCCTGCGCCAGCGCTTCAGCCACCGAGAACTCCTGAAACACGGCCCAGCTCGCGGGAGTGTCGATGTAGGCCTGCGTACGCGCGTCCGACACGAGTGCCATCGGTTCGTCGAGCCCGGTCTCGACCGTGGTGAACGGCTGGCTCGCCGGCCGATGCAGGATGCGCGCGAGCTCGGTCTCGGCCTGGCGCCGATTGGACTCGGCCGCGAGCAGGTCCTGGCGGTCCACGTTGATCTGCGTCACCCAGCGCAGATACTCCGATCGCTGCGTGAGGCCCACCGCTTCGCGCACGCGCGAGGTCTCGAGGTTGGTACGCGTGTTCTCGACGTTGGCGCGGCGCACGGACTCGAGTGAGCGCGCGCGCAGCAGATCGAGGTACGCCGCGGCGGTGGAGTTGAGCGTGTCGAGCACGGCCTGGCGATAGCGCTCATCGCTCGCGACTTTCAACTGCTGCGAGATCTTGAGTCCCGCCCAGGCGGCGTCCGAATAGATCAGCTGGTTCAGCTGGGCGTCCACCCCGACGGTCTTCTCGGCCTGGAACAGTGCGTTGGCACGGTCATCGTCGATCTGCGTGGCACTCGCGCCCGCGTCGAGCTGTGGCAGGAGCACCGAGCGCGAGCTGCGCACGTCCTCGCCCGCGAGCGCGGCATCGAGCTCGCTCACGCGCAGGTCGGGATTCGCGGCGAGCGCCGCCTGCATGGCCTCGATCATGCTGAGCTTGGGCAGCGCTGCCGTCTCCTCCGCGAAGTATTGCTCCGCGTCGCTCAGGTCCTGCCAGCGTGGGGAGAAGCCAATGGCGCGCGCGGTGCGCATGTTGATGGCGAGACGCTGCTGGACCGGGAAACCCACTTCGATATTGGCAGCGTCCTCGCCGGCCACGATGCGCTGCAGATCGAGGGCGATGCGGCGTGCCAGGCGCTGGTCCTCCTCGCGATCGCCGCTCACCGACAACAGGAGCCCCGCCAGGAGCTCGCGACGGCCGAGCAGCGAGAAGCTCGGCAGGCGACGCTCGATCAGCCGCTGCGCCAACTCCTGCATGTCGGTCTCTTTGAGGCGCATCAGCGGGGCCACGTACACGGCGTCCGCGTCCGCGGGTACTGCGGCCAGGGCTTCGTCCACTGATGCCGTCACCGGCACCAGGGTCGCTCGTACGCCGAGCTCGCCCGCAAGGCGCTGCGCCTTGGTGTCGAGCTCGGGCATGGTCTCGAGCGGCAGCCGGTCGATCAGGACCGCGACGTGACGGAAACGCACGACACGGTGGAACAGGCGGATTTCGTCGGCGACACCCTGGAAGCTCGCGACGTACACGAAGTTGTGCCGGCCGCTGCGTCCGTCCTTGAGCGGATAACCCTGCAGTACCGGGTCGGTCAC
>DATFEQ010000039.1:0-14188 GCA_035250905.1 Steroidobacteraceae bacterium
AGCGCCGGATCGTCCGCCGCGATGTAGGGCGGGTTGGAGACGATGAGATCGAAATGCATGGCGCCGACCGGGTCGTACCAATCGCCGACCTGGAACGAGACGTTCCCCAGCTCGAGGCGTTCCGCGTTACGACAAGCGAGCGTGATGGCGTGCGGCGACGCATCTGTGGCGATGACGCGCGTGTCGGGACGTTCATGTGCGATCGCAAGTGCGACTGCACCGCTGCCGGTACCGAGATCGAGCACTTTCGCGTGCTGGTCGGTCGGCAGGACGCCGAGGGCAAATTCGACCAGCAGCTCCGTCTCGGGCCGCGGCACGAGCACGCGCGGGTCGACCTCGAGCTCGAGCGACCAGAATTCGCGCCTTCCAACAATATAGGCGACCGGCTCGCCGCGCTGGCGGCGCGCGACGCTCTGTGCAAAGCGCTCGCGGGTTGCCGGCGACAGCGCCTCGCCGCCGTGCGTATGCAGGAAGCTGCGTGGTCGCTCCAGGCAGTTCGCCAAGAGTACTTCGGCGTCCAGCCGGGCTGTGTCGCTCGCCGGGCCGAGCTGCTCGATCGCCTGCCGCAGCACCGCCGCGATGGTTTCCGGCGCCTCGCTCATGGGCTCGACGTTAACGTACAATCGCGCATCCACTCACTCCCGAACGCGAATCCGCTGCTTCATGCAAGTTTACTCCAGCGTGCTCGAGATGATCGGCCGCACACCGCTCCTGCGCGTCAATCGTTTCGATACCGGGAAGTGCGAGCTCTATCTCAAGCTCGAGCTCATGAATCCGGCGGGCTCGATCAAGGACCGCATCGGCGTATCCATGATCGAGGAAGCCGAGCGGCGCGGGGACATCAAGCCGGGCGATACGCTGGTCGAGGCGACCGCGGGCAACACCGGACTGGGCGTGGCACTGGTCGCGCAGCAGAAGGGCTATCGCCTGGTGCTGGTGCTGCCCGACAAGATGAGCCAGGAGAAGATCTTCAACCTGCGGGCCATGGGTGCAGAAGTCATCCTCACGCGCTCGGACGTCGCCAAGGGCCATCCGGAGTACTACCAGGACCTCGGCGCGCGGCTCGCGCGCGAGCGCGGCGCGTACTTCCTCAACCAGTTCGGCAATCCCGATAATCCGCAGGCGCACGCAGCGACCACCGCGCCGGAAATCTGGGAACAGATGCAGGGTAAGCTCGACGCAGTGGTCGTTGGCGTCGGCAGCAGCGGCACCATCGCGGGCCTCACGCACTTCTTCCAGCGCACGGCGCCGCAGGTCGAGATCGTGGTCGCCGATCCGCAAGGCTCGGTGATCGCCGACTACATTCACACGGGCAAGCTCAAGCAGAAAGGCTCGTGGCTGGTCGAAGGCATCGGCGAGGATTTCATTCCGAGCATCTGCGACTTCTCGCTCACACGCCGCGCCTACACCATCACGGATACCGAATCCTTTGCCACGGCACGGGAGCTGCTGTTGCGCGAGGGCGTGCTGGCCGGCTCCTCCACCGGGACGCTGGTCGCGGGAGCGCTGCGTTACTGTCGCGAGCAGACCGAGCCCAAGCGCGTCGTGACGTTCGCCTGCGACACCGGCAACAAGTACCTGTCGAAGCTCTACAACGATTTCTGGATGGAGGACCAGGGCTTCATACGCCGCGAGCAGTACGGCGATCTGCGCGACCTCATCGGCCGCCTGCACAGCGAGCAGGCGGCGGTCACCGTCGGCCCCACGGACATACTGACCACCGCGCACAACCGCCTGCGCAACGCGGGCTTCTCGCAGTTGCCCGTGCTCGAGGGCGACCGGATGATCGGCGTGCTCACGGAGGAGGACATCATGCGGTTCGTCTTCGGGCACCCGGAGCGCCTGTCTCAACCGGTGCGCGAGGCGATGCAGACCGCCTTCATCAGCGTGCCGAAGGAGATGCAGATGGGGAATCTCGTCTCGATCCTGCAGGTCGCGCCCTACGCCGTGATCATGGACGGCACGCAGTTTCTCGGCCTCATCACCCGCACCGACGTTCTCAATTACCTGCGCCGGCAGGCCTAGGAATCATGAAGCAAACACCAGGCAAGAGCGGCTTTGCGACGCGCGCCATCCACGCCGGACAGTCGCCCGATCCGAGTACCGGCGCGGTGATGCCGCCCATCTACGCGACTTCCACGTACGTGCAACGGAGCCCCGGCGTGCACCAGGGCTACGAGTACTCGCGCACCCAGAACCCGACACGCATGGCGTACGAGCGTTGCATCGCCGACCTCGAGAGCGGCACGCACGGCTTCGCATTTGCGTCCGGCATGGCGGCCACCGCCACGCTGCTGGAACTGATCGACAGCGGCAGTCACGTGCTCGCCATGGACGATCTCTACGGCGGCACGCGGCGGCTCTTCGAGCGCGTGCGGCGGCGTTCCGCCGGCCTCGACTTCACCTTCCTCGATCTGAGCGACACCGCCGCGGTGGCGGCGGCGCTGCGCCCGAACACGCGACTCATCTGGATCGAGACGCCCACCAATCCGACGCTGCGCCTCGTCGACCTGGCCGCGCTCGCGCGCCTGGCGCGTGAACGCAAGATCCTCACGGCGGTCGACAACACCTTCGCGACACCGTGGATTCAGCGCCCGCTCGAGCATGGTTGCGACATCGTCATGCATTCCGCGACCAAGTTCCTGAACGGCCACTCCGACATGGTCGGCGGCGTGGTGGTTGTGGGCGAGGCCGAGCTGGCCGAGCGCATGGCGTTCCTGCAGAACTCGATCGGCGCAGTGGGCGGACCGTTCGACAGCTTCCTCGCGTTGCGCGGCCTCAAGACGCTGCCGCTGCGCATGCGCCAGAGCAGCGAGAGCGCGCTCGCCGTTGCGCGCTGGCTCGAGAAGCATGCACGCGTGGAGCGCGTCCTGTATCCGGGTCTCGAGAGTCATCCGCAGCATGCGCTGGCGCGCCGCCAGATGCAGAACGGCTTCAGCGGCATCGTCACGTTCTTCGTGCGCGGCGGGCTCGAGGCCGCGCGTCGTTTCCTGGAACGCTGCGAGATCTTTTCGCTGGCGGAAAGCCTCGGTGGCGTCGAGAGCCTGATCGATCACCCGGCCATCATGACGCATGCCTCGGTGCCGGCGGACCAGCGACAGGCCCTGGGCATCAGCGAAGGGTTGATCCGCGCGTCGGTCGGCATCGAGGACGTCGATGACCTGATTGCCGATCTCAAGCAGGCGCTCGACTGACTGACAAGAGAGGAGTGAACGCCCGCCGGGCGTCACTCTTCGGCGAGCTGCTCGGCCTGGTATTCCTGCGTCAGCGGTTCGATCAGCTCGTCGAGCTTGCCATTCATGATCTCGGGAAGCCGATACACCGTGAGCTCGATGCGGTGATCGGTCACGCGCCCTTGCGGAAAATTGTAGGTGCGAATGCGCTCGGAACGGTCGCCCGAGCCGATCTGGAGCCTGCGCGTCTGCGCGCGCTCGCGTTGCTGCTTCTCCTGCTCGGCCGCGAGCAGCCGCGCCTTGAGTAACGACAGCGCGCGCGAGCGGTTCTTGTGCTGTGAGCGCTCGTCCTGGCACTCGACCACGATGCCACTCGGCAGGTGCGTGATGCGCACCGCCGAATCGGTCTTGTTGACGTGTTGGCCGCCGGCGCCAGAGGCACGATAGGTGTCGATGCGCAGCTCCGCCGGGTTGAGCGCGATCTCCCCGACCTCTTCCATCTCCGGCAGGATCGCCACCGTGCAGGTCGAGGTGTGGATCCGGCCCTGCGCTTCGGTTTGCGGCACGCGTTGCACGCGGTGCGTGCCCGATTCGAACTTGAGCCGCGAGAAGGCGCCGCGCCCCACGATGCGGCTGATGACTTCCTTGTAGCCGCCGTGCTCACCGGGGCTCTCGCTCATGATCTCGACGCGCCAGCCGCGCGACTCGGCGTAACGCGCATACATGCGCAGCAGGTCGCCGGCGAAGATCGCGGCCTCGTCCCCGCCCGTCCCCGCGCGCACTTCGAGGTAGGTGTTGCTCTCGTCGCGCGGATCGCTCGGTACGAGGAGCTTCTTGAGCTCGTCCTCCTCCGACTCGAGCCGTGCCCCGAGGTCTTTGCTCTCTTCCTCTCCGAGCGCGCGCGCGTCCGCGTCGCTTTCTGCCGCGAGCTCGCGCGCGGTGGTCAGGTCGCGCTCGAGCCGCTGATACTCGCCGTAACGCTGTGCCAGGGGTTGCAGGCGCGCGTATTCCATCGACAGGTCGCGAAAACGCGTCTGGCTCGAGGTGGCGTCCGGCTCGGCCAGCAGCCGACCCACTTCCTCGAAGCGCTCCGCGAGCTTGTCGAGTTTCTGGCGGATGGAGGCTTTCATAACGGCGCGCGATTGTGGAGCGTTGCATTGGGCAACTCAAGTGAGCGGCTCGCCGCGCATTTTTTGCAAACCCTCCCACGCCGCGCGCGTGCGTTATAGTGTGGACATGCGCCTCGCTCGCCTGCCGCTCGTCGTCGTTTGCTGTGCGCTTGCCGTCGTGCTCGCGGGCTGTGCGAGCCAGCCGGTGAACGGCAAGTCGCCTGATTCCGCGGAGCAGAACACCGACGCGAATTCACACCTGATGGTCGCCGAGATCGCCTTGCAGCGCGGCGATTACAACGCCGCTGCAACGGAATACGTCGCGGCGGCCAGGCTGGCGTCGGATCCAACGCTCGCGCAACGGGCGACGGAGGTGGCGTTCGGCAACGGGCAGATGACCGCGGCCGTGGAAGGCGCGCGACGCTGGCTGGAGCTCGACCCCGAGAACGTGGCCGCGCATCGCTATCTGGCGGTGGCGGCGCTGAGGCTGCATCAGCTCGATGAGTCGTTGCGTCATTTCGAGCCGGTGCTGGCGGCCGCCTACGCGAGCCCGGCTGCCGGCTTCATGGACCTGAGCTCGATACTGACCGAAGAAGACAACGTGTACGGGGTGTTGCGTGTCACGCAAGGCCTCGCCGAACGGCACCAGAAAGTCGCGGAGGCGCACTACGCCATCGCCGTCGCCGCATTGCGTGGCTATCACTACGAGCTCGCGGTCGATTCCTGTCGCAAGGCGCTCGCGCTCGATCCGACGTTCGCAGATGCCGAGGAGCTCCTGGCGCGCGCCCTGGTCGTGAATGGCCAGAACGCCGAAGGACTCGAGCTCGCGCGCAAGCGCGTGCAGGCCGCGAACGACACCGACTCGCGGCTCGAGCTGACGTTGCTCCTGAGCGCCGCGAACGAAGAGGAGGCGGCCCGCAAGGAGCTCAACGCGCTGCTCGAGATTCCCGAGGCGCGCCCCGAAGCGTTGCGCACGCTCGCCGGGCTCGATCTCGCCGCCGGCAAGTACGACGAAGCCACGACGCGCTTCAACCAACTGCTCGAAGCAGGCCGCTACGTCGCACTCTCCTTTTACTCGCTCGGTCTGATCCACGAGCGCCGCCGCGACCCGATGCGGGCGGTGCGTTACTACTCGCGCGTCGCGAGCGGGCCTTACGCGAACGACGCGCAACTACGCGCTGCACGACTCCTGGCGAGCAGCGGTGCGCGCGACCAGGCGATCCAGCTGCTCGATTCGTACACGACCGATCATCCCGAGAGCGCGGTCGAGATCGCGATCGGCCGGGCGCAACTGCTCGCCGAGGAGGGCGACGCGGAAAACGCCCTCGGCATCCTGGACGATATGGCGGTGCGTTATCCGGACAATGTATCCCTGCAGTACGCACGCAGCGTGACGCTCGATCGCCTGGACCAGGTCGACGGGGCGATCGCTACATTGCGCGCGCTCCTGGCCAAGCGGCCGAAGGACCCGGTGACGATGAATGCGCTCGGCTATACGCTGGCCGACCACAATCGCGACCTGCGCGAAGCACACAACCTGGTGCGCGCCGCGCTCGAGATGTCGCCGGACAGCGCGGCCGTCCAGGACAGCATGGGCTGGACGCTGCATCGCATGGGCGAGCAGCGTGATGCGCTCAAATGGCTGACGAAGGCCTATGCGGTGGAAAAGGACGCGGAAATCGCCGCGCATCTCGGCGAGACGCTGTGGGACCTCGGACAACGCACGCAGGCGCGCGCGATCTGGGACGAAGCGCTGGCGCGCGATCCAGACCATCGCTACCTCCTCAATACCTTGCGTCGCTACCCCGAGTGAGTGCTCGAGAGCGTCCGGCATCGATGCGTCATGGGGCGCTCCGCATTCAATAGAGGCGGGCCACTCGCCTGCGCGTCATTGGCGGCGCTCGTCATCGCGGCCTGCGCAACCACGCCGCCACTGCCTCCCGCGGACTGGAATCGCGCCAAGGCCGAGCGCCAGCAACTCGAGCGCTGGCAGATGAAGGGACGCGCCGCGGTCGCGACCGCCAACGACGGCTGGACCGCATCGGTCGCCTGGAACCAGGACTCGTCGCATTCGGAACTGCAATTGCATGGCGCACTCGGCGTCGGCGGCGTGCACGTGAAGAGCGATGGGCAGGCGGTCGAGATCGAGACCAGCAAGGGCGAAAGAATCAACTCCGACGATGCGCAGGCAGCGCTGCAGCAGACCATCGGGATTGCGTTGCCGCTCGGGAGCCTGCGCTATTGGCTGCTTGGCGTGCCGGACCCCGCGCTCCCGGCGGTGGAAGAGCTCGACGATCGGGGCCGCCTGAGCCGGCTCGAGCAGGACGGGTGGCAGGCGACATACGACCGTTACGCGTATCAGAATGAGGCCTGGCTGCCCGGACGCATGCGCCTCGAAAAGGGGCCGGTGCGGGTGCGAGTGGTCGTGGACCAATGGAGATTCTGAGATGGGGGTGAGCGGAGATCCCTGGCCGGCGCCGGCCAAGCTGAACCTGTTCCTGCACGTGCTCGGCCGGCGCGCGGACGGCTATCACGAGCTGCAGACGGCGTTTCAGATCATCGACCTGTGTGACGAGATCGGCTTCGACCCCCGCAATGATGGGCAGGTGACCCGGGTCGAGGGCCCCTTCGAGGTGCCCCCGTTCGATGACCTGGTGGTGCAAGCGGCGCGGCGCCTGCAGAAGGAGCAGCGCACTTCCCGTCCGCTCGGCGTCAGCATTCACCTGCGCAAACGGATTCCGCTCAATTCGGGTCTGGGCGGTGGCAGCTCCGATGCGGCGACCACGCTGGTCGCGCTCAACGTCTTGTGGGGACTGGGTTTGAGCGTGGAGCGGCTGGCTGATATCGGCCTCGATCTCGGCGCCGACGTGCCCGTGTTCGTACGCGGACATTCCGCCTGGGCGGAAGGCATTGGTGAGCGGCTGACGCCGACGGAGCTTCCTGAGATGGCTTACATCGTGATCTATCCGGGCGTCGGCGTGAGCACACGTGAAGTCTTCCAGGCCCCTGAATTGACAAGAAATTCCGACCCCATCACAATACGCGCCTTTTTGGAGTCGGAGGTCGGGAACGACTGCGAGCCAGTGGTCCGGGCGCTCTATCCACAGGTGGCGGCGGCGCTCGATTGGCTCAGTGGCTATGCTCCAGCGCAGCTCACCGGCACGGGCTCCTGTGTGTTCGCACCGGTGCATGATTTCAAGCGTGCCGAGCGGCTCGTGAGCGAGGTGCCGTTCGGCTGGCAAGGTTTCCTGGTCCAGGGACGCAATCGATCACCCCTGCTCGAGCGGCTCGAGCGGGCGGGCAGCGCGGCGTCCGGGCGGACGCGGCTTTAACGCGGTTTCGGCTGGGGTGTCGCCAAGCGGTAAGGCAGCGGGTTTTGATCCCGCCATTCGGAGGTTCGAATCCTTCCACCCCAGCCATTCTGGGCCGCTGACTGCTGAGCAGTCCTTGGAGCTCTCGTGGAACGACCGTCCGCCTCCGCCTCGATGGCGCTCTTCTCGGGCAACGCCAACCCGGCCCTGGCCCAGGAGATCGCGCGGCACCTGACCGTGCCGCTCGGACGTGCCTTCGTCGGTCGCTTCAGCGACGGCGAGGTGAACATCGAGCTGATGGAGAACGTGCGCGGGCGCGACGTCTTCATCGTGCAGCCGACCAGCCCGCCGGCGAACGACACGCTGATGGAGTTGTTGGTGATGACCGATGCGTGCCGCCGGGCTTCCGCGGCGCGCATCACCGCGGTGGTGCCGTATTACGGTTATGCGCGGCAGGACCGGCGCCCGCGTGCGACGCGCACCGCGATCACGGCCAAGCTGGTGGCCAACATGCTCGCGAGCGCGGGCACCGACCGGCTGCTGACGGTCGACGTGCACGCCGAGCAGATCCAGGGATTCTTCGATATCCCTGTGGACAATGTGTACGCCTCGCCCGTATTGCTGGGCGATGCGTGGAAGCAGGGTTACGCCGACATGGTGGTGGTATCGCCCGACGTCGGCGGCGTGGTGCGGGCGCGGGCGCTGGCGAAGCGCCTCGACGACGCCGAGCTCGCCATCATCGACAAGCGCCGGCCGCGGCCGAACGAGTCGAAGGTGATGAACATCATCGGCGAGGTCAAGGGCAAGACCTGCGTGATGGTCGACGACATGGTCGATACCGCGGGCACCTTGTGCCAGGCGGCGCAGGCGCTCAAGGACGAAGGCGCCAAGCGCGTGGTGGCGTACATCACGCACGCGGTGCTCTCGGGCAACGCGGTCGAGCGCATCGAGAAATCGGTGCTGGATGAAATGGTGGTCACCGACACCATCCCGCTGCGGCCGGATGCACAGCAGTGCCGCAGGATCCGCCAGCTGAGCGTGGCGGGATTGCTGGCGGAGACGATCCGCCGCATCCGGGACGAGGAGTCGGTGAGCAGCTTGTACATCGACTGAAAGATTTTTTGGGTGTCGGCCTCTGGTCGCGGTGGCCGGCTTGGTTCACATAGACGGAGTTGATGCAAATGAAAACCTCATTCGAACTCGGCGCCGAGTTCCGTGACGACCAAGGCAAAGGTGCGAGCCGCCGCCTGCGTCGCATGGGCAAGGTGCCGGCCATTCTCTACGGCGGTCATCGCGATCCGAAAGGCCTCGCGCTCGACCATATGAAGCTGCTGACGCTGCTCGACAATGAGCGCTTCTACTCGACGATCATCAGCGTCAAGGTCGGCGATCAGTCGCAGGCGGCGATCCTCAAGGATGTACAACGCCATCCCGCGCGCCATGCGATCGTGCACGTCGATCTGCAGCGCGTGGTCGAGAACGAGAAGATCAGAATTCGCATCCCGATTCACTTCAAGGGCGAATCCATCGCGATCGGCGTCAAGACGCAGGGCGGCATCGTGTCGCACCAGAAGACCGATCTCGACGTGATCTGCCTGCCGAAGGACCTGCCGGAGTTCATTGAGGTCGACGTGTCGGGCCTGTCGCTGAACCAGAGCCTGCATCTCTCGGATCTCAAGGTCCCGGACGGTGTGCAGCTGTGGGAGCTCGCGCATGGGCGCGACAGCACCGTGGTGTCGGTGCACCTGCCGCGTGCCGAGGAAGAGCCCGAGCCGACAGCGGTTGCAGCGCCTGCGGAAGGCGAAGTGCCCGCGGAGGGTGCCGCGCCGGCGGCGGGACCGCCCGGAGCACCGGGAGCCGCGCCCGCGGGCGATGCCGCCAAGAAAGGTGCCCCCGGAGCCGATGCAGCCAAGAAGGGTGCTCCTGGTGCGGAGCCCGCCAAGGGGGCCGAGGCCAGGAAGGACGAGGGCAAGAAAGAATCGCCCAAGAAGGAGGGCGGCAAGAAGTAACGCCGCACGCGCGGCGTAGGCGGGGCCGTCCTTCGGGACGGCCCTTTGCTTTTCGCCATTTCCACAACAGCCCGCCCACATGGCCGCCTTTCCACTGCGTCTCGTCGTTGGTCTCGGCAACCCGGGGCCCGAGCACGCGCTCACGCGCCACAACGTGGGCTTCTGGTTCGTCGATGCGCTCGCGCACGCCACCGAGGCGCGCTTTCGCGAGCATCGCAAGCACCAGGCGGAGCTCGCGCGCATCAAGATCGCCGACCACGAGCTCACGCTGGTGAAGCCGCTCACTTACGTGAATCGCAGCGGACTCGCGATCCGCAGCGTCGCCGAGTACTACCGCGTGACGCCCGGCGAGATCCTGGTGGCGTACGACGAGCTCGATTTGCAGGTCGGCACGGTACGCCTGAAGCGCGGCGGCGGTGCCGGCGGCCACAATGGCGTCAAGGACACCATCGCCCACATCGGGGATGACTTCTGGCGGCTGCGTGTCGGCATCGGTCACCCGGGCAACAAGGCGGAAGTCATCGACTATGTGCTGAGGCGCGCGCCGCACGAGGACGAGGAAGCGATCATCGAATGCGTGGCCGCGGCGGTCGAGATCATGCCGTTCCTGCTGTCGGCGGGTGCCGAGAAAGCGATGAACAAGCTGCACACCGAGAACAAGGGCAAGGATCAGGACGCTGAAAAGGGCGAGGAAACGGCTGGCAAGCGCAAGAAGCCGGCGGAGCAGGACGGCTGATGCCCATTCAGTGCGGAATCGTCGGCCTGCCGAACGTCGGCAAGTCGACCCTCTTCAACGCGCTGACGCGCGCCCAGATCGCCGCGGAGAACTATCCGTTCTGCACCATCGATCCCAATGTCGGTGTCGTGCCGGTGCCGGACCCGAGGCTCGCACAGCTCGCGGCCATCGCTGAGCCGGAGAAGGTCGTCCCGACGACCTGCGAGTTCGTGGACATCGCCGGGCTCGTGGCGGGCGCATCCGAAGGCGAGGGCCTCGGCAACCAGTTCCTCGGTCACATTCGCGATGTGGACGCGATCGCTCACGTGGTCCGTTGCTTCGAGGACGACGACGTCGTGCATGTCACCGGGCAAATCGATCCACTGCGCGACATCGACGTGATCAACACCGAGCTCGCGCTCGCCGACCTCGATACCGTCGAGCGAAGCCTGCAGCGCGCGACCAAAGTCGCCAAGGCCAATGAAGCGGAAGCGCTCGCGCGGCGTGATCTGCTCGAGCGTGTCAGAGCGCACCTCGACACAGGTCGTCCGGCGCGCGCACTGACTCTGAACGAGGCCGAGCGCCTGGTGATCCGCGATCTGCACCTGTTGACCGCCAAGCCGGTGATGTACGTCGCGAACGTTTCGGAAACAGGTTTCACGAGCAATCCCCATCTCGACGTGGTCGCGAAGCGGGCGCGCGAGGAAGGCTCGCTCGTGGTGCCGGTTTGCGCGGCGATCGAGGCCGAAATCGCTCAGCTCGAGGAAGGCGATCGCGCGGAATTCCTGCACGAGCTCAAGCTCGACGAGCCTGGACTCAATCGCGTGATCCGCGCGGGCTACCAGTTGCTGGGGCTGCAGACCTTCTTCACAGCCGGCCCGAAGGAAGTGCACGCCTGGACCGTGCGCGCGGGCGCCACCGCGCCCCAGGCCGCGGGAGTCATCCATACGGACTTCGAGCGCGGCTTCATCCGCGCCGAAGTGATCGCGGTCGACGACTACATTGCGTGTGACGGCGAAGTGGGCGCGCGTGAGGCCGGGAAAATGAGACTGGAGGGCAAGGAGTACGTCGTCCGCGAAGGTGACGTCATCTACTTCCGCTTCAACGTGTGACTTGCGCACAACATTTCCGCCACGGCACTCGGTGTCCGGAACGAAATGGTGGCCCCGCAGTCAGGATGCGAAGACCTGTGCGTAGGATGATGTCGTGCCGATGTTGGAATTGATCCTGCGGTTCGTCGGAGTCGCGCTCCTCGGAAGCCTCTGCGTCATTGTGCTGCGAACGCGCGTTCGCGAGCTGAAGTCGCGCGCGGTCGCCGGGCTCGCGGCGAGCGTGGGTGCATTCCTGTTGACGTCGATGGCTGGCGCGGACCAGTGGTTTGGCGTCGCGATCTACCCGCTGACGGCGCTGTGCTCAACGCACACGGTGTGGTTCTGGCTCGCATCGCTGGCGATGTTCTCCGACATACGCACGCTGCACCGCGGTCATCTCGTCAGTCTTGGTGGCATGGCGCTCCTCGGCGTGCTGTATCAATCGTTGCTCGCAACGCCGTCCGTATCCGCATCGACGGTGCACGGGCTCGGCATCGCCTTTGGTATCGCGTCCCTGACGTTTGCCGCCCTGGCGCCGTGGTCCGTGCACCTGGGCCTCGAGGGCGACCTGGATGAGCGCCGGCGTCGCATCCGCGCGTGGTTCGTTCCGGCGGTTTCACTCTACCTCGTTCTGGTGGCGGCGACTCAGCTGGTCGTGCTCTTCCAGGGTCGGCCGACACCGCAGCCGCTCGTCCTGCTCAACATAGCGACCATCGATGCGCTGGCCGCGCTGGCGCTCTCGACTTTCGTGCGGTTGCGCATCACCAATTGGGTTGCGGCCGCCGACAATGCGCCACCGGTTGCCCTCAGCCACGCCGAGCAAAGTGTCCTGACTCGTCTGAATGCCCGCTTCGTTGCCGAAAGACTCTACGCGCGGCCGTCTCTCACGATCACACAGCTCGCCGGCCTCCTCGGAACGCAGGAGCACGTGCTGCGGCACGTGATCAACGGCGGACTCGGCTTTCGGAGTTTCAGTGATTTCCTCCATTCTCACCGCCTGTGTGAGGCTTCCCTGCGCCTGCGGGACCCGGCCGCACGCAGGATCCCGGTACTGACCATTGCGCTCGACGTAGGCTACGGGTCAATCGGCCCGTTCAACCGCGCCTTCAAGGAACGCTTCGGCATGACGCCGACCCAGTACCGCCGCGCCCCGGACATCGAGATCGATCTGACCGTCGCGCCGCTTCCCTTGCGGGGCCGGTAAACCAACCAAGTCTGTTTGCGGAATCGGCCAGATTCCGTCCGTTTTCGGCGAGCCTGATGCCCGACACTGCGTCATGGTCGGGTCGCAGAGGTTTCGCCGCGAGCGGCGGAAGCGAGGCTGTATGTCCCGACGTGTGCGAATTCTTCTTGCGGCTGCCGCGGCTCTCTCGTTGGCGCACGTGGCCCAGGGCGCGTCGCGCCTGGTCGGTGACCTGCCGCGGGCCGCGAGTCGGCCGTTGGAGTCGCTGCCCGGGGTCGATGCGGAATACGGTGCCCTGAGCGCCGCAGACGGTGCGCTGCTACGCACGATTGTCACGCGCCCACAGGGGCGTAGCGGTCGCCTGCCCGCGGTGCTGTACGTCCAGTGGCTGTCATGCGATTCAATCGAGCTCGATCCGAAAGCCCAGGACGGCTGGAGCGTGATGCTGCGTCGGCTCATCACCGAATCCAACATGCTCTGGATGCGCACTGACAAGTCGGGCGTCGGCGACAGCCGGGGGCCCGCCTGCGAGAAGCTCGACTACGAGACTGAGCTGGCGCAACACCGCGCGGCATTCCGTGCGCTTGCAGCCCGACCCGATGTGGACCCCGCGCGCATCGTGATCTACGGCGCGAGCATGGGTTCTACTTACGCTCCACTGGTCGCTGCCGGCGAGGACGTCGCCGGAGTGATGGTGTGGGGTGGCGGCGCATTCACGTGGTTCGAGCGCATGCTGCGATTTGAAAGGAACGCGCTCCAGCTGGGCGATACAGCGCCTGAGGCGCTCGCGGGCGAAGTGAACGCGCGCGCAGCCTACTTCGCGCGTTACCTGCTCAATGGCGAGTCGCCTTCGGCCATCGCGAGCAGCGATCCGAAGCTCGGCGCCGTCTGGTCACGCATCGTCGGTACCAGCGAAGAGGGCCACTACGGCCGGCCGTTCGCTTTTCATCAGCAGGCACAGCGACAGAACTGGGCCGGCGCATGGGGCCGTGTCCGGGCGCCGGTGCTGGTGCTGTACGGCGAATACGACTGGTTCGAATCGCGGGATTCCGCCGCATCGATTGTCGATATCGTCAACCGCGCTCGGCCGGGTTCCGCGACGCTGCAGGTGCTGCCCAAGCTGGACCATCATTTCACGCGCTTCGCATCACCGCGCCAGGCGTTTGAGGAGAAGGGTGGGACAACTGACGCGGGGCCGGCAGTGGACGCGATCCTGAAGTGGCTCGAGGTCATCGGCGCGCGACCGTCGTGAGGAAAAACGCCCATGGTTTCGATCCTGGCTGCCCGCGTGATGCTAGGCGTGTTAGCGCTCGCTGGCACGGCATCCGGTGCCGACACGCCCAGCGCCACGCTCCAGTCGTACGCGCAGGCGCGCGCTGTGCTCGACGCCGGCGCGCGTGCAATCGGTGGAGCCGCCGCATTGGCAGCCCTGCGCACCGTTCGCCGCGATCTGACCGACCAGTGGGTCGATCCCGGGCAGGGACAGCGCCCGTGGAGTGGCGCACCAGGTGCGATACCGCCAGCAAACGGCGGGTTCGAAGCGACCGAAGCGCTCAGCTTCATCGACTACGCCCAGGATCGTTGGCTCGAGACGCAG
>DATFEQ010000067.1:0-11756 GCA_035250905.1 Steroidobacteraceae bacterium
GAGCGCGCGTTGCGTCCATGTGGCGAGACCCTCGTGCGTGCGCCAGCTATCGGTCTTCGCGAGCACCGCGCGCGCGGCAGTCAGGCACTGCGCGGCGGCTTCGCGGCGCGCACTGAAGAGCGTCCACGCGCGGTCGAGCCACTTTGTGGCAATGGCGTCGTCCGCCATGTTGGCGACGCCCAGCCAGTAGCACAGCCAGGGATCGCTCAGAGATGTGTCGGGCAGGCGCGTACACCAGTCGATCAGCGTGATCCTTCGTCCTTGCGCGACGAGCCTCGGCGCCAGCTCGAGGAGCCACGCGCTGGCGCGCTCCCAGGCGCGCGCCCGGATCGCGAGGTCAACCGCGTCGATGCCGCGGCCCGCGGCGTGCAGCGCAGCCGCGGCGCGCAGTTGCAGCTCGTCGAGCTGCTGCTGCGAGAAGGTGATCGCGAGCCGGTCGCCGAGGAATTCGCGCAGAAGGTCGTGCAACTCGTAGGCGTGTCCGTCGCCACGCCGGTTGACCAGGAGCTGGCGTCTATGCAGCTGCTCGAGAATCGGCTCGCCGACCGAGGCGCTCGTCAATGCTCGTGCGAGGTCCGGAGTGATCTCGGGCAGGACGCTGAGGCGCAGTAGTGCATCCTGCTCCGAAGCAGTGAGCGATTCGAAGAGCTGCGACGCCAACGCGCCGAAAATCGCCGTGCGTGTATTCGTGGCTCCGTGCCGCTCGAGCTCTGCGCTCAGTGTTCCGGCCGCCTTGCGCTCGGCGAGCAGCACCAGGCCTGCGGCCCAGCCATGCGCACTCGCAAAATCGTCGGTTTCGAATGTCGGTCCGGCGCGCTTGCCGAGCAGCGCCCGTGCCTCGGGCCTGGAAAATGTCAGCAGGTTGTGATCGATGACGCTCAGCCGCGCGCGCGAGGCGTCAACGGCGATTTCGCGCGGCGGGAGCGCACGCGACAGGCACACGCACCGCAGAGAGTCGGGCAGTTCGCGCAGCAGGATCGCGAGCACTTGGTTGAACGCGGCCGTGTCCGCTTCGTGCAGATCGTCGAACACCAGGATCGTCCCGGGCTCGACGCGGGCCAGGTAGCCGCGGAAGAAGCGGCGTGCGAACTCAGCGGGCTGATCGGAGAACTCGGGCCCGAATGCAGGCAGGGTGCGGGTGGCGCGCGGCCCGCGCAGCGCCAGCCGCAGATAGTGGAAGAAACTCGCGATGTCGCCATCGCCGGCATCGACGCGATACCAGAGGTGGCGTGCGCCTTCCGCATGCAGGTAGTCGACGACGGCGGTGGTCTTGCCGAAGCCGGCCGGCGCCGAGATCCAGCAGACTCCGCCCTCGAGCGCCCGAGCGATGGCCGCCAACACGCGCGCCCGGCGCACGACGCGGTGGGTTCGGGGGGAGAGGAACTTTGGCAGAGCACGGGGCTTCACGGCTCATCCCTGCAGCGCACTTCTGTGCCAAGCCAGACGCTAGGGTAAACCCGGTCGTCGGCGGCCGCCATCGCGGCACCCCAGCCAGGGGAGTCCGGGACCTGCGCTTCCTGTGCTCTATGACGGCCTTCGGCGTCGAGTCGTCAGGGGTTACCGAGCCGTACCGGCGCGGACGCGCTCGAGATAGCGATCGCGCAACTCGGTCTGGCGCGAGCGGTCGGGTTGCAGCGCGCCGTCGATGAAGACGTGTGTGGCGAAGCTCGTCACCTCGAGCGGGTCGCCGCTCCACACCACGAGGTTGGCGCGACGGCCGCGTTCGATCGTGCCGAAGCGGTCCGATACGCCAAAGATCTCCGCCGGAACCCGCGTGAGGCCGGCGAGCGCCGCCTCCCACGGCAAGCCGTGCGCGACCGCGTTGCCCGCGGTCTGCCGCAGCTTGCGCACGTTGTGCGGCTCGGCCGAGTCCATGGTGAAGGCGACTTTCACGCCGGCACGTTGCAGGCGCGCGGCGTTCTCCAGGGTGGCCCCGATCGAATCGAAGCCGCCGGGAAGATCCTCGAGCGCATCGAGGATCACCGGGACACGTGCCGCGGCCAACTCGCCCGCGACCCGCCAGGCTTCCGCGCCCCCCGCGATGGCGACGCGCAACTTCTCACGCGCGGCAAACGCGAGCACCTGGCGGATATCCGCGGCCCGATCGATATCGAACACGAACACGCCGGCGCCACCGATGAAATCGAGCAGCGCCTGCCGCCCGGCCGGCGTCAACAGCCGTTGATCGTCCGCCAACACGACGTTCGGCGTGCGCGCCTCGAGGAAGGCCTGCTTGAGCAGCATGTATTGCGCGGCGCGGCTGCCCCCCGAGAGCTCGTTCGCATCGGCGCCGAAGTCGAGGAACAGCGCGCGCGAGTGCGTCGCCGCGCCGCCGTCGAGCGCGATGACCGCGCCTTGGCCCGCGATGATGGTGCCGCCTGGCGCATCGCCCCGGCCCGCCTCTGCACTCGGCGCAATGACGGCGAACGTCACCCCTTCGACGCGCGACACCACGATGGAGACCGACGCGGGATTGAAGGCGAGCGCCACGTCGAACTCCGGACGCATCGTGCCGAGCTGGAGCGCTCCATCCTCGGCCGTCGGCTCGAGGCCGATTTCTTCGAGGCCCAGGTGTGTGAGGCCGCCGAAGAAACCCGGCGTCACCGGCTGTCCCTGCGCGTCGATGACGCGCGCCTCGGAAGGGGCTTCGAGCGCACGGCCGACCGCCGCGACGGTACCGTCGCGCAGCAGGATGTCAGCGCTCTCGAGCGTGCCGGCCGCCGTCATCGTGTGCACGGTGGCGTTGCGGATGAGCAGAGTCTCCGCGAGGGCGGGCCCCGCGAGGAGGAGCGCAGCAGCGAGCGCGAGGACGCGCCTCACGGCGTTACTCCGGGCGCCGCGGGTTGCCCCAGCAGGAAGTCCGATTCGGGCACCCCGGGCTTGGCGCGGTCATACGTCACGACACCGTCGATCAGGACCAGGTCGGTCAGCGCGTAAACACTGAACGGATCGCGATTCCACACCACGACATCGCCCATCTTGCCGGGCTCGAGCGTGCCGGTGCGATCGAGGATGCCGAGGGCGCGGGCGGGATTGGCGGTCACCCAGGCGATCGCGTGCTCGGGCGCGATCGCGAGGCCGGCGCGACGCCCCGCCGTCATGGCTTTCGCCGCTTCCTGGTTCAGTCTCTGGATTCCTTCTTCTGAATCCGAGTGCACGATGGCGCACCCACCGGGTGCGGCGTCGACCAGCGCGATGTTTTCCTGGATGCCGTCGTAGGACTCCATCTTGAAGCCCCACCAGTCGGCCCACATCGCGCCGCACGTCTTGTGCTCGGCGAGCAGGTTCGCAATCTTGTAGGCCTCGGTCGCATGGTGGAAGGCGGACACGTGGTAGCCGAATTCGTCCGCCATATCGAGCACGATCGCCATCTCGTCCGCGCGGTAGCAGTGCTGGTGGACGAGGATCTCGCCCCTGAGCACGCCCGCGAGCGTATCGAGGCGCAGATCGCGCTTGACCGGCTTCGGATCCTTGTCGCCCGCGGCCACCTTGCGCTGGTACTCGCTCATGTCCCGCATGTATTCCTGCGCTTCCACCCACTGCGCGCGATAGCCCGCGACGTTCCCCATGCGGGTGGCGGGAAACTTCCGGTCCGAGCCGTAGACGCGCTTCGGGTTCTCGCCGCACGCCATCTTCAGGCCCTGCTTCGCGCCCGGAAACTTCATCGCCTGGTAGGTGGCCGCGTGCACGTTCTTGAGGACGACCGAGCGGCCACCCATCAAATTGGCGGAGCCCGGCAGGATCTGCATCGAAGTGATGCCGCCGATACGAGCCGTCGTGAACCCGGGATCCTGCGGCCACACCGAGTGCTCGGCCCAGACGTTGGCGGTGACCGGGTTGGTCGCTTCGTTGCCGTCGCTGTGGGCGCGCACTTGCGGGCTCGGATACACGCCGAGATGTGAGTGCACGTCGATGAGGCCGGGTGTGACCCAGCGGCCCTTGCCGTCGATAAGGCGTGCGCCGGCCGGTGCTTGCAGGTCGCTGCCCACCGACTGGATGCGCCCGTCCGCGATCAACACGTCGCCGCCGTCGAGACGCTCACCGGTCCCGGTCAGCACGGTCGCGCCGCGGATCAGGGTCGGTGGACCCGCCTGCGGCTGGTATGTGGAGGGGTAGGGGTGGGCGGCTTCGGCCGCAACCGCGTCAGCGTCTTTCGATGTGTCGTGCGTGGCTGGCTGAGCAGCACAGCCGACGAGTGCGCCGCAGAGGAGCGCGCTAGGCCATCGCACGGATGCGATGTACGAGCCGGCTCTTGTGCCGCGCCGCCTTGTTCTTGTGGATGAGGCGCTTGTTCACCATGGAGTCGATCACGGGAACCGCCGCCTGGTAAGAGGTCTGGGCTTCAGCCTTGTCACCCGAGCCGATGGCGACGGTGACGTTGCGGATCGCCGTGCGCAGCTTCGAGCGCGCGGCCAGGTTGTTGCCGCGGCGCTTGACGGCCTGGCGCGCGGCTTTTTCTGCGGACTTGGTGTTGGCCAAAACGAACTCCACGAGGCCCGACGGGCCGGGACGAAAGGCCGCGTAGTCTGCGCAGCGCGGATGCGATTGTCAATGCTCGGGCGACGTCTCGGGAGCCTCGTAAGTACCCGCCATATCTGGCTTTTCCGCTATAGTGCAGGCGGCGCGGCGGGCGCTGCGGCGAGGAGTGCGGTTGAGCGTCTTCAGGCACACCACCCTGGTGGGTGTGATGACCCTGCTGTCCCGCGTGAGCGGGATGGTGCGCGACATGGTGTATTCGCGCGTGTTCGGCGCCGGGCCGCTGATGGACGCCTTCTTCGTAGCGTTCAAGATCCCGAATTTCCTGCGTCGGCTGTCGGCCGAGGGCGCGTTCTCGCAGGCATTCGTGCCGGTGGTTTCCGAGTACAAGGTGCGCCGCTCCGCCGAGGACGTGAAAGAGCTCGTCGGGGGCGTGGCAGGCACGCTCGGCGTGGTGCTGTTCGTCGTCACGCTCATCGGCGTGATCGCGGCACCCGTCCTTATCCTGGTGTTCGCGCCGGGCTTTCGCCTCGATGGCGGGCGCTTCGAGCTCGCCGTCGACATGCTGCGCTGGACTTTCCCCTACATCTTCTTCATCTCGCTGGTGTCGTTGTACAGCGGGGTGTTGAACAGCTACGGCCGCTTCGGTTCGCCCGCGTTCTCGCCGGTGCTCATGAACGTCGTGATGATCGTGACGGCGCTCTTCGTCGCGACGCACGCGCCCAACCCCGGCATCGTGCTCGCCATCGGCGTGTTCGTGTCGGGTGTCGCGCAGCTCATCTTTCTGTGGCCGTTCGTGGTACGGCTGCATGTGCTCGGCCGGCCGCGCTGGCGCTGGGACCACGAGGGCGTGCGGCGCGTCGCGCGCCTCATGCTTCCCGGCATTTTCGGCTCGTCAGTGGCGCAGGTGAGCCTGCTGCTCGATTCGCTCATCGCTTCCTTCATGATGGTCGGCAGCATCTCGTGGCTCTACTACGCCGACCGGCTGGTCGAGTTCCCGATGGGTGTGTTCACGATCGCGCTCGCGACGGTGATACTGCCGCGCCTCTCGACGCAGCACGCGGAGCAGTCGCCCGAGCGGTTTGCCGAGACGCTCGACGCCGCGGTGCGCCTGGTGTTCCTGCTGGTCACGCCGGCAGCGGTCGCGCTGTTCGTGATCGCGGGGCCGCTCATCGCGACCATCTACGGATACGGCGAGTTCACCGACCGCGACGTCCACATGACGACCTACGCGCTCATGATGTACGCGCTCGGCCTGCTCGGTTTCAGCATGGTGAAAGTGCTCGCGCCGGGATACTTCGCGCGCCAGGACCCGCGCACGCCGGTGCGCGTCGGCATGATCTCGCTCGGCGTGAACATCGGCTTCAACGTCGTGGTGGTGCTGCCGCTCTCCCGCTCCGGGTTCCCGGCGCCGCACGTGCTGCTCGCGTTCTCCACCGGGATGGCCGCGGTCATCAACTCCGTGATGCTGTTCCGGGGACTGCGGCGCGCCGGTGTCTATCACGCCGCTCCGGGCTGGAGGAAATTTGCGGCCCAGGTGCTCGCGGCCAACCTGGCCATGGGGGTCGTGCTGTGGTGGTTTGGTGGCGGCGTCGATGCCTGGCTTGCATACGGCGCGTGGGAGCGGGCTCTGCGGCTCGGTGCCTGCGTGGTGGGGGGTGCGGCCGTGTACTTCGCCGCGCTGTGGCTGAGCGGCCTGCGCTACGCCGAGCTCAGCCGGATCGCCCGAAAATGAGGAATGACGGCGTTTTCCCTATAATCCCGACTTCCCGCGAACGGCTGGATCTCAGGTAGCGATGGAACTCGTGCGCGGACTGTACAACCTGCGCGCGGAGCATCGCGGGTGCGCGGTCACGATCGGCAATTTCGACGGCGTGCACCTGGGCCATCGGGCGACGCTCGAACAGCTGCGCGAGCATGCACGCCTCATCGACATGCCGGCGACCGTGCTGACGTTCGAGCCCACGCCGCGTGAATTCCTGAGCCCGGCGCGCGCACCCGCCCGGCTGACGCGGTTGCGCGAGAAACTGGTGCTCCTGCAGCGTGAGCGCATCGGGCGCTGCGTGGTGCTGCGCTTCGACTCGCACTTGCAGCAAGTGCGCGCGCAGCAGTTCATCGAGCGGCTGCTGGTCGGGAAACTCGGTGCGCGCCGCATCGTGGTCGGGCACGACTTTCGCTTCGGCTATCGCGGCGAGGCGGACATCGAAGTGCTGCGCGCCGCGGCGCCGAAGCATGGCTTCGAGGTCGACATCGTGGAGCCCCTGATGCTCGATGGCGTGCGCGTGAGCTCGACCGCGGTGCGCGAGGCGCTGGCGGGCGGCGATCTGGCGGGAGCGGCCCGCCTGCTGGGGCGGCCCTACTCGATGCAAGGACGCGTGGTCGCGGGCGAGCGGCTCGGCCACAAGCTTGGGTTTCCGACGGCGAACCTGCGGCTGCATCGACGCGTCGCGCCGCTCGGCGGGATTTTCGCGGTGCGCGTGCGCGGTGTCGAAACGCGCCCGCTGCCGGGTGTGGCAAGCCTCGGCACGCGCCCGACGGTGAACGGCACCGAGCCGTTGCTCGAGGCGCACATCTTCGACTTTGCGGGCGATCTCTATCGCCGGCATCTCGAAGTCGAGTTCGTCGAGAAGCTGCGCGAGGAGCGCAAGTTCGCAAGCCTCGAGGCCATGGTGGTACAGATGCACGAGGACGCGAGAAGGGCGAGACAAGTGTTGAGCGTGACCCGTGACTGATTACAAGCAGACCATTCATCTCCCGCGCACCGACTTCCCGATGAAGGCGGACCTGGCGCGCCGTGAGCCCGAGCAGCTCAGGTGGTGGGCGGATCACGACATCTACGGGAAGCTGCGCGCGCTTGCCAAAGGTCGCCCGCGCTTCGTGCTGGAGGACGGTCCGCCCTACGCGAACGGCGTCATCCACCTGGGGCACGCGCTCAACAAGGTACTGAAGGATTTCGTGGTCAAGTCACGCACGCTCGACGGCCATGATGCACCGTACGTTCCGGGCTGGGATTGCCACGGACTGCCGATCGAGCACCAGATCGAGAAGAAGCATGGCCGCGTGGGACAGAAGCTCGATGCGAAGGCCTTTCGCGCCGCATGCCGACAGTTCGCCGCCGAGCAGGTCGACGTGCAGCGCGCCGATTTCGAGCGACTCGGCGTCATGGGCGACTGGGCTCAGCCCTACCTCACGATGCAGCCCCGCTACGAGGCCGAGCAGCTGCGCGCCTTCGCCGCGATCATCCGTAACGGCCACGTCTACAAGGGTGTCAAGCCGGTGTACTGGTGCATCGATTGCCGCTCGTCGCTCGCCGAGGCCGAGGTCGAGTACGAGGACCGCACCGATCCCAGCATCGACGTGCGCTTCCGCGCCATCGAGCCCGCGACCTGGATCAAGCAGCTCGCCTGGCCGCAAGCCGATTTCAGCCAGGTGGCGCTGCACGCGGTGATCTGGACCACGACGCCCTGGACGCTGCCCGCCAACCGCGCGCTCGCGGTGCATCCGCAGTTCGAATACTCGTTCGTCGAGCATGGCGAGGGCGTGCATCGCGAGCGCCTGCTGCTCGCGACCGCGCTGGTCGAGGCGGTCATGCGCCGTGCGGGCATCGCGTCGTGGCGGACGCTGCGCCAGGTGCAGGGTGAGCAGCTCGCCAATCTCCGCGTCAAGCATCCCTTCAACGCGGGCGATGTCGCCACGGTACCGATCGTGCTCGGCGAACACGTGACGCTCGACGCCGGCACCGGGCTGGTGCACACGGCTCCCGGGCATGGCCACGAGGACTACGCCATTGGGATGAGGTACGGCCTGGAGATCGAGAACCCGGTGGGCGGGGATGGCCGCTTCCTGGCGCGGGTGCCGCAATTCGCCGGTCAGAACGTGTTCGAGGCCAACGCGCACATCGTCGAGTTGCTGCGCGAGCGCGGTGCCCTGCTGCATGCGGAAAAGCTTCAGCATAGCTACCCGCACTGCTGGCGGCACAAGACCCCGGTGATCTTTCGCGCCACGCCACAGTGGTTCATCAGCATGGAACAGTCGGGACTGCGGCAGACCACGCTCGAGGAAATCCGCAAGGTGAAATGGACGCCGGCCTGGGGCGAGAGCCGCATCACCAGCATGATCGAGAATCGTCCCGACTGGTGCATCTCCCGCCAGCGCACCTGGGGCGTACCGCTTTCCCTGTTCGTGCATCGTGAAACCGGCGAGATGCACCCGCGCACGCCGGAACTGCTCGAGCAGGTGGCCGAGCGCGTCGCATTGCAGGGCATCGATGCATGGTTCGACCTCGATGCGCGGGAGCTCCTCGGTGCCGAGGTGGCGCACTACGAAAAGTCGCTCGACGTCATGGACGTCTGGGTCGACTCCGGGCTCTCGCATTACTGCCTGGAACGCATGCGTCCCGAGCTCGCGGCGCCGGTCGATCTCTACCTCGAAGGCTCGGACCAGCATCGCGGCTGGTTTCACAGCTCGCTGCTCACGTCGGTGGCGCTGTTTCGGCGCGCGCCCTACCGGGGCGTGCTGACGCACGGCTTCACCATCGATGAGACCGGTCGCAAGATGTCGAAGTCGATCGGCAACGTGCTGGCGCCGCAGAAAATAGTGAATAGTCTCGGCGCCGACGTGCTGCGCCTGTGGGTCGCGGCCACCGACTACAGCAACGAGATGAGCATGTCGGACGAGATCCTGAAGCGCATCTCGGATTCGTACCGGCGCATGCGCAACACCGTGCGCTTCCTGCTCGGCAATCTCGACGGCTTCGACCCGCAACGCGACGCCATCGGGCCCGAGGATCTCCTGGCGCTCGATCGCTGGGCGCTCGAGCGCACCCGCGAGCTGCAGCTGGAAATCGTGGCCGCGTATCGCGCCTACGAGTTTCATCTCATCTACCAGAAGGTGCACAACTTTTGCGTCGTGGACCTGGGCGGCTTCTATCTCGACATTCTCAAGGATCGGCTCTACACGCTGCCCCGTCGTCATCGCGCGCGACGCTCGGCGCAGACCACGATGCTGTGGATCGCCGAAGCGCTGGTGCGCTGGCTCGCCCCGATCCTGAGCTTCACGGCGGAGGAAATCTGGCGCGCGCTCCCGGGCGAGCGGCCGGCATCGGTGTTTCTCTCGACCTGGGCGGTGTTGCCCGAACCCGCGCGCGAAGAGCAAGCGATTGACTGGGCGGCCCTGATCGGGCTGCGCGCCGGCGTGACGCGCGAGCTCGAACGGCTGCGCGAGCAGGGCGCCATCGGCGGGCCGCTCGACGCCGAGGTGGATGTCTACTGCACGGCGGAGAACCACGCGCGGCTGAACGCGCTGGGCGAGGAGCTGCGCTTTCTCCTGATCACGTCAGCAGCGCGCGTGCACGAAGCCGCTGAGCCGCCGGCGGGCGCCGTGGCGGGTGAAAATGCGGCACAATCGGGTGTATGGATCCAGGTACGACCGTCGCCGGAGAGCAAGTGCGTGCGCTGCTGGCATCACCGGCCGGACATCGGGAGCGACAGCCGACATCCGGAGCTTTGCGCCCGGTGCGTCGCGAACGTCGATGGGCCGGGTGAGACGAGGAGCCTGGTGTGAGTAACGGCGCGGCGACGACGGCGGCGAGCACGTGGCGGTTCAAGCTGGGCGGCCTGCGCTGGGTGCCGCTGGGACTTCTCGTCATCCTGCTCGACCAGGCGACCAAGGCCGTGGTCGAGTCGCGCTTCGAGCTTTTCGACGTCAAGCCGATCCTGCCGTTCCTCGAGTTCACCCTGCTCTATAACACCGGTGCGGCGTTCAGCTTCCTCGCCGGCGCCTCCGGCTGGCAGCGCTGGTTCTTCATCGGCCTCGGCCTGGTCGTGAGCCTCATCATCCTCTACTGGCTCAAGCGGCTCGAGCCCGGCAGTCACCGGATGCTGGCCGCCGGGTTTGCCTTGATCCTGGGCGGCGCGCTCGGCAACGTCATCGATCGCATCTGGCACGGCCACGTGATCGACTTCATCCATTTCCACTGGCGGCAATGGGAGTTCCCGGCGTTCAACGTCGCCGATTCCGCCATCACCATCGGCGCGGCGCTGCTGATACTCGACGCGCTGCTGGATCGCGAGAAGCGTTGACGTGCGCATCCTGCTCGCCAATCCGCGCGGGTTCTGTGCCGGAGTCGATCGCGCCATCGACATCGTCGAGCGCGCGCTGGCGCTGTTCGGCGCGCCGATCTACGTGCGCCACGAGGTGGTGCACAACCGCTACGTGGTCGATCGCCTGCGCAGCCTGGGGGCGCGTTTCGTCGACGAGCTGGACGAGGTACCGGACGACGCCACCGTGATCTTCAGCGCCCACGGCGTGTCGCGCGCGGTGCAGGAGGAGGCGGCGCGGCGCAAGCTCGACGTGTTCGATGCCACCTGTCCGCTCGTGACCAAGGTGCACATGGAAGTCACCCGCTACGGGCGCGACGCCCGGGAAGTCGTGCTCATCGGGCACCAGGGCCATCCCGAGGTCGAGGGAACCATGGGCCAGTTCGACACCTCGCGCGGCGGCCGCATCTTCCTGGTGGAGACGCCGGAAGACGTCGCGCGACTCGACATCAGGGACCCGTCGCGGCTCGCCTTCGTCACCCAGACCACACTCTCGGTAGACGACACCGCGCGCGTGGTGGACGCGTTGCGCGCGCGTTTCCCACAGCTCGGCGGTCCCCGCAAGGAAGACATCTGTTATGCGACGCAGAACCGCCAGGACGCGGTCAAGAATCTCCTCGAGGAGTGCGACGTGCTGGTCGTGGTGGGTTCGCCGGAGAGCTCGAACTCCAATCGCCTGCGCGAGATCGCGGAGAAGCAGGGCGTGCCGGGCTACCTGGTCGATGGCGCCGACGATCTGCGCAAGGAATGGTTCGAAGGTAAGCGCTGCGCCGGCGTCACCGCCGGAGCCTCGGCCCCCGAAATCCTCGTGCAGCAGGTGGTCGCGCGCCTGCAGTCGTGGGGCGGCGGCGAAGTCGTGGAAATACAGGGAAGGCCCGAGAGCGTCGTGTTCAGCCTGCCGCGCGCGCTGCGTCCAGCCAGCGCCTGATTGCCTTCACCCCGACCCGGGCCTCAGCGCCAGCAGATCGCCGTGCTGTCCGCTCCGCCCGCATTCTTCGACAAGCGCTGACCCTGCTCGTCCACCGTGAACGTCCGGCAGGCCGCATCGTTCAATTGCCCTTCGATGGCGATCGCCCGCGCCGTAAAGGTGGTCTTGGTCACGTTCGGCAGGTCGATCGTGAAATGACCGTGCTCGCTGGGGCCTATGTACCCGAGCGCCGTGAGCTGGGCCTGGTCGGCGTA
>DATFEQ010000072.1:0-4277 GCA_035250905.1 Steroidobacteraceae bacterium
CGCCACTTCGCTCTTGTTGCCGGTGGTGAGCAGCATGCGGCCAGTCTTGTTGGAAATCGCCATGAGCAGCACGCTGCGACAGCGTGACTGGATGTTTTCCTCGGTGGTATCAGGCCGCGTTCCTGCAAACTCCTCTTTGAGTGCCGCCAGCGTCGCTTCGAACATGCCCTCGATCGAAATCTCGCTGAACTTGACGCCGAGCTGGCGCGCCTGCTCGGTGGCATCGTCGATGCTCATCCGGGCCGTATATCGCGACGGCATCATCACGGCGTGCACGCGCTCGGCGCCGAGCGCATCGACCGCGATGGCGAGCGTCAATGCGGAATCGACGCCGCCCGACAAGCCGATAACGACACCGGGAAAGCGGTGTTTGTCGACGTAGTCGCGCACGCCGAGCACCAACGCGCTGTACACGCTCTCTTCATCGCTCTGGTAAGGCGCGATCTCGCCCGCCACCGGCACTACGCGCCCGCCGTCGCGGCGCAACTCGATGCAGTACAAGCCCTTGGTGAACGCGGGCGCGCGTCGCACCACCTCGCCGTTCGCGCTCATCACGAACGAGTGCCCGTCGAACACCAGCTCGTCCTGCCCGCCGACCAGATTGACGAACACCACGGGGAGACCTGTCTCACGCACCCGGCTCCTGACCACGTCCTCGCGCTCGTTCTGCTTGCGCAGCTCGTACGGCGAGGCGTTGATGACGAGCAACACGCGCGCGCCATCCTGCTGCGCCTGGCGTGCGGGTTCTGGCTCCCAGACGTCCTCGCACACGAGGATCCCCGCACGCACGCCGGCGATGTCGACGACGGTGGCGGCGGTGCCCGACTGGAAGTAGCGCTTCTCGTCGAACACCTGGTAATTGGGCAGGCACTGCTTGCGGTGATTGGCGAGCGTCACGCCATCGCGCAGGAGCAGCGCCGAGTTGTAGATGCCCTCGGGAGCGTACTCCGGGTAGCCGATCAGCACGCCGATGTCCCGGATTTCGCGGCGCGCGCGCTCGAGGCCCTGCGTGATCCTGCGCCGCATGCCACCGTGGAACAGCAGGTCCTCCGGCGGGTATCCGGACAAGGCGAGCTCGGGAAAGAGGACCAGGTCGGCGCGGTCGCGCTCGCGGGCGGCATGCGCCGCCTCCACCATGCGACTGGCGTTGCCGTCGACGTCGCCCACGAACAGGTCGAGCTGTGCCAGCGCGATGCGAAGGGTGTCAGGGGCGCTCACTGGACCTGCGATACGCGTTCAGGAGCCGTCATTGTACCAATGGCGGCCTAGGGACTTCGCCTTCCGCGACTCTAGCGGTGGCGTGCAGGCCGGCGTCGCGGTTTCCTTGCGGCGGCGGCTTTGCCGGCTCGTCGCGCCGAGCGGCGCGCGCGCTTGCGCGCGAGCAGCTCGAACATCGCTTCGCCCAGCATCGCGGGCGAGCGCACAGTCCTCACGCCGGCGGCCTCGAGCGCCTTGTACTTCTCCGCAGCCGTGCCCTTGCCGCCAGCGACGATTGCCCCGGCATGGCCCATGCGCTTCCCGGGTGGCGCCGTGACCCCCGCGATATAGGCGACCACGGGCTTGCTCACCTCGCGGGCGATGTAGGCGGCGGCCGCCTCCTCATCGCTGCCGCCAATCTCGCCGACCATGATCATTCCCTCGGTGGCCTCGTCGCCTTCGAACTCTCGCAGCACGTCGATGAAGTTCATGCCGCGCACCGGATCGCCACCGATGCCGACGCACGTGCTCTGCCCGAGTCCGATGCGCGTCGTCTGGAAGACCGCCTCGTATGTGAGGGTGCCGGAGCGCGAGACGATGCCCACGCGCCCGGGCTGGTGGATGAAGCCGGGCATGATGCCGATCTTGCACGCTCCGGGTGTGATGATCCCGGGGCAGTTGGGACCGATGAGGCGGCTCGGGGAATTGGCCAGCGCCGCCTTCACCCTGACCATGTCGAGAACGGGAATGCCCTCCGTGATGCACACCACCAGGCGTATGCCCGCATCGGCGGCTTCGAGGATCGAGTCCGCCGCGTGCGGCGCGGGCACGTAGATCATGCTCACTTCGGCGCCGGTCGCCGCGACCGCCTCGCGCATGGTGTTGAACACCGGCAGCCCGAGATGCTTCTGCCCACCGCGGCCGGGCGTCACACCGCCGACCAGTCGCGTGCCGTAAGCGAGGCATTGCTCGGAGTGAAACGTGCCCTGCCTGCCGGTGAAGCCCTGGCACACAACCCTGGTTTTCCTGTCGACCAGGATGCTCACCTCGCCCGCCTCTCGTGCGCCAGTTTGACCACCTTTCTGGCGGCATCAGTGAGGTCGCTCGCCGGCGTGATCGCGAGCCCGCTGTCGGCCAGCGTGCGGCGCGCCACGTCGGCATTCGTGCCTTCGAGGCGCACGACCACGGGAATCTTCACGCCTACCTGCTTCACCGCGTTCACGATGCCGTCGGCGATCAGGTCGCAGCGCACGATGCCGCCGAAGATGTTTACCAGGATGGCGCGCACTTTTGGATTCGACAGGATCAGCTTGAACGCCACCGTGACGCGCTCGCTGGTGGCGCCGCCGCCTACGTCGAGGAAGTTGGCGGGTTCCCCGTGGTGCAGCTTGATCAGGTCCATGGTGGCCATGGCGAGTCCGGCGCCGTTCACCATGCAGGCGATATCGCCATCGAGAGAGACGTAATTGAGGTCGTGCTGGCTCGCCTCGCGCTCCATCGGATCTTCCTGGCTCGGATCGCGCATGGCGGCGAGCTCGGGCTGCCTGAAGAGGGCGTTTGCATCCAGGTTGATCTTGGCATCGAGCGCCACGAGCTTGCCTTCCCTGGTCACGATGAGGGGATTGATCTCGACCAGGCTGGCGTCGCGCTCGACGTACAGGCGGTAGAGCGGCTGCACGATGCGCGTGAACTCCTCGATCTGCGCGCCGCTCAGGCCCAGGCCGAAGGCGAGCCGCCGGCACTGGTAGCCCTGCAATCCGGTCGCCGGGTGGACGCCGACATTGATGATGCGCTCGGGCGACTTGGCCGCGACCTCCTCGATGTCCATGCCGCCGGCAGCCGAAGCGATGAAAGTGACGAGGCCGGTCTCGCGGTTGAGCACGAGACTCAAGTAGAGCTCGCGGGCGATGGCGGAGGCGATTTCCACATAGACCTGGTCGACGGGAAGTCCTTCGGGACCGGTTTGCGGTGTGACGAGGCGCTTGCCGAGCATCGAGGCGGCGGCGTTGCGCACGTCGTCCAGGTGCTTCGTGACCTTGACGCCGCCCCCCTTGCCGCGACCGCCGGCGTGCACCTGGGCCTTGACCACCCAGGCCGACCCGCCGAGCTCGCGCGCCGCCGCCACCGCTTCATCGGGTGACGATGCGACGCGTCCCGTGGGAACGGGGATGCCGTACTGCGCGAAGATCTGCTTGGATTGGTATTCGTGCAGATTCATGAACGACCGGATGGCGGCAAAAACGGGCCGCTATTCTGCGTGAACCACACAGCTCTCGGGAAGATGCGCGGCGGTTTATTTGTCTCGACCTGTTGCCGCCATGCTAGAGTTCAGTGCAGGGAGACTGACCGGCCAGCCACCAACGATGGCGATCATCAAAGCACCCGCGCCGCGCGAACTGGCGTGGCGCGTTCTGGGACTGCTGAATCTCTATCGACTGCTTGTCCCCCTGGTGCTCGCGTTCCTGCACTGGGTCACTACCGAAACCACCACCGTTGGCTGGGCGCATCCGCGGCTCTTCGTCAACACCGCTGCGCTCTACTTCGCGATCGCGATCATTACCATCCTCGCGCTGAAGCAGCGCTGGCCATCGCTGCAGCGTCAGGCCTGGCTCCACATCATCGTGGACGTCACCGCGATCACTCTCCTGCTCTACTCGAGCGGCGGCGTGAGCAGCGGCCTCGGCATCTTGCTGGTGGTCCCGGTGGGCGCGATCAGCCTGCTGGTGCGTCGTGCGTTCGTCGCCGCGGCGTGCGCCGCCCTGCCGTTGCTCGCGCAGCAGGTCGTCGCGCACCTGAATGGGTACGCCTCGGCCGCGGATTACACCGTCACCGGTGTGCTCGGCGTGATCCTGTTCATCGTTGCGGCCGCAGTCCTGCCGCTCGCGGACCGCATCCGCGAGACCGAAGCGTTGGTTCGCCAACGCGATGTGGACCTCGCTAACATGGCAGAGCTGTCCCAGTACATCGTGCAGCACCTGCGCGAGAGCATCCTGGTGGTCGATGCCAACGACCGCATCCGGCTGATCAACGAGTCCGCGGCCGAGATTCTCGGCGACCGGCGCGCCACACCCGGCGCGCTG
>DATFEQ010000076.1:0-22675 GCA_035250905.1 Steroidobacteraceae bacterium
ATCCAATACGACTTCATGGTGCCTCCCGCAGCGGGCCCCTTCATCGGCCCCACTCTGGTCCCTTCAAGTGCTGGAGCAGGATGCTACCGGTAGTTTGGTGTTATAGTCAAGTATAACAGTAGGGGCGAGTGACCCCGTACCGAGAGCCCGATCAGGTGTCCTTGAAGACCTGGGCGATGAGGGGGAGCGTAGTCATGTCAGCGACGATCTGGCTGGCTTCTGAGAGCACCGCGTCGACGGTCGCATCCTCCTCGAGCTCCGCGAGCTCCTCGAGCGTGGCGACCGGCTTCTGGCCGTGCGCGGCGCGCCGCTGGTTCTCGCGCGTGAGCCGCTCCTGGTCGAGCTGATCGCGCTCCACCTGGCGAGCCTTGAGATTGAGCGACACCGTGGTCTGCTTGCGCAGCTTGTCGAAGGCCGCGACGTCACCCAGGAGATTGCGGAAATCCGGATCGGTGGAGGAACGCGTTTCGTGCGTGCGTGAGAGCTGCGTGACGGCCGGTGCGAGCCGCGCCTCATCGTCGAACTGCACGCCCGGGATGCGATCCCATGGCAGCGCGCTCTGGCGCGTGCTCTCGCCGACATCGTCCGCGCTGATGAGCGAGGGCATGAGGATGTCGGGTGTGACGCCGCGGTTCTGCGTGCTGTCGCCGGTCACGCGATAGAACTTGCCGATGGTGACCGTGAGCTGGCCGAACGCGGGGTTCGGGCCGAGCGCGAAGCGGTCGAGCGGGACCAGGTTCTGGACGGTGCCCTTGCCGTAGGTTTGCTGTCCGATGACGACGCCGCGCCCGTAATCCTGGATCGCCGCGGCGAAGATCTCCGAGGCCGAGGCACTGAAGCGATCGACGAGCACGGCGAGCGGCCCGTGGTAGGCCACCTCGGGCTCGGGATCGTCCAGGACTTCGACCGCGCCGCCGGTCTCACGCAGCTGCACGACCGGACCGCCCTTGATGAAGAGGCCCGTGAGGCCGGTCGCCTCCGGCAGCGAACCGCCGCCATTGCCGCGCAGATCGACGATCAGGCCGTCGATCTTCTCAGCCTTGAGCTCGTTGATCAGGTTGCGCACGTCGCGCGTCGTGCTGCGGTAGTTGCGATCGCCCGCGGCCCGCGCGTTGTAGTCCTGGTAGAAGCTCGGCACGGTGATGACGCCGATGGTCACCTCGTGCTCACCGCGCTTCTCCTTGCGGATTTCCTTGCGCGCAGCCTGTGCCTCGAGGGTCACCTTGTTGCGCGTGAACTCGATCGTCTTCTCGGTCGATCCCGGGGTGGCGCCGGCCGGCAGGATCTGCAGGCGCACGACCGAGCCCAGCGGGCCACGAATCAGCTGCACGACGTCGTCGAGGCGCCAGCCGATCACGTCGGTGAGCGGGCCGTCCTTGCCCTGGCCCACCGCCACGATGCGGTCATTGGCGGAGAGCTGCTCGCTCGCGGCGGCCGGGCCGCCGGGCAGGATGCTGAGCACGGTGACGTAGTCATCGACCAGCTGCAGCGATGCGCCGATGCCCTCGTAGGAGAGGCTCATCGCGATGCGATACTCCTCGGAGTTGCGCGGCGAGAAGTAGCTCGAATGCGGGTCGTAGGCACGCGCGAACGCGTTCATGAAGTTCTCGAACACATCGTCGGTCGAGACCTGGTCGATGCGTCTCAGGACCCGTTCGTAGCGCTTGCGCAGGGTGTCCGCGGCCTCCGGCCAGGTCTTGCCGGTGAGCAGCAGGCTCAAGCCGTCATTCTTGACGCGCTTGCGCCACAGCTCGTTCATCTCGGCCGCGTTGGCGGGCCACGGCGCCTTCTCGCGGTCGAACTCGAAGGTCTCGTTGAGGGTGTAATCGGGCTCCTGGTCGAGCAGCGATATCGCGTAGGTCATGCGCTCGCGGTTGCGGTCGCGAAAGCGCGCGAAGATCGCGAAGGAGGGCTCGAGGGCGCCGCTCTTGATGCTGTCATCGAGGCGCAATCGCAATCGGTCGAATTCCGCGATGTCGCTCGCGAAGAAATAGCTGCGTCCGAGATCGAGCGACTCGATGTAGAGATCGAAGATCTCCGACGACAGGCGATCGTCGAGGGCGACCTGGGAATAGTGGGCGCGATCGAGGTTCTCGAACACGCGGCGCGCGATGCTGCGGTGACGATCCGTCGGCAGCAGTTCGGGGCCGGAGCCGGCGGCCGCAGCCACCGCGGTGGCGGGGGAGGGTGGCTGAACGGATCCGCCAACGCCGAGGGCGAACAGCAGAACGAGCAGCGGGAGGAGCAGGCGTGGACGGGCCGGGTGCGACATGCTGCGGTTTGGACCGGAACTAGGGCCGGAAAATTCCCTGATAGACTCGTGCCCTAGGCTATGGGTCAATGCCAACCTAATCAAGTGCAAAACGGCCGAGTTGTGCGCCTTTCGACATGCGGCCGCTGACCGTGCTCCTCGGCATCATCATGGGCTCGAGCGTGGCCATCGCGCTCGGTCTGGGCATGGTGCTGATAGTTTTCCTGATTCTGCTCGGCGAGCGTCCCGAGCTGCGCGCCGAATTGAGGCCGCTGATGCTCGGAATCGTGCTGTTCACGGTGCTCTCCGTGCTGTCCGTGGCGTCGTTCGTCGGCAGCATCCGCCAGCACCCGTGGCGGCGCATGGCGATGGCGGGCATGTGGAGCGCGTTGCTCGTGATCGGTTGGATCTACTGGCCCCGTTTACAGTAGGCAGACCTGGGTTCACACGCGACCGGAGATCCCGCATGGAAAGACGTGCACTGACGATGGTATTGGCGACCGCGATACTGGTCGCCTGTGCGACGGAACCGGCCAGTCCGCCAGGCATCGACGGCCTGGATGAGGCGACCTTCCGGCGTCATGTCGCGGCGCTCGCATCCGACGAATTCGAGGGGCGCAAGCCCGCCACGCGCGGTGAGGAAAAGACCGTCGAGTACATCCGCCAGCAGTTCGAGGCCGTGGGCCTCAAGCCCGGCAACGGCTCGACCTTCTATCAATCCGTGCCGCTGGTGGAAATCACGGCCGATCCCAACGTGACGCTCACCGTCAGCAACGGCAGCGAGAGCCGCAAGTTCAAGTACCGCGACGATATGGTGGTGTGGACCAAGCGGGTGATCGCGGACTCCGCGCTCGCGCAGAGCGACCTGGTCTTCGTCGGCTACGGCATCGTGGCGCCTGAATACGACTGGAACGACTACGCGGCGGCCAACATCAAGGGCAAGACCGCGGTCATCCTGATCAACGATCCCGGCTTCGTCACGCAGGATCCGAAGCTGTTCGCCGGCCGCGCCATGACCTATCACGGGCGCTGGACGTACAAGTACGAAGAAGCGATGCGGCAGGGCGCCGCGGGCGCGCTCATCATCCACGAGACCGAGCCGGCGGCCTACGGCTGGGAAGTGGTGCAGTCCGGCTGGACGGGGCCGCAGCTCGACAAGGCGAGCGCCGATGGCAACGCGGGTCGCGTGGCGATCGAGGGTTGGATCAGCGGCCCGACCGCCGAGGCGATCTTCCAGCTCGCCGGACAGGACCTGGCCGCGCTCAAGGCGGCGGCGGTGCGCCGCGACTTCAAGGCGGTGCCCTTGAACCTGCGCGCGAGCGTCGCGGTTCGCAACTCCATCCGCCGCTCCAACTCGTCAAACGTGGTCGGCATCCTGCCGGGCAGCAAGCGGCCCGACGAGTACATGCTCTACATGGCGCACTGGGATCACCTGGGTCGCTCGGACGCGGTGACCGGTGACAACATCTACAACGGCGCCATCGACAACGCCACGGGGACGGCGGCCTTGATCACGCTCGCGCAAGCCTTCGCGCGTGCCAAGCCCGCGCCGGAGCGTTCGGTGATCTTCGTGGCGGTGACGGCGGAAGAGGCCGGGCTCCTGGGCTCGGCGCACTACGCGGATCATCCGTTGTATCCGCTCGAGCGCACGGCGGCCGTCATCAACATGGACGCGCTCTACGCCGGCGGCCCGACGCGTGACGTTGCGGTGATCGGATTCGGCAGCTCCGAGCTCGAGGACTATCTGCGCGAGGCGGCCGAAACGCAGGATCGCGTGCCGAAAGCCGAGCCGACGCCGGAGCGCGGCTTCTTCTACCGCTCCGATCATTTCAATCTGGCCAAGAAAGGCGTTCCCGCCCTGTACTTCAAGCTGGGCACGGACGATCGCGAGCACGGCGAGGCGGGGGGTCGGCAACTGCAGGAGGACTACGTCGCCAACCGCTATCACAAGCCGAGCGACCAGTACGACCCGAGCCTCGATCTGCGCGGCTCCATGCAGGACGTCGAGCTCTTCTTCGCGGTCGGTAACCGCGTGGCCAAAGAAAAAGGCTGGCCCGAGTGGTACCGCGGGAATGAATTTCGCGCCGCGCGCGAGGCAAGCGACGACCGACGCTAGCCGCGCTCGTCAGAACCGTCTGGATTGGCTCGCGAGCCTGATCGTCGCGCGCCACGGTGTCACGTCCGAGAACAGGGTGCGGTGCGCCGGGGCGAGGGTGCCGCGGTCGTGTTTCTTCTGGCGCAGGTGCAGTCCCGGCTCACCGTCGCGATTGACGCCCAGGTAGAGCGTCGCTGAGGTCGAGTCCCACACCGTGACCAGCGCCACCGCCTGGATGCGCTTGAGGCGATTCACGAGCGGCTGGTGATCGCGAAAGGTGACGTCACGAAACGCAACGGCCACCGCCAGCGGCGTGGTCGCAAACGCGGGTGGCGCGAGGTCGCGCGTCTGCGCGGTCGCCGAAGCACAGAGCGGCAGCAGCGCGAGGAGTGCAATCCGCGGCAGGCGGAAGCGACGCCGGCAATTCATGATCTGGGTGAACACGAGTCTTGTCGTTATTGGCGTCCACGGTGCCTTGCCGCCGCACTGCTGGCTGTGCGCCGTCTCTCATCGGGCGCGGCGTGGATGCGCATCGCGCTGCGATACGCCGGTTATGTTGAAGCGGCGAGGGCGCTCAGTCCGGTTCGGAGCGCAGGTAGCGACGGTAGAGGAACCGCGCGCCGCGGATCAGGCCGACCAGCGCCAGCGGTCCGAGCACGACTCCCCAGGCCGCCCACCACCCGCGGAAGAGTCCCCTGTACAGGTCGAGGAACAGCGTCCACCAGCCACCGGACGTGTATGGGCCGAGTGTCAGCAGGCCGACGACATAGATCAGCATCGGCATGAGGATGAGGCCCGTGCCCAGCGACCACGCCAGGATCAGGAGCTCGCGCCGCAACCGTGGATGTCGCTGCAGGAACGACTCGTTCGGATTCGTCGTGGTCGCGTCGTCGTCTGTCGCGGTGGCCGGGTTCACCAGCTGACTCGATGGAGGTCGTGCATGAAGCCATTGTCGCGGGCGGATCGCGTTACCGGCAAGCCCCGCAACGCGCGGGTCTGCGCTTCCCAGCCGCTATAATCGGCGCATGCGCACCGCGGTCATCGGCGTCGGCTACCTGGGTCGCTTCCACGCGCAGAAGTACGCGGCCCTCGAGGGCAGCGAGCTGGTGGCAGTCGTGGACGTCGCCGCGGAGAACCGCGAGCGCCTCGCCGCCGAGCTGGGCGTGCGCGCGCTGGCTGATTATCGCGAGCTCCTGGGGCGCGTCGATGCCGTGAGCATCGCGACACCCACGCCCTTTCATTTCGAGATCGCGAGCGCCTTCCTCGAATCCGGGGCGCACGTCCTGGTCGAGAAGCCGATCACGACCACGGTCGAGGATGCACGCCGGCTCATCGAGGTCGCCGCCGGCGCCGGGCGTGTATTGCAGGTCGGGCACCTCGAGCGTTTCAACTCGGGCATTCTCGCGCTCGACGGCGTGCTCACCGTGCCGCGCTTCATCGAGTCGCATCGGCTCGCGCCCTTCAAGCAGCGCGGCACCGACGTCAACGTGGTGCTCGACCTGATGATCCACGACATCGACATCATCCAGGACATCGTGCACGCGCCGATCGCGAGCCTCGACGCCGTCGGGGCCTCGGTGTTCTCCGGGGAGCTCGACATCGCGAACGCGCGCATCCGCTTTGCCAACGGCTGCGTGGCCAACACCACTGCGAGCCGCGTCAGCCTCAAGACGGAGCGCAAGCTCAGGATCTTCCAGGACGACGCCTACATGTCGGTCGATCTGCAGCAGAAGATCCTCACCGTGGTGCGCAAGACCCCGGGCGAGGTGCGCGGCGATGCTCTGCCGGTCGCGATCGAAGAGCGCAGCTTCGAGCAGGGCGATGCGCTCAAGGCCGAGATCGAGGCGTTTCTCGACTGCATCGCCAGGGGCAAGCCACCGATCGTGTCCGGTGAGGACGGCCTGCGCGCGCTCGAGACAGCCATCCGCATCACCGAGCAGGTGACCGGGCAACGCTACGAGCCGGCGTGATCCGCAGAAATGGCGACGCCCCGGCAGCGTTGCCGAGGCGTCATTGGTGGAGGCGGCGGGAATCGAACCCGCGTCCGAAAGCCCTACGCTACAGGACCTACATGCTTAGCCGCTTCGATTATTCTCGCCGCACGCTACCCGAAGGGCAGGGAAGACGTGCAGCCAGCTCAAGTTACGTTTAGCGAGCCGGCCTTCAGCACACCGGACCCGCGAGCTTGTGAGCGCGTCCCCTGATTTGGATGCACAAGCACATACCAGTCAGAGGTTAGGCGGGATTAAGCCGCCAGAGCGTAGTTGTCTTCGTTGGCAACTAAAGTTTGCAGACGGTTTAACGAGGAACCCTGCACCTCGGCATGCACCTGGAGTTTCGTGACCCCCGTCGAAGCCGATCGCCCCCAGTGCCGGGCCCATTGTAGGGACGCACGCGCGCGTTACAAGTTCTTCAGCGGCGTTTGAGAAGTCGCTGCTTTTCACGCTCCCAGTCGCGGTCCTTGTCGACCGCGCGCTTGTCGTGCTGCTTCTTGCCCTTCGCGAGCCCGATCTCGAGCTTCGCGCGGCCGGCTTTCCAGTAGAGATTGAGCGGCACGACGGTATAGCCGCGACGCTCCACGGCGCCCACCAGGTGATCGATCTGGTGACGATGCAGGAGGAGTTTGCGCGTGCGCGTGGGATCGGCGTCGACGTGGGTGGAGGCCGAGGTGAGCGGCGAGAAGTGCGCGCCAAACAGAAAGGCCTCGCCGTTGCGCAGGTAGACGTAGCTTTCCTTGAGCTGTGCGCGCCCCGCACGCAGACTCTTCACTTCCCAGCCCATGAGCGACAACCCCGCCTCGTAGCGGTCCTCGATGAAATAGTCGTGGCGCGCCTTGCGGTTCTCGGCGATGTTCGGATTGGGCTTGTCCTTTTCGTCAGGCATGGAGCGCGGCGCTTTGCGGTGCAGGAGCGCCATTGTAACGAGGCGCCGGCGTTGTCGATCGAATCCCGATGATCGAGAATGGCGTGGGACCGCAACTCATGGGATGGATGGTGACAGCAGCGTCCGGCAGGTCGAGGGCGTGAGGCAGATCAGCCGGCACGCGCTCGTGCCCTTCAGCCCGGCGCAGATGTTCGCGCTGGTGGATGACATCGCGAGCTACCCGCAATTCCTGCCCTGGTGCCGCAGCGCCCAAGTCATCGAGCGCTCCGCGGACGAGGCGATCGCGCGCCTGCAGGTTCACAAGGGACCCCTGCATACGCATTTCACCACGCGCAACCGGCTCGAGCCGCCCATGCTCATCGCGCTAAACCTGGTCGAAGGACCTTTCCGCACGCTCGAGGGCGAGTGGCGTTTCGGCGCCATTGCCGACCAGGGCACACGGGTGAGCCTGACCCTCAAGTTCGCGTTCGCCAATCCCGTGAACGCCTGGCTGCTCGAGCCCGTGTTCGAGCACACCTGCAACTCGCTCGTGGACGCATTCGTCGCACGCGCGCGAGCGCTGTACGGTCGAACGGCCAATGTTGCGGTGTGAAGTCGCTTACGCATTGCCCGACCGTCAGTTCGTGCTGAGCGTGGAATTGCGCGACGGTGCGACAGCGCGCGATGCGCTGCTCGCGTCGGGGCTGCTCGAGTGCTGCGCCGAGATCGATCCTGCCACGGCGACTTATGGCGTGTTCGGACGCGTCGTTGCGCCGGATCACCCGCTGCAGGAAGGCGATCGGGTGGAGATCTATCGTCCGCTGAAGGTGGACCCGCGCGCGGCGCGGCGCGCTCGGGCGAAATCTGCCGCCCGCTAGTTCGCCGGTTCCGCCTTCTGCTCGGCGTTGGCGACCTGGCTCGGTCCGCTCCCGCGCTCGAAGCGTGTCACCTTGTCCTCCTCGAAGAACACTGTGACCTTGCGCTCCTCGGGATCGCGCAGGCGTCCGCGCTTGAAGTAGAAGAGGTAATCCCACCGGTCCTTGTCGAAGGCGTCCGGGACCATGGGCGTTCCCAGGAGGTAGCGCACCTGGCTGCGTGTCATACCGACCTGCAGCTGCTCGAGGGCGGCGGGATCGAGATAGTTACCTTGCTGAATGTTGATGCGGTACACGCAGCCAACGGCCGGCACAGCCAGCAACACGCACAGGACCGCGGCCGCGCGACGCAGCAGCCGGGCCCGACTTCCACGACAAAGATGACTCATGAGAACCGCTGGAGCCGCCGGGGTAGCAGGGGGATAATGGGCGCGCATCATAGCGAATTCACGCACATGCGACAGCCGGTTGTGGACTGACCGGCGGAGGCGACGGGTGGAAGGTAAGGACCTGCGCAAGGCGGGCCTCAAGGTCACGCTCCCGCGGCTCAAGATCCTGGAGATCCTCGAGCACGGTTCCCCGCGTCACCTGAGCGCGGAGGACATCTACAAGCTCCTGCTCGATTCGAGCGAGGACATCGGGCTCGCCACCGTCTATCGCGTGCTGACGCAGTTCGAGGCTGCGGGGCTCGTCACGCGCCACCATTTCGCGGACGGCATGGCGGTGTTCGAGCTCAACCAGGGTGCGCACCACGACCATATCGTGTGTGTGGACTGCGGTCGCGTGGAGGAGTTTCTCGACAGCGGTATCGAGGATCGGCAGACATCGGTCGCCAAGAAGATGGGATTCGAGATCCGCGACCACTCGCTCATCCTGTACGGCCATTGCCGCCGGCCCGGCTGCCCCGGGCGCAAAGTACGCTAGCGACCGGATCGCGCCCGGCTGCCGCCGTCGGCGCGCTTGAGCATCTCGCGTGCGTGATCGCGCGCCTTCTGGGTGATTTCGAGGCCACCGAGCATGCGCGCCAGCTCTTCGACGCGCTCCGCCCCATTGAGCTCGTGCAGCGTGGTGCGCGTGCTGCGCCCGTCGGTCAGCTTGGTCACGCGCACGTGATGATCGGCCTGGCTCGCCACTTGCGGCAGGTGCGTGACACAGAGAACCTGCGCCCGCTCCCCGAGAGCCGCGAGTTGCCGGCCGACGATTTCCGCCACGGCGCCGCCCACGCCCGCATCCACTTCGTCGAAGACCAGGCACGGTGTAATGGCTTTGCCGAGCGCCGCCACCTGGATCGCGAGGCTGATGCGCGAGAGCTCGCCACCTGATGCCACGCGGGCGACCGGTTTGAGCGGCTGGCCGGGATTCGCGCTCACCACGAACTCGACGGTGTCGAGGCCGCCCGCGGCCGGTTCCGCGGCGGCATCACTCGCCACGCTCGCGTCGAAGCGTCCGCCGGTCATGCCCAGTTTCTGCATGAGTCGCGTGACGTCTCGCGACAGATCCGCGGCCGCGGCGCGCCGCGCAGTCGATAGCCGGGTCGCGGCCTGCGCATATTCGGAGCGCCGCGCTGCAAGTCGCGTTTGCAGGTCTTCGAGCGTCGATTCGTGCGCCTCGAGCCGGTCGAGCTCGGCACTCAGCCGTTCGAGGTGTGCCGGCAAGTCGGTCGCCGCCAGTCGATGCTTGCGCGCGAGCTCCTCGATGGTGGCCACGCGACGCTCGACCCACTCCTGGCGCTCCGGATCGACGTCCATCGACTCGAGATAGTGGCGCAGCGCATCCGCGGCTTCGCGCAGGGCAATGCGGCCCTCCTCCAGGAGTGCTTCGGTCGCACCCAGGGTGGGGTCGAGTGCGGTGACGCTGCGCACGCTGGTGAGCGCGCGCGCCAGGGCCTCATGTGCGTTGAACGACTCCTGCTCGTACACGAGCTCGAGGGCCTGCCGCACCCCTTCTATGAGTCGCCCGCTGTGCGCGTGGCGACGCTGCTCCGCAAGGAGCTCCGGAATCTCGGCGCTCTTCAGGCCGAGCGCCTGCAACTCGCGCACCTGGTAGCGCAGGAGCTCGAGACGCGCGTCGCGATCGCGTCCGGCAGCCGTGAGCTCCTCGCATTCATCACGCAATCCGCGCCAGCGCTCGTAACTCTCGCGCACCTGCTGTGCGAGCCGCTCGTCACGGCCATGCGCATCGAGCAACTCGAGCTGCGCGGCACGCCGCGTCAGCGACACGAACTCCTGCTGGCCATGGATATCGACCAGCTGTTCGCCGAGCTCGCGCAGGGTTTGCAGCGGCACCGGCTGGCCATTGATGAAAGCGCGCGAGCGCCCGTCGCGACCCACGACACGCCGCAGAATGCATTCACCGTCGCTCGCTATGGCCTGGGATTCGAGCCAACGGCGCGCGGCCGCTTGTCCTGCGATGTCGAAGGTGGCCGCAATCTCGGCGCGCTCCGCACCCTGGCGCACGACGTCGGACGCCGCGCGGCCGCCGGCGGCGAGCGCAAGCGCGTCGACGACGATCGACTTGCCCGCTCCGGTCTCGCCGGTGAGGGCCGTCAGTCCCGGCCCAAGCTCGAGGGCGAGCTCATCGATGATCGCGAAGTCGCGGATGCCGAGGTAGGTGAGCAATTTCAGCGCTCGGGGGGCGGTCGACCCGGGCTGGAGACGGAGTCGTAGGCGCCACGACCCCAGTGCAGCTTCGAGCGCAGCAGGCGGTAGTAGTCGTAGCCCGGAGGATGCAGCAGCGTGATGTGGTGCTTCGATGCGCCGACCAACAAGCGGTCGTCCGGTCGCAGCTCACCGAGTACGGCGCCGTCGCACAGCACCTGCGCGCGCGTGTCCGGGCGCTCGAGCAGACGCACCTCGACCTGGGCGCCGCCCGGAATCACCACGGGACGGTCGCTCAGCGTGTGCGGGCTGATCGGCACCATGACGAGGACGCTGAGGTCGGGCTGGATGATCGGGCCGCCGCAGGACAAAGCGTATGCCGTGGATCCCGTCGCGCTTGCCACTATCAACCCGTCGCTGCCGTGCGTGTTCACGTACCGGCCGTCGATCCACGTTTCGAAATCGAGCATCCGCCCCGTTTCCCACTTCTGCACCACGACGTCATTGAGGGCCGTCAGCGTAGCCTCCGACCCCTGCTGGGGCCGCAGGCGCGCCTCCAGCAGCGTGCGCCGGTCTTCCGAGAAGCGGCCCGCGAGCACATCGTCCAGGCGCTCGAGCATGTCGTCCGGGGAAACATCGGTGAGAAAGCCCAGGCGTCCGCGATTGATACCGAGGAGCGGAACGCCGCTGGTCGCGACCAGGCGCGCGGCATAGAGCATCGTGCCATCGCCGCCGATCGCGATGACGAGATCGGCGCGCTTCCCGAACGAGGACTCTTCGACCGCCGTCACGCGCGTCGCGCCGAAATCGAGCGACACGGATCGGTCGACGAGCAGTGCGCGCCCGCTCGCCTTCAGGTGCCGGGCGAGCGCGAGCATCGATTCGGCGACGCGCGGATCGCCATGCCGGCCCACGAGTGCGCAGGTCTTGAATGACGGATTCATCGCCGCGTCTTCCGCCACGGCTCGCATGCGACACGGTCAGCTTGACTTCCCATCTGGCGCATTGTTAGTTATCGGCCCGTCAACCCTGAATCCACAAAGATTACAGGGTCTTGACCGAAGATGGCGATAGATACGACCGACGACGTCCTCACCGAACGCGCACAGCGCCTGCTGAAGGTGCTGATCGAGAGCTATATCCGCGACGGTCAGCCGGTCGGCTCGCGCACCCTCTCGCGCGAGTCGGGACTCAACCTGAGTTCTGCGACCATCCGCAATGTCATGGCGGATCTCGAACAGCTCGGCTTCGTGACTTCGCCGCATACCTCGGCGGGACGCATCCCGACCGACAAGGGTTATCGGCTGTTCGTCGACTCTCTGCTCAAGCTCAAACCGCTCGACGGAACGGAGATCCTGCAACTGCAGCGGCGGCTGGAGGAGCACCATTCCGAGCCCAAGGCGCTGGTGGCGGCCGCGTCGCAGGTGCTCTCGGCGATCACGCAGCTCGCAGGCGTGGTGACGATTCCGCGGCAGGCGCACTCGGCGCTGACCCAGATCGAGTTCATGGCGCTTTCCGACAACCGCGTGCTCACGGTCCTGGTGGTGAACGGTCGCGAGGTGCAGAACCGCATCCTGCAGCTCGAGCGGCACTACTCGTCGGACGAGCTGCGTCGGGCCGCCAACTATCTCAACGATCAGGTGCGGGGGAGATCGCTGCAGGAAGTCCGCGACGATATCCTGGCGCAGCTACACGAGACCCGCCAGCACCTGAACCAGCTGATGCTGGATGCCATCCAGATGGCGCAGCAGGTCATGACTTCCGGCGACCACGAGCTGTCTGGGTACGTCATCGCGGGCGAGACCAACCTGATGGGCTTCGCCGAGCTCTCGAACGTGGAGAAGCTCAGGCGCCTGTTCGAGGCCTTCAACGAGAAGCGCGACATCCTGCACCTGCTCGATCAGAGCCTGCGCGCCGAGGGCGTGCAAATCTTCATCGGCCAGGAGTCGGGCTACACCATCCTGGATGACTGCAGCATCGTGGCCGCCCCCTATACGCTCGATAACGAAGTGGTCGGCGTCCTGGGTGTCATCGGCCCGACGCGCATGGCCTATGAACGGGTGATCCCCATCGTCGACATTACGGCCCGACTCCTGGGGGCCGCCTTGAACTCCCGCCGCTAGCCCCGATTCTCGGGGGCTGTCCTGTTATCCTGACCGCCGCGCAAGACGGCCGGCATCGTCAATTTCGGAGAGCCATCGTTCATGACCACCAGCAACCAGGACGCTGCACCGGACATCGATCCGGAGGCCACGGCGGTACTGACGGATACAGCGGAGGAGGCGCGCACGCCCGAGCAGCTGCGCCAGGCCTTGACCGCCGCCGAATCCAGGCTCGATGAAGCCCGCGACGCCCACATGCGGGCGGTCGCGGAGCTGGAGAACATTCGCCGGCGGGCCGTTCGCGACGTCGAGAGCGCCCACCGCTACGGCCTGGAGAGATTCGCGGGCGAGCTGCTGCAGGTGATCGATAGCCTCGAGGCCGGGCTCGAAGTCGGCCAGAAAGCCGATGCCAGGAGCCTGCTCGCGGGTAAGGAAGCGACCTTGAAGCTCCTGCAAAAAGCCTTCGAGAAGTTCGGCATCGCCGAGATCAATCCCGAAGGCCAGCCGTTCGATCCCCAGCTGCACGAGGCCATGGCGATGGAGGAGTCCGGGAGCGCCGAGCCCAGCTCGGTCCTGAAGGTGGTCCAGAAGGGCTACCAGCTCAACGGCCGGCTGCTTCGGCCGGCGCGAGTCATAGTGGCCAAGGCCCCCGAACGGTCCCGAACCTAGGAGTCTCAGTCGCGGGGGCGCTGCGGATGCTTGAAACGACGTTGAATCGCCCCATTGTGCCGGACAGTTTTGCAAGCTTTTTTCGAGGAGCATCGACATGCCGAAGACCATTGGCATAGACCTGGGAACGACCAATTCGTGTGTTGCCCTCATGGAGGGCGGCAAGCCCCGGGTCATAGAAAACAGCGAGGGTGACCGCACCACCCCGTCGGTCGTCGCGTTCACGAAGGACGGCGAAGTGCTGGTGGGTCAGCCCGCCAAGCGGCAGGCCGTCACCAATCCGCAGAACACGCTCTTCGCCATCAAGCGCCTGATCGGACGCAAGTTCGACGACGATGTCGTGCAGAAGGACATCAAGATGGTGCCCTACAAGATCGCGCGCGCGGAAAACGGCGACGCCTGGGTCGAGGTCCAGGGCAAGGCGATGGCACCGCCGGAGATCTCGGCACGCGTGCTCATGAAGATGAAGAAGACCGCCGAGGATTATCTCGGCGAGACGGTCACCGAGGCGGTGATCACCGTGCCGGCCTACTTCAACGATTCCCAGCGGCAGGCGACCAAGGACGCGGGCCGCATCGCGGGCCTGAACGTCAAGCGCATCATCAACGAGCCGACCGCGGCCGCGCTCGCCTACGGCCTCGACAAGAGCGGCGGCGATCGCAAGATCGCGGTCTATGACCTGGGCGGCGGCACATTCGACGTTTCCATCATCGAGATCGCGGAGATCGACGGTGAGCGCCAGTTCGAGGTCCTCTCGACCAACGGCGACACGTTCCTCGGTGGCGAGGATTTCGATCTGCGCGTCATCAACTTCCTGGCGGAAGAGTTCAAGAAGGAGAGCGGCGTCGATGTGCGCAAGGACCCGCTCGCCATGCAGCGCCTCAAGGAAGCCTCCGAGAAGGCCAAGATCGAGCTCTCCTCGGCACAACAGACCGACGTCAACCTGCCCTACATCACCGCGGACGCGAGCGGGCCGAAGCACCTCAACATCAAGCTGACCCGCGCCAAGCTCGAGTCGCTGGTGGAAGACCTGGTGCAGAAGACGATCGAGCCCTGCCGCATCGCGCTCAAGGATGCCGGCCTGTCGTTGAAGGACGTGGGCGAGGTCATCCTGGTCGGCGGCCAGACACGCATGCCCCTGGTGCAGAAGTTCGTGCGTGATTTCTTCGGCAAGGAGCCGCGCAAGGACGTCAACCCGGACGAGGCGGTGGCAGTCGGTGCGGCGATCCAGGCGGGCGTGCTCGCGGGCGACGTCAAGGACGTGCTGCTGCTCGACGTTACGCCGCTCTCGCTCGGCATCGAGACCGAGGGCGCGGTGGTCGACCACGTGATCGAGAAGAACACTACGATCCCGACCAAGGCGGCCAAGGTGTACTCGACGGCGTCAGACAACCAGACGGCGGTGACCATTCACGTGCTGCAGGGCGAACGCACGCGCGCGGCCGACAACAAGTCGCTCGGTCGGTTCGACCTGACGGACATTCCGTCGGCACCGCGTGGCATGCCGCAGATCGAGGTCACGTTCGACATCGACGCGAACGGTATCCTGCACGTGTCGGCCAAGGACAAGGCGACCGGCAAGGAGCAACGCATCGTCATCAAGGCCTCGAGCGGCCTGACCGAGGACGAGATCAAGCGCATGGTGAAAGAGGCGGAGGCGCACGCCGAGGAAGACAAGCGCTTCCGGGACCTGGTCGAGGCGCGTAATCGCGGCGATGCGTTGATGCATGCGACCGAGAAGACGCTCAAGGAGATGGGCGACAAGGTGAGCGCCGAGGAGCGCCACAACATCGAGTCGGCGCTCAGCGAGCTCAAGACCGCGCTCGCGGGCGATGACAAGGACCAGATCGTCAGGAAGACGGAATTGCTGGCGAAGAGCACCGCAACGCTCGCCGAGCGCGCCTACGCGCAGGCTGGGGCGCAGGGCGCGGCAGCTGATGCCGGCGCCGGCGCGAGCGGTGACACCGGCCAGGCTAACAAGGATGATGTCGTCGATGCCGAGTTCGAGGAAGTGAAGGGCAAGGAGCGCAAGTCCTCATAACCCGGCAGCGAGCGGGATGCGGGTGAGATCGACCGCCGCTGGGTCCACGGGTCCGGCGGCGGTTCTGCATCGAGGGCCGCAAACCGGACTGATCGATCCTTAGGGCGGGACGGATGGCTAAGCGCGATTACTACAAGGTGCTGGAACTGGCACGCACCGCGACCGAGGCCGAGATCAAGAAGGCGTATCGGCGCCTCGCCATGAAGTTTCATCCGGATCGCAATCCGGACGACCAGGATGCGGAGGAGCGCTTCAAGGAGGCGAAGGAAGCCTACGAAGTGCTCACTGACGCCCAGAAGCGGGCGGCTTACGACCAGTTCGGGCACGCCGGCGTCGACGCCGCCCGCGGTGCCGGCGGCTTCAGCGCAGCCGATGCCTTCGGCGACATCTTCGGTGAGGTGTTCGGCGATATCTTCGGTGGCGGTCGCCGCGGTCGTACGCAGGTGTTTCGCGGGGCGGACCTGCGCTACGGATTGGAGCTCGACCTGCGCCAGGCGGTCTTCGGCGACAGCATCGAGATCGATTTCCAGACGCTGGGTGAATGCGACACCTGCGGCGGCAGTGGAGCGGCCAAGGGGACCAGCGCGGTCACTTGCGACACCTGCGGCGGCCAGGGACAGGTGCGGCTCAACCAGGGATTCTTCAGCATCAACCAGGCCTGCCCGCGCTGCAAAGGCCGCGGCCAGATCATTCAAAGTCCCTGCGACGCCTGTCATGGGCAGGGCCGCGTGCGCCGCTCCAAGTCGCTCAGCGCCAAGATTCCGGCGGGCGTCGACAGCGGCGATCGCATTCGCCTGGCGGGCGAGGGCGAGGCCGGCCGCAACGGCGGTCCCGCGGGCGATCTCTACGTCGAGATCCACGTGCGCGAGCACGAGATCTTCGAGCGCGACGGCAGCCACCTGTCGTGCGAGGTGCCGGTGAGCTTTGCCACGTTGGTCCTGGGCGGCGAGCTCGAAGTCCCCACGCTCGACGCGCACGTGACCCTGAAGATCCCGGCCGAGACACAATCGGGGCGCGTGTTTCGATTGCGCGAGAAGGGCGTCCGCCCCGTACGCGGCGGGCCGACCGGCGATCTCTTCTGTCGCGTCGTGGTCGAAACGCCCGTCAAGCTCTCGAGCGAGCAGAAAGAGGCGCTGCGCAAGTTCGATGAATCGCTGCGGCGGGATCGCAAGTCGCACAGCCCGCGCCAGCAGACCTGGCTCGACGGCGTGAAGCAGTTCTTCGAGAACATGAGGCGGTCGGTGTGATCAACCTCGCCATCTTCGGAATCACCGGTCGCATGGGGCGCGCGCTCCTGCGCGCGCTGCCGGACGCGGCCAATCTGAAGCTCACGGGCGCGCTCGCCTCGCCGCGCAACCCGGCGATCGGTCGCGACGTGGGTGAGCTCAACGGTGCGCCGGCGTGCGGAGTCCGCGCGAGCGCGGATCGCGACCAGGCACTCGAAGGCGCGCAGGTCGCCATCGATTTCACGCTCGCACCCGCAGTGGAAGACAACGTCCGGGCGTGCGAGCGACGTCGTTGTGCACTCGTGATCGGCGCCACCGGACTCAGCCAGGCGGCGCTCAAGCAGATCGAGGCGAGCGCCGAGCGCGTGCCGATCCTGGTCTCACCCAACATGAGCATCGGCGTGAGCCTGCTCGAACGCCTGGTAGCCGAGGCCGCACGCGTGCTCGGCGATGACTTCGACGTCGAGATCCTCGACACGCACCATCGGGACAAGGCGGACGCGCCTTCGGGCACCGCCCTGCGACTCGGCGAGACGATCGCGAGCGCGCGCGGCATCGAGTTTGCGAAGGCGCAGATTCTTGCCCGGCAGGGCCATACAGGACCGCGCGAGCGCGGCAAGATCGGATTTGCCGTGGTGCGCGCGGGCGATCACGCGGGCGAGCACACGGTGATGTTCTCGGGTCGTGGGGAGACGCTCAGCCTGACGCATCGCGCCACCGAGCGGCTGATCTTTGCGCGTGGCGCGCTGCACGCGGCACAGTGGCTGGTCGAGCAGCGCCCCGGGCTCTACTCAATGCAAGACATTACGTCATGAGATCAGTTGGTTACGGAACAAACCTCGACGCGCTCTGGGCCCTTGGCGAAGCTGCGATGGCGGCGGGCGGGTGTTTTTCGTCGTGGACACTCTGTGGTCGAGTTCGTAAAATTCCGCCCGTTACCAGTAGGGTAGTCCGACAAAGCGGGACGGAGTTCTTGAGAGCTCCTCCCGCTTTGCACATGGGCGCCTCGCATTCTGACTTTCGCGGGCGAAGGGGACAGGCCAGTTGACCGTTCCGGCTGTGCTCGCCCTCGAGGACGGTACCGTCTTCCGGGGCAAATCGATCGGTGCCAAGGGCAATACCACCGGCGAAGTCGTTTTTAATACCGCGATCACCGGCTACCAGGAAATTCTCACCGACCCCTCGTATTGCCGGCAGATCGTGACCCTCACCTATCCGCACATCGGCAACACCGGTGTGAACGCGGAAGACCTCGAATCCTCTGCCATCTACGCCGCAGGCCTCGTGGTGCGCGACTTGCCCCTGCTCGCGAGCAGCTGGCGCTCGTCCGAGCCGCTCAGCCAGTTCCTGCAGCGAGGCAAGATCGTCGCGATCGCGGACATCGACACGCGCAAGCTCACGCGCGTCCTGCGTGACAAGGGCGCGCAGGCCGGCTGCATCATGACCGGCGACTCGATCGACGAGACCGCGGCAGTGCGCGCGGCGCGCAAGTTTCCCGGCCTCAAGGGCATGGACCTCGCGAAGGTCGTCACCACGAAGCGGCAGTACCAGTGGAACGAGGGCAGCCTGTGGCGCGCGAACGATCGCAACCTCCCGCGCCCGGCAGCGCGGCTGCACGTGGTCGCTTATGACTTCGGCATCAAGCGCAACATCCTGCGCCTGCTCGCCGACCATGGCTGCCGCATGACGGTCGTTCCCGCCACCACGCCCGCGGACAAGGTGCTGGCGCTCAGCGCCGACGGCATCTTCCTCTCGAACGGCCCGGGCGATCCGGAGCCGTGCGACTACGCCATCCGGGCGGTCCAGCAATTCCTGGAAAGCGACATCCCGGTGTTCGGGATCTGTCTCGGTCACCAGTTGCTGGGGCTCGCGAGCGGCGCCAAGACGGTCAAGATGAAGTTCGGTCATCACGGCGCCAACCATCCCGTGCAGGAGCTCGGCACAGGGAAGGTGTTCATCACCAGCCAGAATCACGGCTTCGCGGTCGACGAGACGACGCTGCCGGAAACCGTCAAGCCGACTTTTCGCTCGCTCTTCGACGGCTCGCTCCAGGGCATTGCGCGCACCGACCGGCCGGCGTTCAGTTTCCAGGGCCATCCCGAGGCCAGTCCCGGGCCGCACGACCTGCGGCCGTTGTTCGAGCACTTCCTCTTCCTCATGGTGAAACGCCTGCAACAGGTCTCCCGCGCGCAGAAGGCGCAGGGCACGCGCAAGCAGGCGGTCGAGTCGTGAGCTTATGCAGGGCCTGCGCCACTCATGCCCCGGCGTGACGACCTCGAAAGCATCCTGATCATCGGCGCCGGCCCGATCATCATCGGCCAGGCGTGCGAGTTCGACTATTCCGGCGCGCAGGCGTGCAAGGCGCTCAAGGAGGAGGGCTATCGCGTCATCCTGGTGAACTCGAACCCCGCGACCATCATGACGGACCCGGAAATGGCCGACGCGGTCTACATCGAGCCCGTCAACTGGCGCACCGTGGCGCGCATCATCGAGAAGGAACGCCCGAGCGCGCTCTTGCCCACCATGGGAGGCCAGACCGCGCTCAACTGCGCGCTCGATCTCGCCCGCGAAGGGGTTCTCGAGAAGTACAACGTCGAGCTGATAGCTGCCTCGCGCGAAGCGATCGACATGGCGGAGGATCGTGAGCTGTTCCGCAAGGCGATGCGCGATATCGGCCTCGAAGTGCCGCGCGCCCGCATCGCCCACAGCATGGAGGAAGCGCTCGCCGTGCAGGCGGAGATCGGCTATCCGACCGTGATCCGCCCATCCTTCACGCTCGGCGGCAGCGGCGGCGGCATCGCCTACAACCGCGAGGAATTCGAGGAGATCGTCGCGCGCGGCCTCGACGCATCGCCCACCAACGAAGTGCTGCTCGAGGAATCCGTGCTCGGCTGGAAAGAGTTCGAGATGGAGGTGGTGCGCGACCACAACGACAACTGCATCGTCGTCTGCTCGATCGAGAATCTCGACCCGATGGGCGTGCACACGGGCGACTCCATCACGGTCGCGCCGGCGCAGACCCTGACCGACAAGGAATACCAGCGCATGCGCAATGCCTCGATCGCGGTGCTGCGCAAGATCGGCGTGGACACCGGCGGATCGAACGTGCAGTTCGCCATCAATCCGCGCGACGGCCGGATTCTCGTCATCGAAATGAACCCGCGCGTATCGCGTTCCTCGGCGCTCGCCTCGAAAGCGACCGGGTTCCCGATCGCCAAGGTCGCGGCCAAGCTCGCGGTCGGCTACACGCTCGACGAGCTCAAGAACGAGATCACGGGCGGCGCGACGCCGGCGTCGTTCGAGCCCACGATCGACTACGTCGTCACCAAGATCCCGCGCTTCACCTTCGAAAAGTTTCCCGCCGCCAACACGCGCCTCACGACGCAGATGAAGTCCGTCGGCGAGGTGATGGCGATCGGTCGCACGTTCCAGGAGTCGCTGCAGAAGGCGCTGCGCAGCCTCGAGACCGGCTGCGACGGGCTCGACGAGCAGATGCCGCTGCCGTTGACCGAGGAGACCGCCAACGCGCTCGCCTATGAGCTGGGCTCGCCGGGTGCGAATCGCCTGCTCTACGTCGCCGATGCATTCCGCGCCGGCTGGGCCCTGGAGCGGATCGCAGCGCTCACCTACATCGATCCGTGGTTCCTCGCCAACGTCCAGGACCTGGTCGAGGAAGAGAGCAGGGTGCGGGCCGGTGGCCTCGAAGGGCTCGATGCCGCGCGCATCCACGCGCTCAAGCGCAAGGGTTTCTCGGACAAGCGGCTGGCGAACCTGCTCGGCATCAACGACGAGTCCGTGATCGGCAAGCGCCGGCACAAGTTCGGCGTGCGCCCCGTATACAAGCGTGTCGACACCTGCGCGGCCGAGTTCTCGACCACCACGGCCTACATGTATTCGACGTATGAAGAGGAGTGCGAGGCGGCGCCCTCGGAGCGGCGCAAGATCATGATCCTGGGCGGCGGCCCGAATCGTATCGGGCAGGGCATCGAGTTCGACTACTGCTGCGTGCACGCCGCGCTCGCGCTGCGCGAGGACGGATTCGAGACCATCATGGTCAACTGCAATCCGGAAACGGTTTCGACGGACTACGACACCTCGGATCGCCTGTATTTCGAGCCGCTCACCCTCGAAGACGTCATGGAGATCATCACGCTCGAGAAACCCGAGGGCGTGATCGTGCAGTTCGGCGGCCAGACGCCGCTCAAGCTGTCGCGCGCGCTGGCGGCGGCGGGCGCGCGCATCATTGGCACGACGCCCGACTCGATCGACATCGCCGAGGATCGCGAGCGCTTCCAGCAGCTGGTGAAGAACCTGGGCCTCAAGCAACCGGCCAACGCGACGGCGCGGACCGAGGAACAGGCGGTGCAGCTCGCGCGCGAAGTGGGCTTCCCGCTGGTCGTGCGGCCCTCGTACGTGCTCGGCGGGCGCGCCATGGAAGTCGTGTTCACGGAAGAGGACCTGCGCGCGTACATGACCGACGCGGTCAAGGTTTCGAACGACAGCCCGGTGCTGCTCGATCGCTTCCTCGATCTCGCCGTCGAAGTGGACGTCGACGCCGTGAGCGACGGCGAGAGCGTGCTGATCGGCGGCATCATGGAGCACGTCGAGCAGGCTGGCGTGCACTCGGGAGACTCGGCGTGCTCGCTGCCGCCCAATGGGCTGAGCGATAAGTTGCAGGAGGAGCTGCGCGACCAGACGCGCCGTCTCGCCAAGGCGCTCAACGTGGTCGGCCTCATGAACGTGCAGTTCGCGATCCAGAGCGGGATCGTGTACGTGCTCGAGGTCAATCCGCGGGCGTCGCGGACCGTGCCGTTCGTGGGCAAGGCGACCGGCGTGCCGCTCGCGAAGGTTGCGGCACGCGTCATGACGGGCCGCAAGCTCAAGGAGCTCGGCTACACCCACGAGCGCATCCCGGCCTACTACTCGGTCAAGGAAGCGGTGTTCCCGTTCGTCAAATTCCCGGAAGCCGACCCGATCCTGGGCCCGGAGATGAAATCGACCGGCGAAGTCATGGGGACAGGGCGCACCTTCGGCGAGGCTTACGCCAAAGCGCAGTCGGCCTCGGGCGTGACGCTGCCGACGCGCGGCGTGTGCCTCCTGAGCGTGCGCGATCGCGACAAGCCGGGCGCCATCGAGCTCGCCAAGATGCTCATCGCGCGGGGCTTCGAGATCGTCGCGACCGATGGCACCGCGAAAGCGCTCGCCGAAGCGGGCGTCGCGTGCCGCCGCGCGAACAAGGTGCGCGAGGGCCGGCCGCACATCGTCGACATGATCAAGAACGACGAGATCGACCTGATCGTCAACACCACGGAAGGCAAGCAGGCGATCCGCGAATCCCATTCGATCCGCCGCGAAGCGGTCCACAAGCGCGTGACCTACTACACGACGGTGGCCGCGGCGCGCGCGACCTGCGATGCTCTCGATCACCTGAACGAAGTCGAAGTGCATCGCCTGCAGGACCTGCACAAGGAGCTCGCCGCGTGAGGCGCAGTCCCGTCACTCGCACCGGCGCCGAGCGGCTGCGCACCGAGCTCAAGCGTCTCAAGAGCGAGGATCGGCCCAGCATCATCAAGGCGATCGCGGAGGCGCGCTCGCATGGCGACCTGAGCGAGAACGCCGAGTACCACGCCGCCCGTGAGCAACAGAGCTTCATCGAGGGGCGCATCAGCGAGATCGAGAAACGCCTGGCGAACGCCGAGGTGATCGACGTGGCGCACCTGCCGCCCTCCAACCGGGTGGTGTTCGGGGCCACGGTCGATCTGGAGGACCAGGACGATGGCTCGCGCATTTCCTACCAGATCGTGGGCGAGGACGAGGCCGATATCCGCCGCGGCCTGATCTCGGTCGGCTCACCGATCGCGCGTGCGCTCGTCGGCAAGAGCAAGGGCGACCTGATCGAAGTGGACGTACCGGCCGGCCGCCGCAACTACGAGGTCATCGCGATCCGCTACGTCTAG
>DATFEQ010000077.1:0-20656 GCA_035250905.1 Steroidobacteraceae bacterium
ATGAGCGCGGCCTGGCTGCCGGCCTCGACCGCGCACGCCGTGGCGAGCGCTGCCACTACGGTCTTGCCGCAACCGACATCGCCCTGGATGAGCCGCAGCGCGGGGCGCGGCTCGGCGAGATCCGCGGCGAGCTCATCGAAGGCGCGCTGCTGCGCCCCGGTGAGGGAGAACGGCAGCCGATCGCGCAGACGCATCGCGAGGTTGCGCGAGCGCAGCGGCAACGCCGGATCGCTGCGGACCTCGCGCCGCAGGAGCTTGAGGCTCAGCTGATGTGCGAGCAGTTCCTCGAACGCGAGGCGCCGCTGCGCCGGCGCGCGCCGCGCCACGAGCTGGTCGATGCTCGCCTCGGCGGGCGGGCGATGCGCGTAGACGAGCGCCTCGTATAAACCTGGCCAGCGCAGCTCATCGAGGATCGCTCTCGGCAGCCAGTCGGTGAGCGCACCGTCGTGCACCGTTTCGAGCGCCTGGGCGGTGAGCTTGCGCAGGCGCCCCTGCTGCAGGCCCTCGGTCGCCGGATAAATCGGCGTGAGGGATTCCGCGAGCTGCTCGTCCTGGCCCGGATCGAGCAGGCGGTACTCGGGATGGACGATCTCGAGGCCGAGCGGGCCGCGGCGCACCTCGCCGAAGCAGCGCAATCGTCGGCCGCGGGCCAGCGCCTCTTTCTGGCTCTGGTTGAAGTGAAAGAACCTGAGCGTCAGGAACCCCGAACCGTCGGCCACGCGCGTCAGGAGCTGGCGCCGGCCACGGAACGCGATCTCGGTGAGCTCGACCTCGGCTTCGACGACCGCGGCATCCCCGACGCGGAGCGTCCCGATCGGCACCACGCGCGTGCGGTCCTCGTAGCGCCAGGGCAGCAGGAACAGCAGGTCCTGGATCGTGAAGACCCCGAGCTTCGCCAGGCGGCCAGCCAGCGATTCGCCGACTCCACGCAGAGCCGTGACGGGTTTGCCCACATCCACCAGCGTGGCGCTCCGCGAAGACTCTTCTATTCCGGGGGCGTCGGGTTCGTAAGCGCGCTAACCGAGATGCAGCACGCAGTCCATCTCGACCCGCGCATTCCGCGGCAATGAGGCTACGCCGACCGCGGCGCGCGCCGGATAGGGCTCGCGGAAGTACTCCGCCATGACCTGGTTGATGAGCGCGAAGTGCTTGAGATCGGTGAGATAAACGTTGAGCTTCACCACCTGCGGGAAATCCGCTCCCGCAGCCTGGATGATCGCTTTGAGATTCTCGAACACGCGCCGGACCTGTCCTTCCATATCACGGCTCACGAGCTCACCGGTCGCGGGATCGAGCGGAATCTGCCCGGAGACATAGAGGGTGTCGCCGGCGCGCACGGCTTGCGAATACGTGCCGATCGCCTTGGGGGCTGCATCCGTCGAGATGATCTGGTGTGTCATGGCGTGCGCGGTCTTGAGGGCGGGGCGCTGATTGTAGCGGGATCGGCCGGAACCTATGCAGTGGTTCGGTGAACCTTGAGCACATCGGGCATCGCGCGGATCGTGCGCATGACGCGCGCCAGGTGTTCACGGCTGCGCACCTGCAGCTCGAAGATGAGCGTGGAAGTGTCCACGTCGCGCTCGACCAGGGATACGTGATCGATGTTGGTCTCGGTGCCGGCGATGCTGGCCGCGACCGCCGCCAGCACGCCCATCTTGTTGGCCACCTCGACGCGGATTTCCGAGCTGAACAGGCGGTCGAGATTCTTCTGCCAGCTCACCGAGAGCCACTTGTCGGGCTGCTTGCGGAAGCCCGCGAGGTTGCCGCACGATTCGCGATGGACGACGACACCGCGGCCGGTGCTCAGGTAAGCCATGATCGGGTCGTGCGGAATGGGGAAGCAGCAACGCGCGTAGCTCACCACCAGGCCCTCGGTGCCCGCGATCACCAGCGGCGCCGGCGCGCCGCTCTGCGTGGCGGCCTCATCCGCGGGTAACAGGCGCCGCGCGATCAGCGGGGCAAGGCGCTCGCCCAGGCCGATCTTCTCGAACAGGTCATCGGCCGTCTTCATGCCGAGCTCGTTCAGGGTCGGCGCGAGCTGTGCGTCGGGAATCTTCCTGAGGGTGAGTGAGAATTCCCCGAGCGCCTGGTTGAGCATGCGCTTGCCGAGATCGATAGCCTCCTTGCTCTTGAGGTTCTTGAGGTAGTGGCGGATCGCCGCGCGTGCCTTGGCACTCGCCACGAACCCCATCCACGCCGGGTTGGGCGTCGCGCCCTTCGCGGTGATGATCTCGACCGTCTGTCCGTTGCGCAGCGCCGTGCGCAGCGGCACCAGCCGCCGGTCCACCTTGGCCGCCACGCAGCGGTTGCCGACGTCGGTGTGCACGGCGTAGGCGAAGTCCACGGCGGTCGCGCCGCGCGGCAAGCGCAGGATCTCGCCCTTCGGCGTGAACACGTACACCTTGTCGGGGAAGAGGTCCACCTTGACGCTCTCCAGGAACTCCTCGGAGTTCCCGGCGTCCTGCATCTGCATCAGCCCGTTGAGCCACTCGCGCGCGCGATCCTGCTGGACGCTGCCGAGCTTTTCGCCGGTCTTGTATTTCCAATGCGCCGCGATGCCGCTCTCGGCCACGCGGTGCATGTCGACCGTGCGGATCTGCACCTCGAGGGGCACGCCGTTCGGACCGAAGAGCGTCGTGTGCAGCGACTGGTAGCCGTTGATGCGCGGGATCGCGACGTAGTCCTTGAACCTGCCCGGCATCGGCTTGTAGAGGCCGTGCACCACGCCGAGCGCGCGGTACGCCGTGTCGACCGCGTCGACCACGATGCGAAATCCGTACACGTCCACGATCTCGTTCAGGGGCACGCCCTTCTTGCGCATCTTGCGATAGACGCTGAAGAGATGCTTCTCGCGTCCTTCGACCTGCGCCTGGATGCCCGCTTTCGTCAGCGCCGCACGCAACGCGTCCGCGATCTTGCCGACGAACTGCTTCTGATTGCCGCGCGCGCGCTTGAGCTCCTTCTCGATCACGCGGTAGCGCTGCGGATAGAGCGCCTTGAAGCCCAGCTCCTCGAGCTCGATCTTGATGCTGTAGAGCCCCAGGCGATCGGCGATCGGTGCGTAGATCTCGAGCGTTTCGCGCGCCACCAGGCGGCGCTTGGGCACCGGCATGGCGTCGAGCGTGCGCATGTTGTGGGTGCGGTCGGCGAGCTTCACCAGGATCACGCGGATGTCCTGCACCATCGCGAGCAGCATCTTGCGAAAGCTCTCGGCCTGCGCTTCCTCGCGGCTCTTGAACTTGATCAGGTCGAGCTTGGTGACGCCGTCAACCAGCTCCGCCACTTCGCGGCCGAACTGCTCGGCGATCTGCTCCTTGGCGGTGGGCGTGTCTTCGATGACGTCGTGCAGGATCGCGGCAATGATGGTCTCGGCGTCGACGTGCAGGTCCGCGAGGATGTTGGCGGCCGCGATCGGGTGCGAAATGTAGGGCTCGCCCGACAGCCGCTTCTGCCCCTTGTGCGCGGTCGCGCCGAACTCGTAGGCCTGCTGGACGCGCTCGACCTGGTCGGGCGGGAGGTAGTTCTCCAGTTTCGAGACGAGCTGGTTGATCCCGAGGGAGCGCTTTCCACCCGGCAGGAAGCTCAGGATCGAGGAGGCGTAATCCATGAAGACAAAATAGGGTCAGATTTCAGATCTGACCCCATTTTGTGTGCGAACGGGACAGACTTCAAAGCCTGCCCCGGAAATCGGTGGTCAGTCGCCCAGGCCCAGCTGCGGCGCGCGGAAATCCGTCGGGAGCTCGAGCTCCGGGACCGCGGATTCCGGAGCCTCCTGCTCTTCGAGCAGCTCCACGCCGATGTTGCCGGCCGCGACCTCGCGTAACGCGACCACCGTCGGCTTGTCGTTCTCCCAGTCGACGGTCGGCTCCGCCCCGTTGGCGAGGCGCCGGGCGCGCTTGGCTGCCACCAGCACGAGCTGAAACAGGTTATCGATGTTCTGCAGGCAGTCTTCGACGGTGATGCGCGCCATGGACAGTCCTCGGGGGGCGAAGGCTCGGAATCGAAAGGGGGCGCGAGTCTACAGCAAAATCAACGGGTCATGCCAGCAGCGCGCCGGTGAGCCGTTCCACCGCGGGACGCCTCGCACGCAGCGCCTCGCCGCGGCCGGCGACGATCGCGCGCAGCTCCTCGACGGCCTGCTCGAACTGCTCGTTGATGACGACGTAGTCGAACTCCGGCCAGTGCTTCATATCGCTGACCGCATCGCGCAAGCGCCGGGCGATGACGTCGTCGCTGTCCGTGCCACGCTGTCGCAGGCGCGCCTCGAGCGCCGCGCGCGACGGCGGCAGGATGAAGATCGTGATGCACTCCGGCATCGCCTTGCGCACCTGTTGTGCCCCCTGCCAGTCAATCTCGAGGATGATGTCCTCGCCGCGGCTCAGCGCTTCTTCGACCTGGCGACGCGGGGTCGCATACCAGTTGTCGAACACCTGCGCGTACTCGAGGAACTCACCGGCCGCCGCCAGGCGGTGAAACTCCTCGGGCCTGACGAACACGTAGTCGTGTCCCTTCTTTTCGGTCGGGCGTTGGCTGCGCGTCGTATAGGAGATGGAGAACCTGAGCGTAGGCTCTTTCTCCATGAGCGCCCGCACCAGGCTCGTCTTGCCGGCGCCTGACGGCGCAGCAAACACGAACAGGCGGCCGCGCGCTGGCTTCGATGGCCGTGAAGATGAAGGAGGCGCGCTCACTATTCGACGTTCTGAACCTGTTCGCGCATCTGCTCGATGATCACTTTCATGTCGACCGCCACGCGCGTGGTCTCGGCATCCTGCGACTTCGAGGACAGCGTGTTCGCTTCGCGGTTGAGCTCCTGCATGAGGAAATCGAGCCGCCGCCCGGCGGGTTCCGACCCGTCGAGCGCCTTGCGAATCTCGACGACGTGTCCCTTGAGGCGCTCGAGCTCCTCGTCGACGTCCATGCGCTGCGCCAGGAACACGAGCTCCTGCTCGAGGCGTTCGGCGTTGGGCTCGCCGCCCAGCTGCGCGAGCTTCTCGAGCAGGCGGGTGCGCATGCGCGTGCGCACCTCGGGCAGGCGCGCGACCACGGCCTCGACCAGCGCGAGCAGCATCGCGCAGCGCTGCATCAGCAGCTCGCGGATGCGCTCGCCCTCGCGGGCACGCGCGTCGTTGAGCACCTGCAGTGCTTCGTTGAGGCTCGCCTGCGCCGCGGCGGCCAGCGGTGTCGCGTCGGCTTCGCTGTTGCGGATCACGCCGGGCCAGCGCAGGAGGTCGAGCGGATCGATCGCCGCGGTCTGACCCGCGAGCGCCGCGATGTCGCGTGCGCGGTTGAGCAATTGGGCAACGAGCGGCGCGTCGATCTCGATCTCGCTCAACGCCTCGGTCGCGGGCCGGTAGTTCAGCGTGCAGTCGACCTTGCCACGCCGGAGCGCTGCACCGACGGCCTGGCGGAAATCGCTCTCGGCCGGGCGCAGCTCGTCAGGCAGGCGGCAGGCGACCTCGAGATAGCGGTGATTGACCGCGCGCAGCTCCCAGGTGAGCGTGCCCCAGGCTCCCGACTGCTCGCGCCGGGCGAAGCCCGTCATGCTGCGGATCATGTTGAATTGGTGCTATAAAGCCGCGCCGAAGTTTAACAGACCGGGGTGGGCGTTGCGGGTCGAGTACGCGGAACTGAGCCTGGTTGGCCACCGTGAAGACAATCAGGACCGTGTCTCCGTGGCCATCGGCGAGCATGCCGCCTTGTTGCTCGTGATCGACGGCATGGGCGGACACGCGGAGGGCGCGCGCGCGGCCGAAACCGCGCTCAAGTCGATGCTCGAGAGTTTCTGGCACACGCCCCATCCGATCTTCGATCCGCTCGGATTCCTGCACCTCACGCTCGGCAAGGCGCACGATGACGTGGTGGCGCTCGGCGGCGCGCTCGCCGTCGAAACCCGCCCGCGCGCGACCTGCGCTATCTGCCTGGTGCAACAGTCGTCCGCGTTCTGGGCGCACGTGGGCGACAGCCGCGTCTACCAGCTGCGCAACAACGCGGTGCGCGAGCGCACCCGCGATCACAGCCACGTCGAGCAGCTGCTGCGCGAGGGGCTGATCACCGAGGCGGAAGTCCAGGGCCACCCGATGCGCAATTTCGTCGAGTGTTGTCTCGGCGGCGATGCGGTGCTGCCGGACATGACCTCGAGCCGCCGGCGGCAACTCGACGCCGGCGATGTGCTGCTGCTCTGTACCGATGGCCTGTGGGCCAACCTGAAGGACGAGGACATCGCGGGCTTCTATCGCCCGGATAATGGCGATCTGCGCACGGCCTTGCAGACGCTCGGCGAGAAGGCCGTGCAGGCCTCGGCACCGTTCAGCGACAACACGACCGCCGCCGCCCTGCGCTGGCTGGGAGAATAAGGATGCGACCCAGCGGCCGCGCGCCCGACGAACTGAGGGCGGTCCGGATCACCCGTCACTACACGCGTCACGCCGAAGGCTCGGTGCTGGTCGAGTTCGGCGATACCCGCGTGCTGTGCACCGCCACCGTCGAGGACGGCGTCCCGGCATTCCTGCGGGGTTCCGGCCAGGGCTGGATCACGGCGGAGTACGGCATGCTGCCGCGCTCGACGCACACGCGCACCGCGCGCGAGGCCGCGCGCGGCAAGCAATCGGGCCGCACGCAGGAGATCCAGCGCCTGATCGGGCGCGCGCTGCGCGCCGTCACCGACCTGCGCGCGCTGGGCGATCGCACCGTCACGCTCGACTGCGACGTGCTGCAGGCCGATGGCGGCACGCGCACCGCCGCGATCACCGGAGGCTACGTGGCGCTCGTCGATGCGATCGAGGCGCTCATCGAGCGCCGCCTGATCCCGGCGAGCCCTCTGCATGCGCAGGTGGCCGCGGTGTCGGTCGGTATCTGCAAGGGTGTACCGGTTCTCGATCTCGACTACGCTGAAGACTCCGAGGCCGAGACCGACATGAACGTCGTCATGAACAACGGCGGGGCCTTCATCGAAGTCCAGGGTACCGCCGAGGGGCACGCCTTTCGCCGACACGAGCTCGACGAGCTGCTGAACCTGGCAGCGCAGGGCATCGGCCGGTTGCTCGCTCATCAGCTCGAAGCGCTCGGAGGCTGACGCGTGCGGGTGGTGCTCGCCACTGCGAATCCCGGGAAGCTGGGCGAGTTGCAGGCCTTGCTCGCGGACGCGGGCATCGAGGTGCTGTCGCAGGTGCACTTCGGCATTGCGCCGGTGCCGGAGACCGGGCGGACGTTCATCGAGAACGCGCTGCTCAAGGCGCGGCATGCCGCCGCGAGCACGGGATTGCCCGCGATCGCCGATGACTCCGGGCTCGAAGTGGATGCGCTCGGCGGACGCCCCGGCGTGCTGTCAGCGCGCTACGCCGGTGATAACGCTGACGACACGGCCAATAACGCCAAGCTGCTCGCCGAGCTGCGCGACGTGCCGGAGGGGCAACGTACCGCTCGCTATCGCTGCGTGCTCGCCTGTGTGCGTGATGCGCGCGACGCCGCCCCGCTCATTTGCGAGGGCGTGTGGGAGGGGCGCATCGCGGAGCAGCCCGCCGGCCAGCACGGCTTTGGCTATGACCCGCTCTTTCTCGTCGGCGAGCTGGCGATCACGGCCGCGCAGCTGTCACCCGACCTCAAGAACAGCCTGAGCCATCGTGGCCAGGCGTTGCGCCAGCTGCTCGACCGGTGTCGCAGCGTTCCCGGGGCGCTGTTCCCATGACCTCCCAGCTGCTCGTCCCGCCGCTCGCCGTCTACGTTCATCTGCCCTGGTGTGTGCGCAAGTGCCCGTACTGCGATTTCAATTCACATGCGAAAGACGGTGAAGTGCCGGAGGAGCGCTATGTGGAGGCGCTGCTCAGGGATCTTGAAACGCAGGCGACGCGTGTCGACCCGCGCATGGTGCAGAGCGTCTTCTTCGGAGGCGGCACGCCGAGCTTGTTCTCGGCCGCGGCCATTGGCCGGATTCTCGCCGGCATTCGCAGCCGCTTGCGCGTGGCGCCTGGGACAGAGGTCACGCTCGAAGCCAATCCCGGCACGGTGGAGCGCGGCCGTTTCGGCGAATACGCCGCAGTGGGCGTCAATCGCATCTCTCTCGGCGGCCAGAGCTTCAACCCGCGTCACCTGGCGCGGCTCGGCCGTATTCACTCGGCCGACGAGACTCGTACTGCGGCCGCCGAGCTGCACGCGGCCGGCATCGCGAATTTCAACATCGACCTGATGTATGGCCTGCCGGAGCAGACACTCGCGGACTCGCTGGCCGACGTGAGCGCCGCGCTCGAATTGGGGCCGGCGCACGTCTCGCACTATCAGCTCACGCTCGAGCCGGGCACGGTCTTCTTTCATCGCCCGCCACCTCTGCCCGATGACGATGCGACCTGGGAGATGCAGCTCGCGTGTCAGGAAGCGCTCGCGGCCGGTGGGTTCCGGCAATACGAGGTTTCAGCCTATGCGCGCGAGGGACGACGCTGCGTCCACAACCTGAACTACTGGGAGTTCGGAGACTATGTGGGCGTCGGAGCCGGAGCTCACGGCAAGATCACCGAACTGCCGCAGCAGGTGTGGCGCACCGTGCGGCCACGCCAGCCGCGTCTGTATCTCGAAGCGCTGGAGCGCACGCCCGCGGCGCTGCCTGAAGCGCAGCCCGTTGCTCGGGAGGACCTGCCGTTCGAATACATGCTGAATGCGCTGCGCCTGGTCGAAGGTTTCTCGGTCGAGACGTTCGAAGGCCGAACCGGCCTCGGGTTCGAGGAGGTGCAAGCGCGCATCGTCGAGGCGGCGAGCCAGGGGATGGTGGAGGAGTGGGCAGAGCAAAGGTGGCGGGCGACGCCTCTCGGGTGGCGCTTCCTGAACGACCTGATCGCCGCTTTCCTCCCGCCGACCCAGCCGCGTATTCCAGCCGCTGCGCAAGCAGCAAATCCTCTCTGATCAGGCACTTACTAATTATTCACAGCGCCGGGCCGTGTGCGACCTGCTTCTCGATCCGCGTGCCTGTAATCGCAGTGACATGCCAGGTAGCACACCCAAGCAATTGTTTTCGCTTGGCAAAAACCGCTGATTACTTTTTGACCAAACTGACGGCAGGCGGCAATTTTCGCGGCGGGTGATGGGCGGCTTCACGGTCGTCCACAGAGTTACCCACAGCTTTTGTGGAAAAGGCGAAAAAGTTACAAGGTGGTCGGTCTTAGTGGTGTGTTGTTGAAGTGCCGGCTGACTGGGTATCTGCAAGTCCTGCCGGCTTCAGCCTTTTTTGCGTGCAGGGGAGGCGGCGTCCGGGCATCTTGTGTGCCCTGAGGTCGACCGCTACACTGCGCGCCCCCTGAGATTAGGCGGGTTTGGCGGGCACGCACATGAAGGCTGACATTCATCCCGGTTACAAGGAAATCACGGTGACCTGCAGCTGCGGGAACACCTTCAAGACCCGTTCGACCCTGGGCACCGACCTGCAGGTCGAGGTGTGCTCCAACTGCCACCCCTTCTATACGGGCAAGCAGAAGATCGTGGACACCGGCGGACGCGTCGACAAGTTCCGCAAGAAGTATGGAATGGGCGCGCGCTAGGCCGCGTCGACACCTTAAGTGAACAAGCCGGGGGCGCCACGTGGCGCCCCTGGCTCTTTTGGGGCCCCGAGGGCCAAAGCGCCCGGAACTCCTTGTCGACGGCCCCAATCGTAGTTATAAAACCTGCGCACCATCGAAGCGCACGAGTTCCCCGATGAGAATCACACACCCGCTGCTGGTCACCGCACTTCTCGGTTTCGCCTTCCTGGGCGTGAGCTGCGCGAAGAACCCCGTGACCGGCAACACCGACATCACGACGGTCTCGAAGAAAGGGGAGATCGAGCAGGGGCGCAAGGCACACGAGCAGGTCATCCGGTTCTACGGCATCTACGAGGACCAGGGGCTGCAGGACTACGTCACGCAGATCGGCACGAAGCTCGCACAGGTGAGCGAGCGTCCCGAGCTCGAGTGGCACTTCACCGTCGTCGACGCCGACGACATCAACGCGTTCGCGTTGCCCGGCGGTTACATCTACATCACCCGCGGGATCATGGCGTACCTCAATTCGGAAGCCGAGCTCGCCGCGGTGCTGGGCCACGAGATCGGCCACGTTACTGCGCGGCACTCGGTGCGCCAGCAGTCGCAGAGCCTGCTCACCGGCATCCTCGCGACCGGTGCCGCGATCTTCACCGGCAACCGCGCGGTGGCCGATCTCGCCAACATCGGCGGGCAGGCGCTGCTGCGCGGCTATGGCCGCGACATGGAGCTCGAGGCGGACCGGCTCGGCGCCCAATACCTCGCCAAGACCGGCTATGACCCGCAGGCGATGATCGGCGTGATTTCGGTCCTCAAGAACCAGGAGACGTTCGAGATCCAGCGGGCGCGCGAAGAGGGGCGCGAGCCGCGCGTCTATCACGGCGTGTTCGCCTCGCACCCCTCGGCGGACGAACGCTTGCAGCAGGCGGTCGCGCTGGCGAAGCCGGCCAAGACCGGTCAGACGCAAGTCGGCGTGGAAGAGTACCTGGGGCAGCTCCAGGGCGTTTCTTTCGCGAGCAGTCGCCAGCAGGGGATCGTGCGCGACAACCGTTTCTATCACGCCGGGCTCGGCATCACGGTCGCGTTCCCGAAGGACTGGGTCGTACTCAATCAGCGCAACCGCCTGCTCGCACACACGCGCACGCAGGACGCGGTGATCCAGATCACCACGGACGGGCGACCGGAGAACACCACGCCGCGCGAGTATCTGCAGAAGCAGCTCGGTCAGCGCAGCCTCACCGCCGCCCAGGATTTCAACTTCAATGACATGGAAGGCTATTCGTTGATCTCGCGCACCGGCTCGCCGATCGACGGTGGCAAGGGACCGGTGCGCTACGCCGCGGTGTATCGCGACAAGCTGGTGTTCATCTTTGCGGCCTCGAGCCGCTCCAGCCAGGAATCCATTCCGGCGCACGACCGGGTTTTCCTGTCGACCTTCCAGACACTGCGCTCGCTCAAGCCGAGCGAGTTCCCGCTCGCAGAGCCGTATCGCATCGACCTGGTGAAAGCGCAGAACGGTACCAAGATGGAAGAGCTCGCGAAGGACTCGCCGATCAAGAAATACCCCGTGCAGACCTTGCGCCTGATCAACGATCTCTATCCGAACAAGCAGCCCGAGCCGGGCCGCATCGTCAAGGTCGTCGACTGAATTTACTGCGGCGAGCCGCACTCCTGCGCGTCCGCGCGGGCGTGTCGCGCGCGCCTTGATCTGCCCGCGGCGTCCGTGTCAGGCTGCGTGCCACCTTTGGACAAGGACCCATGAGCGGCAGGAAATTCGAGCTCATCGATCCCGCGACCGGCAAGAAATCCGAGCTGCCGGCGCTCTCGGGCACGCTGGGGCAGGACGTGGTGAACATCGCCTCGCTCCCCAAGGACCACGACGTCTTCACGTTCGATCCGGGGTTCATGGCGACGGCCAGCTGTGAAAGCCGCATCACGTTCATCGACGGCGAGCAGGGCGTGCTGCTCTATCGCGGCTATCCGGTCGAGCAGCTGGCCGAGCGCAGCAGCTTCATCGAGGTGGCGTATCTCCTGCTCAACGGCGAGTTGCCGTCGCAGAAGCAGCTGACCGAGTTCACGCACTCGATCTGCTACCACACGATGATCAACGAGGCGCTGCTGCGCTTCTTCAACGGCTTTCACTACAACGCCCATCCGATGGCGATGGTGTCGGCGGTGGTGGCCTCGATGTCGGCCTTCTACCACGACTCGATGCACATCCATAATGCGCGCCATCGCGAGATCTTCGCTCACCGCATCATCGCCAAGATCCCCACCATCGCCGCCGCCGCCTACAAGCACTCGATGGGGCAGCCCTTCGTCTACCCGCGCAACGATCTCGACTACTGCAGCAACCTGCTGCACATGTACTTCGCCGTGCCCTGCGAGCCGTACCGCGTCGACTCGACCGCGGCGCAGGCACTCAACCTGTTGTTCATCCTGCATGCCGATCACGAGCAGAACGCGAGCACCTCGACGGTGCGCCTCGCGGGCAGCACCGGCGCCAACCCGTACGCGGCGATTTCCGCGGGCATCTCCGCGCTCTGGGGTCCGGCGCATGGGGGCGCCAACGAGGCCGTGCTCGCGATGCTGGAAGAGGTCGGCACGGCGGAGAACATTCCCAAGTACGTGGCGCTCGCCAAGGACAAGTCGAGCAACTTCCGCCTGATGGGCTTCGGCCACCGCGTCTACAAGAACTTCGACCCGCGCGCCAAGATCATCCGCGCGATGTGCCACAAAGTGCTCGCGCAGATGGGACGCTCGGACAACCCGCTGTTCGAGCTGGCCCTGCGACTGGAAGAGGTCGCGCTCAAGGACGAGTACTTCGTCGCGCGCAAGCTCTACCCGAACGTGGACTTCTATTCCGGGATCATCTACAGCGCGCTCGGCATTCCGCGCTCGATGTTCACGGTGATGTTCGCCATCGCGCGCACCGTGGGCTGGGTGGCGCACTGGCAGGAGATGATCTCGGATCCGAACATGCGCATCGGGCGGCCGCGCCAGCTCTACACCGGCCCGACGCGTCGCGACTACGTCGAAATCAAGAAGCGCTGATCTCTGGCGGACGGTGCGTCGCTACTCCGTGCGCTGCCGATCGAGCCCAACGCCATGAATGTCGTGATCTGCCGGCACCGGCCGCGGACAGCGTGAACGTCATCTGCACCCGGGCATTGATCTGCGTTGCGCTGCTCGCGCACGCCGGACGCTGCGGCGTCGCGCTGGCTGACGCCGACGTGCCGGTCGAGCGCAGCGATACGGGCGAAGGGTGGCAGGCCAACTACGAGAGCAAGGGCCTGGAAGTCATTTCACCCGGCGGCGGCTGGATCTTCGAGCCGGAGATCCGTCTGCAGTTCAGGTACAGCGACCCCTTCGATGAGCCTGAGAATGCGGACGACGCCCGCGACCAGGCGGAGAGTGACGCCGACCTCAACCGCTCGCGCTTCAAGATGGACGTGCAACTGGGTGCCGAAGCGCTGACGCTCTACACGGAAACCGAGCTCGATGGCCCGGTGCTGCTCGACCTGCGTGTCACCTACGAGCCGAGCGATGCGTTTGGCATCCGCCTCGGCCAATGGAAGCCGGAATACAACCGCGAACGGCGCGACTCCTCGGGCGCACAGGCGTTCGTCGATCGCTCCATCGTGAATCGCGAGTTCACCATCGATCGCCAGCAGGGCGCCATGCTCTTCGGTCGGGCGCAGGGCGATGCTCCGGCAACAGACTTCAGCTGGTGGACCGGCGTGTTCGGCGGCGGCGGGCGTGGCGGCGGGAACGACGGCGGCGAGCTGATGTACATGGCGCGCCTGCAGTGGAATCCGTTCGGTCGCGTCCTCGATTTCTCGCAAAGCGATTTGAGCCGCCGTCCTGAGCCGGCCGGGTCGGTTGCGGTCGCGGCTGTGCGCAATCGCAGCCGCTACACGCGCTTTTCATCGGACGGAGGCGGCGAGCTCGCGGGTTTCGATCCGGGTGGGGTCGATCAATACGAAATCGAACAGTGGGTCATGGAGACGGCCCTGCAATGGCGCGGCTTCGCCTGGCAGCAGGAGTGGCATCGAAAGGACATCCACGATCGCGTGGCCGGCGGCGAGACGCGACTCGAGGGGATCTATGCACAGGCGAGCTATTTTCCGAGCGCCGCCTGGCCCAGCTGGCCACGGCCGCTCGAGCTCGGGTTTCGCTACGCCGTCGTCGATCCTGATGCCGGGCAGTCCGCTGACCAGCGCGATGAATACACGGTGGTCGCCAACTGGTTCTTTCACGGACACCGCAACAAGCTGACGCTCGACTACGCGCGACTCGGTTTCGATGAGCCGGACGGGCAGGAGACTGCCTGGCGAACGCGATTACAGTGGGATGTTTCGTTCTGATGCGCGGCGCGCCGCCTAGCTCTCGCCCTCTTCCAGGAGCGACTGCAGCTCGGTCGCGCCGGCGCGCCGCATAGGTCGTCCGTCCACCGGGCTGAAGGGCGCCTGCCGGATGCCGTCGCGCGGGAATACGGTGGCGTCGATCACGCGCTCGCCCGCTTCGAAGCGCACCGCGGGCAGATTGATGGTGCGGTCGGTGAACATCTTCACGCGCCGCTCCGCGAGCTCGTGCCGGATCCCCTGGTCCAGGAGCTTGAGCATCACCGCCTCGGCGCGATCGGCGAACAGGTGCAGATCGACGTCCGCGTGCTCCGTGGCGGTGCCGGCGAGCACCGGCCCGACCAGGCGCGGCTCGAACTCCTGCAGCAGCTGCATGGCAATCAGGGCCGCGCGCCGCTGCTCGCGCAGCGAGCGCACGTGCGTGTCGGCTGCGAACAGGCGGTGGTATTCGGCCAGCGCCGCCTCGATCTCGGTGTTCTTGGGCAGCAACGAGGCATCGGTCGCGCCGAGGCGCTCGGCGGCCTTGCGCTTGGCGAGCAGGTAGTCGTCGATGCCGTGCTCGCTCATGATGCGAGCGGCTTCCTGTGCGATCGCGCGGCGCAGTTCTTCGGCGCGGCTGGTCGGTTTCATGCGTCAGAATAACGGTTCGTCGGTGTCCGCCGATCGATCCCGGTCCGCGTCCGGGCCGAAGGGATCGCCGGACTCCGGCAGATGCCCCTCGATGAAGGTCTCGAACACGGCGCCCGGATCATCCGCGCTCGCGAGCAACCCGGTGGCGGGCGAGATCTTCACAGTCACCAGACCCTCCGGTGCCGGCACGGGCGCTTCGCTCGTGCCGCGCAGGGCTTCGCGCATGAAGTGTACCCACATCGGCACCGCGGTGCGGCCACCTTCCTCGCCCGCGCCCAGCGAGGCCTCCTGGTCGAAGCCGACCCATGCGGCCGCGACCAGGCGTCCGTTGAAACCGCAGAACCACGCGTCGTGATGATCGTTGCTGGTGCCGGTCTTGCCCGCCAGGTCGTTGCGATTGAGCACCTGCGCCCGCCGCGCGGTACCTCGGCGGATGACGTCGCCCATCATGTCGGCGAGCAGATACGCGTTCTGCTGCGTAATGGCACGCGCCGCCACGCGCTCGGCCGGCAGGTATCCGCGGCCGCCGCGCACCGCATCGAACGCGGCGATCGTCGCCTCGAAGTCGCCACCGCGCAGCTCCGGCAGCCGCCCGCCGACTCCCGCCGTCTCGCAATCGCCGCACACCATCTTGGGACGGCTCTCGAATACGGTCTCGCCGGTGGCGTCTTCGATGCGCTCGAGATAGTAGGGCTGCACGCGAAACCCGCCGTTCGCGAAGGTCGCGAAGCCGGCGGCGAGCTCGGCCGGGGTGAGCTGCAGGCTCCCCAGCGCGAGCGTGAGGTCGCTCGGCAAGTCGGCACGCTCGAAGCCGAAGCGCGTCAGGTAATCCATGGTGTAGGCCGTACCCATCGCGCGCATCAGGCGCACGGACACCAGGTTGCGCGAGCGCACCAACGCTTCGCGCAGGCGCGTGGGGCCGTAGAACTGGCCGGTGGCGTTCTCCGGTCTCCAGGTGTCTTCGGCCGCGTCGTCATCGAACACCACCGGCGCGTCGAGCACTACGCTCGCGGGTGTGAAGCCGTTCTCGAGCGCGGCTGAATACACGAACGGCTTGAAAGCCGAGCCCGGCTGGCGGCGTGCCTGGATCACGCGGTTGAATTTGCTCACGAAAAAGTCGAATCCGCCGTTGAGCGCGGTGATCGCGCCGTCCACCGGGTCGACGGCGACGAGCGCGCCTTGCGCGGCGGGCGGCTGGGCGAGCTGCGCCGTCTCGCCCGTGCGAATCACGTACACGATGTCGCCCGCCTTCACGACGTCTGCGGCGCTCTTCGGTTCCGGCCCGACCGTGTCGTCCAGCGCGCGTCGCGCCCAGGAGAGGCCGACCCAGTCCACCGTGGTCGAGCTGCCATCGCGCAGCAGGACTTTCGCGGTGCGCTCGGCGACCTCGGTGACCAGAGCGGGCTCGAGCACGTTGATCGACGGCTGTTGCTCGAGGGTCGCGACGAGCTCGACGGGCGACTGCCCCGGCTGGATGTCGACATGCGCGAGCGGACCGCGGTAGCCGTGGCGGCGGTCGTATTCCATCAGCCCGACTCGCAGGGCCCCGTTGGCGGCCTGTTGCAGGCGGCTGTCGATGGTGGTCACGACCTTGTAGCCCTCGGTGTAGACCGTCTCGCCGAATTTCGTCACCGCGTCGCTGCGCGCCATTTCGCCCACGTAGGGCGCCTCGACCTCCACTCGCGGCCCGTGCAGGCGCGAGGTCATCGCTGCAGTGCTCGCCTCCTCGAACTCGGTGGCGTCGATCTGGCCGGTCTGGCGCATCCGCCGCAGCACGTACGCGCGCCGGAGCTTGGCGCGCTCGATGTTCGCGACCGGGTTGTCGAGCGACGGCGCGCGCGGCAGGCCCGCGATCGTGGCGGTCTCGGCGAGCGAGAGATCCCCGAGGGTCTTGCCGAAGTAGACCTCGGCGGCCGCGGCCGCACCGTAGGCGCGCTGGCCGAGGAAGATCTTGTTGAGATAGAGCGTGAGAATTTCCTGCTTGCTGAACTCGCTCTCGATGCGGAACGACAGGAAGATTTCCTTGAGCTTGCGATCGAAGCGCCGCTCGGGCGTGAGGAACATGTTGCGGGCGAGCTGCATGGTGATCGTGCCGCCACCCTGGCTCGGCTGGCCGGAGACGAGGTTGATCATGGTGGCGCGCAGGAGCCCCGCGTAGTCGACGCCGTGATGGGCGAAGAAACGGTCGTCCTCGGCAGCGAGGAAAGCGGATTGCAGGCGCTCGGGGATGTCCTCGTACGAGACCGGGATGCGGCGGTACTCGCCGATCTGCGCGATCACGCGTCCGTCCCGGCTGTAGACCCGCAAGGGCACCTGCAGGCGCACGTCGCGCAGCGTGTCCACGTCGGGCAGGGCAGGCGCGAGATAGACATAGGTGCAGAGCGCGGCGTAGGCGATCGCACCCGCCAGCAACGTCAGGACGAGCAGGGTGAGAAAGCCGGTTTTCAGGTAACGTTGATTCACAGGAAGGAACTCTAAGTGCTTGCTTCAGCGAAGTCGTTTATGCATATTAGCCGAGGGGTACAGGGCAAACTCACCGAAAGGTGGGGACGCAAAGCTTCCGGTCTAAGGGATGAAAGCCTATGACAGCGGGGTTGCCGGACGGAACGTTAGAACATTCTGCTGGGCAAGTTCACCAGCCAGGCGTTCCCTCCAGTAACAAAAATGCTGCTTAGGCTGTGCCTTCCCGACTCGAGCTGCGCGTCCCAGGGGCGCTTGAGCTTATGTTGCATTTTTCCTCAGGGCGCAGCGACTTCCGTTCCGGGCGGTGGCCTCGCGGATTTGGTAACCAAGTCACGTTCGATTTAACACTTCACTGTTATAACTTGGCCCGCTTTTTTGGCCAGGATCTGCGTTTAGCCAGTTAACTCGTTCATCTCAAAGGGAAAAACTGTGCTCTTTGGTCCGAAGTATCGCCCCTTGCTGGGCCTCGACATAACGACCTCCTCGGTAAAGCTGATCGAGCTCAGCATGGCTGGTGGGCAATACCGGGTCGAGTCGTACGCGGCCGAGCCTACGCCGCACAACGCCATCAATGAAAAGGCGATCGTGGACGCGGAGGCGGTCGGCGAAGCGATCCGCCGCGCCGTCAAGCGCTCGGGCGCCAAGAGCCGCGAAGCGGCAGTCGCGATCAGCGGCGATGCGGCGATCACGAAAGTGATCCAGATGCCGAAGAACCTCAATGAGACCGATCTCGAGGGCCAGGTCGAGATGCAGGCCGACCAGTACATCCCGTTCCCGATGGAGGAAGTGAGCTACGACTTCCAGCGCATCGGGCCGTCGGAAAAAGACCCCGAGATGCTCGACGTCCTCCTGGTTGCGACCCGCACGGAGAACGTCGAACAGCGCCAGGCTGCTGTGCAGGCGGCCGGACTCACCGCGATGCTGGTGGACGTCGAGGCGTTCGCGCTCGAGAACGCCTGCAAGCTGCTCACGCACCAGATGCCCGACGGCGGCATCGACCGCACCATCGCGGTGATCGATTTCGGCGCGAGCAGCACCACCTTCAGCGTCCTCAAGGACCTCAAGGTCATCTACACGCGCGACTTCGCCTTCGGCGGCCAGCAGCTGACGGAGGAGATCATGCGCACCTACGGGCTGAGCATGGAGGAAGCGGGCCGCGCCAAGAAGGAAGGCGGCCTGCCGAGCAACTACCAGCCTGAAGTGCTCGACCCGTTCATCGACGACATGACACAGCAGGTCAGCCGGTCGCTGCAGTTCTATCTCGCTTCCGGGAGCGGCCGCGAACAGCCGGAGAAGATCCTGGTGTGCGGCGGCTGCGCCAACATCGTGGGCGTCGATGACGTGATCGCGAGCCGTGTCGGCATCCCGGCCGAGCGCGGCGATCCGCTCGGACAAATGAAGCTGTCCTCCAGGGCCAAGGCGCAGGCGGTCAAGAAGGACGCCACGGCGCTGCTCACGGCGTGCGGCCTCGCATTGCGGAGCTTCGACTGATGCCAAGAATCAACCTACTTCCATGGCGTGCCGACCGCCGCAAGAAGAACCAGCGTGATTTCGCCGTCTGGACGATGGGCGCCGTGGGCGCCGCGATCGGCGTGACGCTGGTTCTCAACCTGATCATGAGCGGCCAGATCTCCGCCCAGAACCGCAAGAACGAGTTGCTGAAGGCCGAGATCCAGAGCCTCGACAAGCAGATCACCGAGATCCTGGACCTCGAGACGAGGCGAGAGCGCATGCGCTCGCGCATGGAGATCATCCAGACGCTGCAACGCTCGCGTCCCGAGGTGGTGCATCTCTTCGACCAGCTGGTGCGCACGCTCCCGGACGGCGTCTTTCTGACTTCGGTCAAGCAGACCGAGAAGCGCCTCGAGCTCCAAGGTATGGCGCAATCGAGCACGCGCGTATCGGCCTTCATGCGCAACATCGACGCCTCGGACTGGATGGACAATCCTGAGCTCGAGGTGGTCGAGACCAAAAAGGATTCGGCGCTCGGCAGCGACTTCACGCTGTTCGCCAACCAGGTCGGCGTCACCCTGCCCGGCGAGGAGCAGGAGCAGCAGCCATGACCTTCCTCGAACAGCTGCAGAGCCTCGACCGGCGCGACGTCGGCCGCTGGCCGATGATGTTCCGCCTCGGCCTGATCGCCATCATCTTCGTCGCGGTCGCGATCGGTGCCTCCTACTACTTCGTGTGGCAGAACAAGCGCCCGGAGCTCTTGCGCGTGCAGGAGGAGGAGTTGCAGCTGCGGCAGACCTTCGAGCAGAAGCAGAAGAAGGCCGCCAACCTGGAAGCCTACAAGGAGCAGCTGCGCGAGATGGAGCGCTCGTTCGGCGCGATGCTCCGCCAGCTCCCGGGTAAGACCGAGGTCCCGAGCCTGCTGGTCGACATCTCGCAGGCAGGTCTCGCTGCCGGTCTCGAGGAGAAGCTCTTCCAGCCCTCGAACGAGGTGCGCCGCGAGTTCTACGCGGAGCTGCCGATCAAGATTCGCCTGACCGGCAGTTATCACGAGCTGGGCAATTTCGTGAGCGGCATCGCAGCGCTGCCGCGCATCGTCACGCTGCACAACATCGAGATCAAACCGCTGGGCAAGGAGACTGCCGGTAGCGACGACCTGCAGCTCGACGTCACCGCCAAGACCTACCGCTACCTCGAAGACGAGGAAGACAAGGGCGATGCCGCGGCCGGCCCGGCGGGCACCAAGAAACCGACGCGGCGCATACCGCCGGCGGGCCAGGCAACGTGAGCGACGAACCCGGAAGCACAGGCATGCGCGACTCGATCAAGATCATTGTGCTGAGTGTTTTGGGACTGTTGACGCTCGGCGGCATCAGCGCCTGCTCGACCGAGCAGGACGACCTCGAGGAATGGATCGCCGAGGTCAAGAAGCGCCCGGGCGGACGCATCGAGCCGCTGCCCGAGGTGAAGCCGTACGAGACTTTCGCGTACAACGCCGTCGAGCTGCGTTCACCGTTTTCCATCATGTCGCCCGCTGGCCCGACCGGCGTGCGGCCTGATTCCAAGCGCAACCGTGAGTTCCTGGAGCAGTTCTCGCTCGACACGCTGAGCATGGTAGGGACTCTCAAGCTGAGTGGCCGCTCGTACGGCCTGGTGCAGACGAAGGACGGTCTGGTGCATCGCGTTCTGCCCGGCCAGTACATGGGCCAGAACGACGGCAAGATCGTCACGATTTCGGATTCCAAGATCTCGTTGGTCGAGATCGTTCCGGACGGCATGGGCGGGTACATGGAGCGGCCCGCAGCAATTGGCCTGACAGATTGATCTCGATGGGAGTGCACAGAATGAATGGGATGAACGGGCTTTGGCTGGCAATGGGTGCGCGCACGCGGGTCGTGGTGCGCTCCGCTTGCCTGGTTCTACTGGCTGCAGCGCTGCCCGGTCTCGCGCCGGCACAGCCCGCCGAGGGCTTGAAGCTCGAGGCGATCGACGTGCAGACGCTGCCCGGACAGCAGCTGCAGTTGCGGCTGCGCCTGAACGGGCCGGCGCCCGAGCCGTTGAGCTTCACCATCGACCGGCCGGCGCGCATCGCGCTCGACCTGCCCAACACGGCGCTCGCGCTCGAATCCCGGCGCATCGACGTGAATTCGGGTGGCGTCGCGACGATCCTCGCCGCCGAGGCCGGCGGCCGCACCCGGCTGGTGCTCAATCTCGACCAGCTGATGCCCTATCAGACGCGTGTCGACGGCA
>DATFEQ010000106.1:0-4001 GCA_035250905.1 Steroidobacteraceae bacterium
GGCACTGGCCGTGTCGATGGCGAAGCACCTCGGTGCGCGCGCGTTGAGCGCGCCCTCCGCCGGCAATGCGGCCGGCGCCCTCGCGGCCTATGGAGCCCGTGCGCACTTGCCGGTCACCGTGGCGATGCCCGCGGACACACCAAAGCCGTTCTTCGACGAGTGCGACCTGTACGGCGCCACGGTACATCGCGTGACCGGCACGATCGCGGACGCCGCCCGGTTCCTGCGCGAGCATGGACCGCGCGACGCGTTCGACGTGTCGACGTTGCGCGAGCCTTACCGCATCGAAGGGAAGAAGACCATGGCGTACGAGCTGGTCGAGCAGCTCGACGGCGAAGTCCCGGACGTTGTGCTCTATCCCACCGGCGGCGGCACGGGCCTGGTCGGCATGTGGAAGGCCCTTGACGAAATGGCGACTCTCGGCTGGATCGCACGCGAGCAGCGACCGCGCTTCGTGTCGGTGCAGGCCGCCGGCTGCGCCCCCGTCGTGAAGGCGTTCAGCGAAGGCAGCGAGCGCACCGAGCCCTGGGTGGATCCTCACACCAGCGCCTTTGGCCTGCGGGTGCCCTCGCCGCTCGGCGGGTTCCTCTGCCTGCGGGCATTGCGCGCCACGCGCGGCACGGCCATCGCGATCGCCGAGGAAGACATGCAGCAGGCTACGCGCGCCCTCGCCGCCACCTCAGGCATCGATATCTGTCCGGAGGGCGGCGCCGCTTGGGCAGCGTTTCTCCAGCTGCGCGCGAGCGGCTTCATTCGTGCGGACGACAAGGTGGTCGTGTTCAATACCGGCACCGGTCTCAAGTACCGAGGATGACAACCTTGAAGGCGCGAGCGATCGGATTGAGTGCGGTCCTCTGGTTATGGACTGTAACGGCCGCTGCGGAAACAGACGAGGCGTCGAACGTGCTGGCGCGCGAGATCTTCAAGCAGCTCATCGAGATCAACACCACCGAGTCCGTGGGTAACGTCACCGCGGCCTCCGAGGCGATGGCGCGGCGCTTGCTGGATGCCGGCTTTGCGCCCGCCGACGTGCAGCTGGTGGGAACGGAGCCGCGCAAGAAGAATCTCGTCGCGCGCCTGCGCGGCACCGGCAAGCATCGGCCCGTGCTGTTGCTCGGGCACCTCGATGTGGTCGAGGCTCGCCGCGAGGACTGGACCACCGATCCTTTCGTGCTGGTCGAGCAGGACGGCTACTTCTACGGCCGGGGCGTACTCGACATGAAGAGTCACGATGCGATCCTGGTCGCCACGCTGATCCGCTTCAAGAAGGAAGGCTTTCGTCCCAACCGCGACCTCATCCTGGCCCTGACGGCCGACGAGGAAGGCGGCAATGCCAATGGCGTCGACTGGCTGCTGAAGAATCGGCGCGAGCTGGTCGATGCCGAGTTCGTCCTCAACCAGGACGAGTCGTCGGTCACCAGTGAAGACGGGAAGCTCCTGTTCTTCAACCTGGTCGCCTCTGAAAAGATCGATGCGGACTTCGCCCTGACCACCACCAACCGCGGCGGCCACAGCTCGCTCCCGGAGCCGGAAAACGCCATCTACCGGCTGATGGACGGGCTCGGCCGCCTTGCGCGCTACGAGTTCCCGATCGAGCTCAACGAGGTGACACGGGCCTATTACGAACGCATGGCGCGCATCGTCAGCGGTGAGCGCGCCGCCGATATGCGCGCGATCCTCGCGGTGCCGCCGGACGCCGCGGCCGCTGCCCGCCTGTCGCGCAATGTTTCCGACCACGCGAGACTGCGCACCACGTGTGTCGCGACGCGCCTGGACGCCGGACACGCGAACAACGCCTTGCCGCAGCGGGCGCAGGCGCTCGTCAACTGCAGGATTCTGCCCGGTCATTCGCCCGAAGAGGTGCGCCAGACGCTGGCACAGGTGTTGTCGGACCCCGCGATTCGTGTCCAGTATGTCGGCGCCAACAATCAGTTGCTCGATTCCGCGTCGGGCGAGCGCGGCTTCCCGCCACCGGCGCTGCGCCCGGAAATGCTGCGGCCGCTCGAGAAAGTGGTCGCCCAGATGTGGCCGAACCTTGCGGTGGTTCCCACGATGTCGATGGGCGCCACCGATGCCGTCTACACCAACGCGGCGGGCCTGCCGACGTACATCGCCACCGGCGTCGAGCTCGATCGCAACCAGGATCGCTCGCACGGGCGCGACGAGCGCGTCGGCGTGCAATCGTTCTATCGCGGTGTCGAGTTCTGCTACCGCTACCTCAAGGCGCTCACCACGCAATGAGACCTTCCCTGGTCCTTCTCGCGATCCTCTGGACCGCGGCCGCGGGCGTGGGCTGCAAGCGCGCGCCCGAACCCGCACTGCGCGGCGTCGAGCTGGCACGCGCACCCTACCGGCCAGGTTCCGGTGAGCTCGCGATCCGCTGTGGATCGCTGATCGACGGCGTGGCCGATCAGCCGCGACGCGACGTCACCGTCATCGTGCGCGCTGGCCGGATCGAGAAGCTCGAGGCCGGAGTGAGCTCCGATACCGGTTTGCCGATGCTCGACCTGCGCGACTACACGTGCCTCCCCGGCCTGATCGAAATGCACGATCACATCACCGAGCGGCCCGAAGACACCGCGGACATGACCGTGTACCTGCGGCGTACCCCCGAGGAACAACGGGCGCTCTCGCGTCAGCAGGCGGAGGCCACGCTGCTGGCGGGATTCACCAGCGTGCGCAACGTCGGTGTCTACACCGCGTGGACCGATCGCGACCTGCGCGACGCCATCAACCGCGGCGAAGTGGCGGGCCCACGCCTGCAGATCAGTGGCTTCTACCTGACGATACCGGGCGGCGGCGGCGATTTGTCGATACCGGGTGTCGCTGCCGCCGACATTCCGGCGCGCTTCCACGCCGGCGTGGCGCGCGGCGCCGAGCAGTTTCGTCTCAAGGCGCAGGAGGCGATCGACGGCGGTGCCGATGTGCTCAAGGTGATCGCGTCCGGCGCGGTGCTCGCTCACGGCGGCATCCCAGGGGAACCCGAGATGACTCCGGAGGAACTGAGCGCGGTGGTGCAGACGGCTCACGCGGCTGGCATCAAGGTGGCAGCGCACGCTCACGGCGCACGTTCAATCGAGGAGGCGATTCTCGCCGGCGTCGACACCGTCGAGCATGCGTCCCTGATCGATGAGGAAGGCATCGAGCTGGCACGCGAGCGCAACGTGGCGCTCTCGATGGATGTTTACAACGGCGACTACATCGACACCGAGGGTCGCAAGCAGGGTTGGCCCGAAGAGTTCCTGCGCAAGAACCTCGAGACCACCGACGCGCAGCGCCAGGGTTTCACGCGCGCGCACGCGGCAGCTGTACCGATCGTGTACGGGACGGATGCCGGCGTGTTCCCGCACGGCCTCAATGCGCGCCAGTTCCCGATCATGGTCAAGCGCGGCATGAAGCCCATGGAGGCGATTCGGTCCGCCACCTCGATCGCGGCCCGGTACATGGGCTGGTCGGACCGCGTGGGTCGGCTCGCGCCGGGCTTGTACGCGGACCTGATCGCGGTCAAGGGCGATCCGCTCGAGGACATCACACGCTTACAGAATGTCGCGGCCGTCATCAAGGATGGGCTGGTGTTCAAAGCGCCGTGACGCTCGCAGCGCCCGCTCAGGCACACAGCCGCTTCGGGCCACTCACGTAAACACTGCCGCGTTCGTAGAAGCGCAACACACGATCGGCCGCTCGTGTCAGGCCGATCCGCGTGCTGCGGCCCAGTCGACCGTTCACACCTGGCCCCGTGGCCAGCCGCAGTGGCCCCGGTGCGCAGAGATCGAGGCCGTTCTGTCGCAGGTCGATTCCCAGTGCCTCGGCCAGCCGCCCGGGCCCGCGCGTGAGTTCGAGCAGCCGGTCGGTCCCGCGCAGCTGGCACATCAGGTCGATGCCCTCGAGCGGCTCGAGCGCTCGCAGCAGCACGCCGCCGCCCACTCCGCGGATCTCACTCGACACATTCAGCATAAAAGAAGAGCCGTACACGAAGTAAACATAAGCATGGCCGCGGCTGA
>DATFEQ010000016.1:0-14085 GCA_035250905.1 Steroidobacteraceae bacterium
ACGCCATCGAGGATCAGGAACGAGCAGGCGCGAATGTGATCGGCGATGACGCGCAGCGAGCTCGAACTCGTGTCTTTGCCCCCTCTCCCGCCTGCGGGAGAGGGTTGGGGTGAGGGCACACCGGTGAGCTCGGCTGCCGCCCGTATGAGATCGCGGAACAAGTCGATCTCGTAGTTCGAATGCACGCCCTGCTTGACCGCGGCGATGCGCTCGAGCCCCATCCCCGTATCGACCGAAGGTTTCGGCAACGGCGTCAGCGTGCCGTCGGCCGCGCGATCGAACTGCATGAAGACGAGATTCCAGATCTCGACCCAGCGATCGCCCTCGGAATCCGCCGATCCCGGTGGCCCGCCGGCGATTCCCGCCCCGTGGTCATAGAAGATCTCGCTACAGGGGCCGCAGGGGCCGGTTTCGCCCATCTGCCAGAAGTTGTCTGAGCCGCCGCCCGGGTGGTCGCCGATGCGGACGATGCGCTCCTTCGGCAGCCCCACGTCCTTGTGCCAGGCCTGGTAAGCCTCATCGTCCGTTTTGTAGACCGTCACCATCAGCCGCTTCGGGTCGATGCCGAGCCACTCCGCGCTGGTGATGAGCTCCCACGCCATGCGGATCGCGTCGCGCTTGAAGTAATCGCCGAAGCTGAAGTTGCCCAGCATTTCGAAGAACGTGTGATGGCGCGCGGTATAGCCCACGTTCTCGAGGTCGTTGTGCTTGCCGCCCGCGCGCACGCAACGCTGGCTGCTCGCCGCGCGCACATAGGCGCGTTTTTCCTTGCCGAGGAACACGTCCTTGAACTGCACCATGCCGGCGTTGGTGAAGAGGAGCGTCGGGTCATTGCCGGGCACGAGCGGGCTCGAGGGCACGACGGTGTGCCCATGCTTGCGGAAGTACTCGAGGAACATGCTCCTGAGCTCGTTGCTCGACGGCACGCGCGCCCCCTTGGCCGCACCCGTGGGCCTGGGCCGCGCCTGAGTCCTCGGTTTCCGGGATGGCGCCCGCCGGCGGGTCGTCGCCTTGGCGGACTTGCGGGTGCGATGCGTCGTCATGTGTCTGCGTCGAGGTCGATGTCAGTGCCGAGCGCCTGGCGGATCTGCGCGCCCGTAAACCCACGATATTGCAGGAAACGAGCTTGTTTTGCCTTCCCGGCGTAGCTCTCGGGGAGGTCGCGGCCGAATTTCTTTTGGCGCACGGTTCGGGCGAGGCTGACCCAGTCTGGTCCTTCGCTCAGGCACCGCTCGATGAGCTCCGGGCTCAGCCCGAGGGTCTTGAGTTCACGACCGATGCGGCTCGGACCCTGCCCGCGTCCGGAATGATAGGTGACGTAGTGCTCGGCAAAGCGGGCGTCATCGAGGACGTGCTCGTGCTCGAGCGCCGCGATCAGCGCCTGCACGAGGCCCGTCTCGAATCCCTTGTCGGTGAGCTTGGCGCGCAACTCGCCACTCGCGTGGTCGCGCCGGGCGAGCATCGCGACCGCGTGCTGGCGCGCGGCCGCGGCATCGGTTGGATCGATGCTCGTCTTCAGCCCGCAGCCTCGCCGCGAGCCAGGTCGCCGCCGCGCTTGGGCAGGAGTTTCTCGCGCAGCTGCCCCTCGATCTCGCGGGCGATCTCGGGATGCTGCTGCAGGAAGGTGCGCGTGTTGTCCTTGCCCTGGCCGATGCGCTCGCCCTTGTAGGCATACCAGGAGCCGGACTTGTCCACCAGACCGTTCAGCACGCCCAGCTCGATGATCTCGCCTTCGCGCGAAATACCCGAGCCGTACATGATCTCGAACTCGGCCTCGCGGAAGGGCGGCGCGATCTTGTTCTTGACCACCTTCACGCGTGTCATGTTGCCGACCACTTCCTCGCCGTTCTTGATCGCGCCGATACGGCGGATGTCGAGACGCACCGAGGCGTAGAACTTGAGCGCGTTGCCACCCGTGGTCGTTTCCGGGTTGCCGAACATCACGCCGATCTTCATGCGGATCTGGTTGATGAAGGCGACCATGGTGTTGGAGCGCTTGATATTACCGGTGAGCTTGCGCAGCGCCTGCGACATGAGCCGTGCGTGCAGGCCCACCTGCATCTCGCCCATCTCGCCTTCGATCTCGGCCTTGGGCGTGAGCGCCGCGACCGAATCGATCACGACGATGTCGACCGCGCCCGAGCGCACCAGCATGTCGGTGATTTCGAGCGCCTGTTCGCCCGTGTCAGGCTGCGAAACCAGCAGGTCCTCCACTTTGACGCCGAGCTTCCCGGCGTACTGGGGATCGAGGGCGTGTTCGGCATCCACGAACGCCGCAGTACCACCCATTTTCTGCACCTCGGCGATGACCTGCAGCATCAGGGTCGTCTTGCCCGAGGACTCCGGGCCAAAGATTTCGACCACGCGGCCGCGTGGCAAGCCACCGACGCCGAGCGCAATGTCCAGACCGAGCGAGCCCGTCGAAACCGTCTCGACGTCCCAGCTGGCCGTGGCATCGCCCAGGCGCATGACCGTGCCCTTGCCGAACTGCTTTTCGATCTGGCCAAGCGCTGCCGCGAGAGCCTTTCTGCGATTCTCTTCCATTGAAAACGTCCCCCGGGGAAAGGTCGGCATTATTCCATAAGTGCTGCGCTCTCACAGGCGCGAAACGACTGCGAGCGAGAGAAAATGATCAACGCGCGAGCGGCCAGCGCTGCAGAACCGTGTAGCGCGCGCCTTCGGACGCGGTCACCGATTCCACCAGCGCGAATTCGTCGATGGGCCACGCCACCGGATGCATGTCACCCAGCGCGTGCGGCTTCACGACCTTGCGAGCGAGGGTCACATGCGGCCGATAGGGCTTGCTCTCGCGTGCAAATCCTTGGCCCGCCAAGAGCTTCCAGAGTTCCGCCGCCAGCTCGCCGGCCTCGGGCGGTGCGTGCACGCAGGTGGCGCACAGCAGGGCTTGCTTGGGCCAGTGCTCGAGACGGTCGAACACGAGTTGGAACGCCGGCTGTCTGACTTGCGCGGCCACGGCAGTGGCGACGGCCAGGCGAGCCTCAGGGATGGCTCCGAGGAAGGCCATCGTCGAATGCAGGTTCTCGACCGGGACCGGACGCCCGCCGCTCGCCCGCGTGGCCTTACGGGTGGCCTGGGCCAGTGCTTCGCGCGCGGCATCATCGGGCCACAGCGCAAAGAACAGGCGGCGGGTTTTTGCCTCCTCGGCCATCGGACTCAACGGCGCAGCACCCCTTGCAGCGCCAACGCGACGGTTTTCGAGCGCACCGCGGCGCGATTGCCGGGGAGCTGGACCCGCCTGGTCTTCAGGTGCACGGATCTGCCGCGACGCTGCGCCCAGCACAGCCAGACGAGTCCGACGGGCTTCTCGGGAGTTCCGCCGTCAGGCCCGGCGACACCACTCACCGCCACCGCGATGTCGGCCCCACTTGCACCGAGTGCGCCCCGGGCCATCTCCCGGACCACGGGCTCGCTGACGGCGCCGTGCCGCGCGAGGGTTCGCTTGCTGACCCCGAGCGTCCGGGTTTTGGTGGCGTTGCTGTAGGTGACGTAGGCCGCCTCGAACCATTGCGAGCTGCCTGCGACATCCGTGATCGCCTTGGCGATCCACCCGCCGGTGCACGACTCGGCGGTCGCCAGGCGCCGACGGCGCTTCAGTAACTGTCGGCCCATGCGCACGGCCAGGCGGTGGAGTTGCGCATCGGTAGGCATGCCGGCAGCGTACCCTCATCCCCGCCCTCTCCCGCAAGCGGCAAAGTAGAATGCGCGCCCATGTGCGGGGGATTGCAGGACTGACGGGCGTGGACGCCACGACTTTCGCGAAACACACGCCGGTCATGCAGCAGTACTTGCGCATCAAGGCGCAGTACCCGGACGTGCTGCTTTTCTACCGGATGGGCGACTTCTACGAGCTCTTCTACGACGACGCCCGGCGCGCCGCGAAGCTCCTCGACATCGCCCTCACCGCCCGCGGCCAGTCCGCCGGCCAGCCGATCCCGATGGCCGGTGTGCCCTTTCACAGCGTCGATGGCTATCTCGCGCGGCTCGTGCGCAAGGGCGAATCGGTGGCGATCTGCGAGCAAATCGGCGATCCCGCGCAGTCGAAGGGACCGGTCGAGCGGCAGGTCGTCCGCGTCGTCACTCCGGGAACGGTGACCGACGAAGCCCTGCTCGAAGATCGGCGCGATACGCTGCTGGCGGCTGTGCTGACCGACGGAGAGCGCTTCGGGCTCGCCTGGCTCGATCTCGCGGGTGGCCGGTTCGCGGTGCTCGAAGGCAGCGGCGCCGATGGACTCGCGACCGAGCTCGAGCGCCTGCGACCGGCGGAATGCCTGGTCAGCGAGGACCAGGAAAAGGTGGCGCCGCGCGTCGGCGGCGTGCCCCGCCTGCGACCGCCCTGGCATTTCGATCTCGACTCGGCCACCCGCCTCCTCGCCACCCAGTTCGGCACCCGCGACCTGGCCGGATTCGGCGTCGAGGATCGTGCGCTCGCCGTCCGGGCGGCCGGTGCGCTGTTGCAGTACGTACGCGACACGCAGAAGTCGGCGCTCCCGCACATTCGCGGGCTCGCGGTGCAGACGCGCGAAGAGGCGCTGATCCTCGATCCGGCCACGCGTCGCAACCTCGAGCTCGAGCAGTCGGTGAGCGGTCGGCCCGAGTGCACGCTCATCGGTGTGCTCGACCACACGGCGACCGCCATGGGCGGACGGGAGCTGCGTCGCTGGCTGCAGCGACCCCTCCTCGATCGTGGCGTGCGCACGCACCGCTATCATGCAATCGATACCCTGATCGCGAGCGGCCGCACTGGCGACGTGCACGGGATCTTGCGCGAGGTCGGCGATGTCGAGCGCATCCTGGCGCGCGTGGCGTTGCGTTCCGCGCGTCCGCGCGACCTGGTGCAACTGCGCGCCGCGCTGGCGCTATTGCCGGCCGTGCAGGCGCTCCTGCAAACCATCGACACGCCGCTCGTCGACGAACTGAAATCCCGCATTGGCGTGCATCACGCCACCGTCGAGCGGCTGCGCCGCGCCATCGCCGAGCAGCCTGCGCATTTCGTGCGCGATGGCGGCGTCATCGCGCAGGGCTACGACGCCGACCTCGACGAGCTGCGCACCATCGCGACTCACACCGACCGGTTCCTCCTCGACCTCGAACAACGCGAGCGCGAACGCAGTGGCATCCCCAATCTGAAACTCGGCTTCAACCGCATCCAGGGCTTCTATATAGAAGTGAGTCGCGCCCAGGCCGAGCGCGTGCCGGCAGATTATGTCCGCCGCCAGACCGTGAAGTCCGCCGAACGCTTCATCACGCCCGAGCTCAAGAGTTTCGAGGACAAGGTGCTGAGCGCGCGCGAACGATCGCTGGCGCGCGAACGCCTCCTTTACGATGGGCTGCTAACGCAGCTGATCGAGGAACTCGGACCGCTCCAGGCGACGGCTGCGGCGCTCGCCGTACTCGATGTGCTCGCGAATCTCTCCGAACGTGCCGTCACGTTGCGCTTGTCAAAGCCCGAACTCGCGAACGATACCCGCCTGCACATCGTCGGGGGCCGACACCCGGTGGTCGAGGCCTTCAGCGAGCGCCCGTTCGTGCCGAACGATCTCGACCTCGACGACGCGCGGCGCATGCTCGTGATCACGGGGCCCAACATGGGTGGCAAATCCACCTACATGCGCCAGACGGCTTTGATCGTGATCCTCGCAGGTATGGGCAGCTTCGTGCCGGCGGAGCGCGCCGTGCTCGGGCCGATCGATCGCATCTTCACGCGCATCGGCGCCTCCGACGATCTCGCGGCCGGGCAATCGACTTTCATGCTCGAAATGACCGAGACCGCCGTGATCCTCAACAACGCGAGCGAGCGGAGTCTCGTGCTGATGGACGAGGTGGGACGCGGCACCAGCACCTTCGACGGCCTGTCGCTCGCCTGGTCGAGCGCCCGCCATATCGCGACTCGCATCCGCGCTTTCACGCTCTTCGCCACGCACTACTTCGAATTGACCGCGCTCGCACGCGAAACCGAGGGCTGCGCCAACGTCCATCTCGATGCGACCGAGCACGCCGATGAGCTGGTCTTCCTGCACGCTGTAAAGGAAGGTCCCGCGAGTCGCAGCTACGGGCTGCAGGTCGCGGCACTCGCGGGCGTGCCACGCGAGGTGATCGGCCACGCACGTCGTTACCTCGAGGAACTCGAGCGTGCTCGCGACCAGCGCGGCGCGTCCGCTGCGCAAACCGAGTTGCCGCTCGTCGTCGCGACTCCCGACCCGCGCCTCGAGGCGCTCGTGTCACTGTTGGAAGCGCTCGATCCCGATCATCTGTCTCCGCGCGAAGCGCTCGAGACCCTCTATCGCTTGCGGAAATTCATCAAGGACCAGGAGCTCGCCCAATGACACGCGTTTTCGCGACCGCCCGGACGGCGTGGCTGATCGCGATTGCTCTGTGCGCGATGGCGGCGCGGGTCGGTGCGGCCGACTACGTCCCGCCACGCGGCGCCGGGTGGGCTAAACACACACCCGAACAGGCAGGGTTCGACGCGGCCAAGCTCAAGGCCGCCGTCGACTTCGCCATCGCCAGCGAAAACCCACGACCCCGCGACCTCGCGCTCTCGATCGCACTTGAACGGGCGCGAGAGCCCTATGACGCCATCATCGGACCCACCCAGCCGCGCGGCGACCCGACCGGCCTCGTGGTGCGGGGCGGGTATCTCGTGGCGCAATGGGGCGATCCTGACCGCGTCGACATGACGTTCAGCGTCACCAAGAGTTTCATCTCCACGGTGACTGGCCTGGCGCTGGACCGCGGGCTCATCAAGAGCCTGGATGAGCCGGTACGCAACGCGCTGCCCGGCGAATATTTCGCCTCGGAACACAACCGTGCCATCACCTGGAATCAGCTGCTGCGCCAGACCAGCAGTTGGCGTGGAACGCTCTGGGACAAACCCGATTGGGCGGATCGGCCCACGGGTGACGATCCGTACCTCTGGCCGACTCTCCCGGTGCCCGCGCCGGGCACGGCTTACGAGTACAACGACGTGCGCGTCAATCTGCTCGCACTCGCGGCGCTGTACGTGTGGCGCAAGCCTCTGCCCGAGGTGCTCAAGCGCGAAGTCATGGATCCGATCGGCGCGAGTGACACCTGGCGCTGGACCGGCTACGACAATTCCTACATCGAGCTCGACGGCCAGCGCGTGCAATCGGTCAGCGGCGGCGGTCACTGGGGCGGCGGGATGTTCATCAACGCCTGGGACATGGCGCGCTTCGGCCTGCTCACCCAGCGCAGCGGGCGTTGGGGCGATCGGCAGATCTACTCGCAGCGCTGGCAACAGATTGCGACCACGCCAACGGACGTTCAGCCCATCTACGGCGTCATGAACTGGTTTCTGAACACCGATCGCAAGCCGCTGCCGGCAGCCCCGGCCTCGGCCTTCAGTCACCTGGGCAACGGCACCAACATGATCTACGTCGACCCGGAGCACGATCTCGTCGTCGTGGCGCGCTGGATCAAGGACGATCAGCGACCGGCCTTCATCGAGCGCGTGCTCGCGGCGCTCAAGTAGTCAATTCAGGCCGCTCGAACCGGCCGCGTGCCAGGAAGTGCGCGGCCTGGTGGGCGACCGCCGCCGAGAACAGCATGCCCGTGTGACTGATGGGCAGGACGATGTGATCCGTCGCCCCCGGTAGCTGCGTCTCCGCTACCGTTACGGTGCCGTCGTTCGGGCCGCCGAGGTCGCTGACCAACCGCCCAAAGCCGAGCGACAGGTCACCCGCGATGACGCCGAGCTCGCGCTGGCCATCCCAGCGGCGCGCCTGCGGCTTCAGCACCTCGGCCTCGATGTTGCGCCCGAGGATCGCGGCGCCGAGCGGCCAGCGTGCGAGCCCTTGCGCAGCGCGGCTGCCGGCCAGAGGTGAGCCCAACAGCACCGCGCGGCCGGGCGCCAGATCACGCCGCGACTCGAGATAACGCAGCACCACGATGCCGCCGAGACTGTGCCCGATGAAGTGCAGCGTGTCGCTCTTCAGCGCGGACGTGAATTCATGCAGGCGTGCGAGGACCTCGTCCATCGACGCGGTGACCGACGGATAATGAAAAGCGCGGGTGTCGCACGCGAGCTCCGCGCCCAGGCGCCGGCGGAGCAGAGTCGATTCGACGCCCGTGAGCCACAGGCCATGCACGAACACGATTGCAGCGCTGGACATCGTGAGCCGTCGTCGACGTCGCGTCGGGCGGGCTAGCTCGCGGTCAGGCGGTCATCGTCGCCGCGGATTCTCACGCGTCGACTTTCCTCACCCGGATGTGCAGCTCGCGTAGCTGCTGCTCGCTCACTTCCGTTGGTGCTTCGGTCAGCGGATCGGCTGCGGTCTGCGTCTTGGGGAAGGCGATGACCTCGCGAATGCTGTCGGCGCCGGCCATGAGCATCACCAGGCGGTCGAGGCCGAACGCGATCCCGCCATGCGGTGGGCAACCGAACTTGAGCGCATCGAGCAGGAAGCCGAACTTCGCGCGCGCGTCTTCCGCCCCGATGCCGAGGAGCTCGAACACCGTCGACTGCATTTCCTGGCGATGAATTCGCACCGACCCGCCGCCGAGCTCGGTGCCGTTCAGCACCATGTCGTAAGCGCGCGCCATTGCGCCGCCCGGATCCGCCTTGAGATTCGCCGGATCGTCATTGCGTGGCGAGGTGAACGGATGATGCATCGCCATCCAGCGCTTTTCCTCCGCATCCCACTCGAACATCGGAAAGTCGACCACCCAGAGCAGTCGCCAGCCGGGCGTCACGAGCCCGAGGTCGTGACCGACTTTGAGGCGCAGCGCGCCGAGCGCATCGCTCACCACCTTGGCGCTGTCCGCACCGAAGAAGATGAGGTCCCCCGTCTGCGCGCCGGTCCGCTGCAGGATGCCGGCGACCGCCGCGTCGGAGAGGAACTTGAGGATCGGCGACTGCAGGCCATCACGCCCCTTGCCGGCGTCGTTGACCTTGACGTACGCCAAGCCCTTCGCACCGTAGCGCGCGACGTAGGCCGTGTAGTCGTCGATTTCCTTGCGCGAGAGCTTGCCGCCCTGCGGCGCCCGCAGCGCCGCGACGCGCCCTTGCGGATCGGCCGCCGGACCCGCGAACACTTTGAACTCGCAGTCCTTCACCAGATCCGCGACGTCGACGAGCTCGAGCGGGTTGCGCAGGTCCGGCTTGTCGGAGCCGTAGCGACGCATGGCATCCGCGTACGTGAGCCGCGGGAGCGGGTTGGCCACCTCGGCACCCAGCACCTCCTTGAAGAGGTGACGGATGAGCCCCTCCATGATCGCCATGATCTCGTCCTGGCCCAGGAACGAGGTCTCGAGATCGAGCTGGGTAAACTCGGGCTGGCGATCGGCGCGCAGATCCTCGTCCCGGAAACAACGCACGATCTGGTAGTAGCGGTCGAAGCCCGACATCATCAGGAGCTGCTTGAAGATCTGCGGCGACTGCGGGAGCGCGAAGAACTTTCCCGCGTGCGTGCGGCTCGGCACGAGATAATCGCGCGCGCCTTCGGGCGTCGCCTTGGTGAGCATGGGGGTTTCGAGATCGACGAAGCCATGCTCGTCGAGGTAGGCACGCATCGCGCGCGTCACTGCGTGACGCAGCCGCAGGCGCTGCGTCATCACCTCGCGACGCAGATCGAGGTAGCGGTACTTGAGCCTGAGCTCCTCGTTGACGTCCTCGTCGAGCTGAAACGGCAGGGGCTCCGAACGATTGAGCAGAACGAGCTCGCGCGCAAGCAGTTCCACCTGGCCCGAAGCGAGGTTCGTGTTCGCAGTGCCGCCGGGACGGGGACGCACGAGGCCGCGCACCTGGATCACGAATTCGTTGCGCAGCCGCTCCGCTTCCGCGAAGACCGCGGGGGCGTCCGGATCGAACACCACCTGCAGCAGTCCCTCGCGATCACGCAGGTCGACGAAAATCACGCCGCCGTGGTCGCGCCGGCGATGCACCCAGCCCGCGACGCTGACCTCCTGCCCCGCGAGACGCTCGTTGACCTGGCCGCAGTAGTGACTACGCATGACACACCCGAAAAAGGGCGCGTAGCGTAGCAAAAAGCCTCATGTTCTGCGTCGTCTGGCCTTCCTGAGGCCGCCGCGGCGCGCGCCCTTGCGCTTGCCCGGTTTGCTCACGGCGACGCTGGTGCGCTTCGTCTCGGGCGCGGACTTCGTCTCGGCCTTCGCAGCCTCGGTGTCCTTGCCGGTGTCGGACTTGGATGCCGCCGGGGCCGTCGTCGATTCCGTCTTCGACTCTTCTTTCTCCGGCCGATCGGCGAGGTTGCGCTTGACCTCCTTGTCGGACTTGAAGTCCGTTTCGTACCAGCCAGAACCTTTCAGCAGGAACATGGGCGCGGACAGGAGCCGGCGGAGTTTCGATTTGCCACAGTCGGGGCACTTCTTCAACGGAGCATCGGCGAACTGCTGCAGGGCTTCGAGGGTGTGCCCGCAGGCATCGCACTGGTACTCGTAGATCGGCATGCGACTCCTATTCTATTTCTTGTCCTTCTCGAAGGTGATCTGGCCGCCTCGTACCGTGGCGCGCACGCGATCGCCCGGCCCGAACTGGCCCCGCAGGATCGCCTGCGCCAGCGGGTTCTCGATCTGCTGCTGGATCGCGCGTTTGAGCGGACGCGCCCCATATACCGGGTCATAGCCGGCTTCCGCAAGATGGTCGCGCGCCTTGTCGTCGAGACTGAAGTCGATGTCGCGCTCCGCGAGCCGCCGGCGCAGGTATACGAGCTGGATTTCGACGATCTTGCGGATCTGCTCGCCGCCGAGCGGATGGAACACGACAATGTCGTCGATGCGGTTGATGAACTCGGGGCGGAAGTTCTGCTGCACGATCTCCATCACCGCGCTCTTCATGCGCGCGTAGTTCTCCTCGCCCGCCATCTCCTGGATCACCTGCGAGCCCAGGTTCGAGGTCATGATGATGACGGTATTGCGGAAATCGACCGTGCGGCCCTGGCCGTCGGTCAGCCGACCGTCGTCGAGGACCTGCAGCAGCACGTTGAAGACATCCGGATGCGCCTTTTCGACCTCATCCAGCAGGATGACCGAATACGGGCGGCGCCGGACCACTTCCGTGAGATGGCCGCCCTCCTCGTAGCCGACGTAGCCCGGTGGTGCGCCGATCAGCCGCGCGACCGAGTGCTTTTCCATGAACTCGGACATGTCGATGCGGACGAGCGCCTCTTCGGTGTCGAACAGGAACTCGGCGAGCGCTTTCGAGAGCTCGGTCTTGCCGACACCGGTGGGACCCAGGAACAGGAACGAACCGTTCGGCCGACGCGGATCGGAGAGCCCGGCGCGTGAGCGGCGGATGGCGTTCGAGACGATGTGCACGGCTTCCGACTGGCCGACGACGCGCTTTTCGAGCGCCTCCTCCATCTTGAGGAGCTTCTCCTTCTCGCCCTCGAGCATCTTCGAGACCGGGATGCCGGTCCACTTGGAGACGACCTCTGCAACCTCTTCCTCGGTCACCTTGCTGCGCAACAGCGTCGTGCCCTTCTTCTCGGCCTCGGCCGCCTGCGCGAGGCGCTTCTCGAACTCGGGGATGCGCCCGTACTGGAGCTCCGACATGCGCCCGAGGTCGCCGGCACGGCGCGCAGTCTCGAGCTCGAGCTTGGCGCGCTCGAGCTCCTCCTTGATGTGCGCGGTGCCCTGCAACGCCGCCTTTTCGGCTTTCCACACCTCCTCGAGGTCGGCGTATTCCTTCTCCAGTCCCGTGAGCGTGTCCTCGAGCGCTGCGAGGCGCTTCTTCGACGCCTCGTCCTTTTCCTTCTTGAGCGCCTCGCGCTCGATCTTGAGCTGGATGATGCGCCGCTCGAGGCGATCCATCGTCTCGGGCTTGGAGTCGATCTCCATGCGGATGCGCGAGGCCGCCTCGTCGATGAGGTCGATCGCCTTGTCCGGCAACTGCCGATCCGTGATGTAGCGGTGCGACAGCGTGGCGGCGCTCACGATCGCGGGATCGGTGATATCGACCTTGTGATGGATCTCGTAACGTTCCTTCAGTCCGCGCAGGATCGCGATCGTGTCCTCCACGCTCGGCTCATCCACCAACACCTTCTGAAAGCGTCGCTCGAGCGCCGCATCCTTCTCGACGTACTTGCGATACTCGTCGAGCGTGGTCGCGCCGACGCAGTGCAGCTCGCCACGCGCGAGCGCGGGCTTCAGCATGTTGCCCGCATCCATGGCGCCTTCGGCCTTGCCGGCACCCACCATGGTGTGCAGCTCGTCGATGAAGAGAATGATCTGGCCTTGCTGCTTGGCGAGGTCGCGGAGCACGGCCTTCAGGCGCTCTTCGAACTCGCCGCGGAACTTGGCTCCGGCGATGAGCGCGCCCAGGTCGAGCGCCAGGATGCGCTTGCCCTTGAGCCCTTCGGGAACCTCGCCATTCACGATGCGCTGTGCGAGACCCTCGACGATGGCGGTCTTGCCGACACCCGGCTCGCCGATCAGCACGGGATTGTTCTTGGTGCGCCGTTGCAGCACCTGCACGGTGCGCCGGATCTCGTCGTCACGGCCGATCACCGGATCGAGCTTGCCCTGCTCGGCGCGCTCGGTGAGATCGATGGTGTACTTCTCGAGCGCCTGCCGACCCTCTTCGGCGTTGGCATCGTCGATCTTCTGGCCGCCGCGGACTTCGTCGATCGCTTTCTCCACGGCACCCCGCACGGCACCGGCATCGCGCAGGATGCTCTTGAGGGCCCCGCGATCCTCGAAGGCCGCGAGGACGAAGAGCTCCGAGGCGATGTATTGATCGCCACGGTCCTGTGCGAGCTTGTCGACCACGTTGAGGAGTCGCCCGAGGTCGTTGGACACGTGCACTTCGCCCGCCGCGCCCTCGACCCTGGGGAGCCGATCGATCGCCGCCATGAGCTCGGAGCGCATGCGCGTCACGTTCGCGCCGGCTTTCTCGAGCAGCGGACGCACGCTCCCGCCTTCCTGGTTGAGCAGGGCGAGCAGCAGGTGGACGGGCTCGATGAACTGATGGTCGCGGCCGACGGCGAGCGACTGCGCGTCGGACAGCGCCTGCTGGAACTTAGCGGTCAGTTTGTCCATGCGCATGGGGGACTCCGGGCACGACTGTGCGTCCAAATGTAAGGCCCGGAGGCGGGAAATCAATGCATCCCGGTGAGCCTGTCCGTGAGCACGATGACGGCGATTCCGACCGCAATGAGGACCATCTGGTGGACGCTGGCCCTCACCTCCACGCGCCGATGCAGGCCGGGAATGAGGTCCGCCACGGCCACGTACAGGAAACACGAGGCCGCGACCGCCAGCGCATAAGGCACCGCCTGCTGTGCCTGCTCGAGCGCAAAAAATGCCAGCAGGCCGCCGACGATCGACGTCAGGCTGGTGAGCAGGTTGAGCGCGAAGGCACGCGCGCGCGACATTCCGCTGTTCAGGAGAATCGCGAGGTCGCCGACTTCCTGCGGAATTTCGTGCGCGATCACCGCGATGCTCGTGAGAATGCCGAGGCCGACGTCCAGCATGAACGCCGCGGCGATCAACACACCGTCGAGCGCGTTGTGGATCGCATCCCCGGTGAGGATCAGGATGCCCGACGCACGGTCACGAGGATCCAGGTGCGGGACGTGCGAGTCGCAGTCGTGCTGGTGGCAATGCCGCCAGATGACGAGCTTCTCCAGCACGAAGAAGGCGAAGATGCCCGCCACCAGTGCGAAGCCGATGAGATGGACGTTCGAGAGACCGGCCGCCTCGATCGCGTTGGGCAGGAGCTTGAGGAGCGCGGCGCCGAGCAGCGCGCCGGTCGCGAAGCTGATGAGATGCGGCAGCCAGGCCGCGCGGCGCGAAGCCGACATGAGCAGGAACACGCTCGCCGCGAGCGCGCTCAGCACGCCGCCAAGTGCGGTGAACAGGAGGATCCAGGAGAGTGTCGACATGCAGGCTGCTTGTGGTTTTTCCCGATCCTAGCACGGCTCCTCGCCCGCTCACTCGATCCAGATGAGCGTCGCCATGCGCCCGCATTCGCCGTCGCGGCGGTAGGAGAAGAACCGCCCGGTCTCCGCGAACGTGCACCGCCCGCCGCCATACACGGCGTCGATACCGGCGCGATTCAGATGCTGGCGCGCCAGGCGATATAGATCT